>NZ_JBYSZW010000010.1:0-137995 GCF_058787575.1 Cupriavidus sp. FW305-3-2-15-C-LB2
CCGCAGCGCCGTCTTCCCACCCTGTTGCTGAGCGCCTGCCTGAGCGCGCTGCTGAGTGGCTGCAACCTGGAACTGCTCAATCCCAAGGGCAGCATCGGGGAACAGGAAAAGTCACTGATCCTGATCTCCCTGTTCGTCATGCTGATGGTCGTCATCCCCGTGATCGTCCTGACGCTGTGGTTCGCATGGCGCTACCGTGAGACCAATACGAGCGCCACCTATGCCCCCAAATGGGCGCACTCCACCAGGATCGAGGTCGTGGTCTGGGGCATCCCCTGCGTCATCGTGGCCTGCCTGGCTGTGCTGATCTGGGACTCGACGCACAAGCTCGATCCCTATCGGCCCCTGGAATCGCAGGTCAAGCCGATCCAGGTCGATGTGATCGCGCTGAACTGGAAATGGCTGTTCATTTATCCGGAATACGGCGTCGCGTCGCTGAACCAGCTTGCGATCCCGGTCGGCACGCCGGTCAATTTCCGGCTGACCGCGGAATCGATGATGAACTCGTTCTTCATCCCGCAGCTCGGCAGCATGGTCTACACCATGGCGGGGATGCAGACGCGCCTGCACCTGATCGCCGACACGCCGGGCGTCTATCTCGGCCAGTCCGCTGCCTACAGCGGCCCCGGCTTCTCGGACATGCACTTCAAGACCCTGGCCACCTCGCGCGAGGAGTTCGATGCCTGGATCCAGGCTGCCCGCGCTTCGTCCCAGGCGCTCGACCTGAAGACCTACCGCACGCTTGAACTGCCCAGCAGCAAGGATCCCGTGACGCTTTACGCCGCCGTCGCGCCGAAGCTGTTCGACCAGGTCGTCGACAAATACATGCTGGAAAACGGCCAGATCTGCCGCGCGGACACCCCGGAATCTCTGCAGGCCTTCCAGCGCGTCCCGACGGCGCCCGCTGGCCGCATGGAGCAATAAGAATGCTTGGAAAACTCAACCTGGACGCCATCCCTCTCCATGAGCCGATCATCATGGGGACGCTGGCCGTCGTGATCGTGCTGGGCATCGCGCTGATGGGCGCCATTACGTACTACGGCAAATGGAAATACCTGTGGAACGAATGGATCTGCTCGGTCGACCACAAGAAGGTCGGCGTGATGTACATCATCCTGGCGCTGGTGATGCTGCTGCGCGGCTTTGCCGACGCCATCATGATGCGCGCCCAGCAGGCGATCGCCTATGGCGATGGCGCGGGCTACCTGCCGCCGCACCACTACGACCAGATCTTCACGGCGCACGGCGTGATCATGATCTTCTTTGTCGCGACGCCGCTGGTGCTCGGGCTGATGAACGTGATCGTGCCGCTGCAGATCGGCGCGCGCGACGTCGCCTTCCCGTTCGTCAATTCGCTGAGCTTCTGGATGTCGGCAATGGGCGCGGTGCTGGTGATGATGTCGATGTTCGTCGGCGACTTCGCGGCCACCGGCTGGGTCGCCTACCCGCCGCTGTCCGAGCTCGGCTACAGCCCCACGCCAGGGGTTGACTACTACATCTGGTCACTGCAGATATCCGGGCTTGGCACCACCCTGACGGGCATCAACTTCATCGTCACGATCCTGCGCATGCGCGCGCCGGGCCTGAACCTGATGAAGATGCCGGTCTTCACCTGGACCGCGCTGATCACCAACATCCTGATCGTGGCGATCTTCCCGGTCCTGACCGCCACGCTGGCCCTGCTCACCGCCGACCGCTACCTCGGCATGCACTTCTTCACCAACGAGCTCGGCGGCAACGCCATGATGTACGTGAACCTGATCTGGATCTGGGGCCACCCGGAGGTCTACGTGCTGATCCTGCCGGCGTTCGGCGCCTTCTCCGAGATCATCGCCACGTTCTCGCGCAAGCCCCTGTTCGGCTACAAGTCGATGGTGTACGCCACCTCCTCGATCGGCGTGCTGTCGTTCTTCGTCTGGCTGCACCACTTCTTCACCATGGGCTCGGGCGCGAACGTCAATGCCTTCTTCGGCATCATGACCTCGATCATCTCGATCCCGACCGGCGTGAAGCTGTTCAACTGGCTGTTCACCATGTACCGGGGCCGGATCCGCTTCCATACCTCGACCATGTGGACCATCGGCTTTATGGTGACGTTCGCGGTCGGCGGCATGACCGGCGTGCTGCTCGCCATTCCCGGGGCCGACTTTGTCCTGCACAACAGCCTGTTCCTGGTTGCGCATTTCCATAACGTCATCATCGGCGGCGTGCTCTTCGGCTGCCTGGCCGCAATCACTTTCTGGTTCCCGAAGGTGTTCGGCTTCAAGCTCAATGAGTTCTGGGGCAAGGTGTCGTTCTGGTGCTGGCTGGCGGGCTTCTTCCTGGCCTTCATGCCGCTCTACGTACTGGGCTTCAAGGGCATGACCCGCCGGATGAACCACTATGCCAACGTCGACTGGCATCCCTACCTGGTGGTGGCGCTGGTCGGTGCCTTCGTCATCGGCGCCGGCATCCTGGCGATGTTGGTGCAGTTCGCGGTCAGTATCCGCGACCGCAAGCAGAACCGCGACCTGACTGGCGATCCGTGGGATGGCCGCAGCCTGGAGTGGTCGACGGCCTCGCCCGCGCCGTTCTACAACTTCGCCCACGTGCCGCATATCACCTCGCTGGAACAGCACTGGGACGACAAGGAAGCCGGGCGCGCGTGGCGCCAGCCTGCGCGCTACGAGGACATCCATATGCCCCGCAACACCTCGGCAGGCTTCATCGTGTCGGCGTTCGGGCTGCTGTGCTGCTTCGCGCTGGTCTGGCACATGTGGCTGGTCGCCGTCGCCGGCCTGGTCGGCGCCATCGCGACCTTCGTCGTGCGCAGCTATGACCGCGACGTCGACTATTACGTGCCGGCCGCCGAAGTCGAGCGCATCGAGCGCGCGCGCTTTGCACAACTGCAGGAAGCTGCCTGACCATGAACCCGACTCTCTCCCCCACCCTGCATCATCCCGGGCACGAGGCGGCCCACGACGCGGCGCACCACCATCACGAAGCCGGCGCGCACACGCCGCTGGGGTTCTGGCTTTACCTGATGAGCGACTGCCTGATCTTCGCGGTGCTGTTCGCCACCTTCGGCGTGCTGTCCGGCAACACTGCCGGCGGCCCCGGCGGGCGGCAACTGTTCGAGCTGCCGTTCGTGTTCGCCGAGACCATGGTGCTGCTGCTGAGCAGCTATACCTTCGGCCTGGCCATGCTCAGGCAGGGCACTGACGACGCGCCGCGGATGATCCGCTGGCTGGCGGTGACCTTCGCGCTCGGCGCACTGTTCATCGCCATGGAGGTCTACGAGTTCGCGCACCTGCTGCACCAGGGCGCGGGCCCCGGCGTCAGCGCCTACCTGTCGGCCTTCTTCACGCTGGTCGGCACGCACGGGCTGCATGTCACGTCTGGCCTGCTGTGGCTGGCGGTGATGATCCACCAGATCCGGCATTTCGGGCTGGACGACATCGTGCGCCGCCGCCTGGCCTGCCTGAGCCTGTTCTGGCACTTCCTGGACCTGGTCTGGATCTGTGTCTTCACCTTTGTCTACCTGCGGGAGTTCGCTTGATGAAGCCGTCCCATCTACATTCCGTGCACGCGGACCAGCCGGCCGCGCACGGCAGCGTGCGCAGCTACACCATCGGACTGCTGCTGTCGGTCGCGCTGACGATGGCGTCGTTTGCGGCAGTGATGACCGGATCCCTGTCAACGCAGGCAGCGATCGCGCTGGTTGTCGGCCTTTGTGTCGCGCAACTGCTGGTGCAGCTGGTGTACTTCCTGCACCTGGGCACCGGTCCCGGCCAGCGCGGCAACACCGCCATCTTTGCCTGTACCGGCTTCCTGATCGTCATCGTCGTGGCCGGCTCGCTGTGGGTGATGCACAACGCCGATATCAACATGATGCCGACCGACATGTCCATCGAACGGGCCCGGGCAAAAGACTAGCGCTCGCGCGCAAGGAGGCTTTCCACCATGTATGTCTATGACGCCATTGACCAGAAGCTCGTCGACGAACGGGTCGTGCAGTTCGCCGACCAGACCCGCCGCTTCCTGAGCGGCCAGCTCACCGAGGATGAGTTCCGCGTGCTGCGGCTGCAGAACGGCCTCTATATCCAGCGCCATGCGCCGATGCTGCGCGTGGCGATTCCGTACGGCATGCTGGCGTCCCGGCAATTGCGCAAGCTCGCGGAGATCGCGCGCCGCTGGGATCGCGGCTACGGGCATTTCAGCACGCGCCAGAACCTGCAGTTCAACTGGCCGCGGCTCGAGGATGCCCCTGCCATTCTCGCCGAGCTGGCCACGGTGCAGATGCACGCGATCCAGACCAGCGGCAACTGCATCCGCAATACCACCACCGACCACTTTGCCGGCATTGCTCCCGACGAACTGGTGAACCCGCTGGTGTGGTGCGAGATCGTCAGGCAATGGTCGATGCTGCATCCCGAGTTCGCCTTCCTGCCGCGCAAGTTCAAGATTGCCATCAGTGGCGCGCGGACGGACCGGGCCGCGGTCGGCGTCCATGACATCGGGCTCCAGGCGGTTGAACAGGACGGCCAGGCCGGCTTCAAGGTCTGGGTGGGTGGCGGCATGGGCCGCACGCCGATGGTGGGCAAGCTGATCAACCCCTTCGTCCCCTGGCAGGACCTGCTGACCTACCTGCAGGCCACACTGCGCGTCTACAACCTGCACGGCCGCCGCGACAACAAGTACAAGGCGCGCATCAAGATCCTGGTAAAGGACCTGACCCCGGAGGTGTTCCGGGCGCAGGTGGACGAGCAGTGGCAACGCATCCGCGGGGGCCCGGACACCGTGTCCGAGGGCTTTGTCGCGTCCATCGCCGAGCGCTTCACGATCCCGCCGTATGAAGCCGCGGCCGCCGACGAGCCGGACCAGTCAGCCGACCTGGCCAAGACCGACCGCGCCTTCCGCCTCTGGCTGAAAAGCAATGTGCACCGGCACCGGGTGCCTGGCTACGCGGCCGTCACGGCATCGCTGAAAGCCGCGGGCCAGGCGCCCGGCGACATCACTGCCGAGCAGATGGAAATCATGGCCGACCTGGCCGAGCGCCACGGCTTCGGCGAGCTGCGCGTGTCGCATGAGCAGAACCTGATCCTCGCCGATGTCCGCCGCAGCGGGCTGCACGCCTTGTGGCAGGCGCTGGACGCCGCCGGGCTGGCCACGCCAAACGTCGGCCTGATCACCAACATCATCGCCTGCCCCGGGGGCGACTTCTGCTCGCTGGCCAATGCGGTCTCGATCCCGCTTGCGCAGGCCATCCAGGAGCGCTTCGACGACCTCGACCATGTGCACGACATCGGCGAACTGGACCTGAACATCTCCGGCTGCATCAACTCCTGCGGCCACCACCATATCGGCCACATCGGCATCCTCGGCGTCGACAAGGCCGGCGAGGCCTGGTACCAGATCACCATCGGCGGCCGGCAGAACGGCGCCGACGGCCTGGGCCGCCCGGATGGCGTGGCGGCCGGCGGCGCGGCCATCGGCCGCATCATCGGGCCGTCCTTTGCACAGGAGCAGGTTCCGGATGTGGTGGAGCGGCTGATCGAGACCTATTTGCTGCATCGGGACAGCGAAGCCGAACGCTTTGTCGACGTGGTTGGCCGAATCGGCATAGAACCCTTCCAGCGCGCCGTGTACCCGGACTCTGACAGCGGCGCGCGGCGAGCTCGCCAGGAGGCGGTGAATGCCTGACCATGACCATTTAGCCGGGCAGGACCGGCGCAACGTCATCCGTGACGGACAACTGGTCGCGGATAGCTGGCTCGCTCACATCGGGGATGCGCAAGACGCCGACAACACCTGCCCCCCCGACGAGCCCGGCTACCTGGTGACACTGGAGAACTGGACCACCCACCGCCAGCGGTATCGGCTTCGACAGTATCCGCTCGCGGTCTACCTGTCGCCGGATGCGGAGCCCCAGACCCTGCTGGAACCCGGTGCCACGGCCGTTGATCCGACAGGCATCGCGATGATTGCCATCGATTTCCCGGTCTACACGGATGGTCGTGGCTATTCGATCGCACAGCTGCTCCGGCACCAGCTAGGCTGGACCGGAGAGCTGCGCGCCGTGGGTGACGTGATGATCGACACCGTGCACTACCTGGCACGTTGCGGCTTCAACAGCTTTGCGCTCAAGCCCGGGCACGACCCGGCAGCGGCATTGCGCGCGCTGGCCACGTTCTCGTCGTCGTACCAGCGCAGCTATGGACCCGCAAGCCGATAGCAAGCGCCGCCGGGCGCCGATACGAAACATACCCGTCCAGCCCTGCGCAAGGCCTGATAGCTTGTGGTCCGCTGTCGCCGAACTCTCGGGCAAGCAGCTGCATACGATTATCGATATCGCGCAGCGCTCACCAAAGGCGACGACGGATATGGCTTCGTTCAGGGCGCGCATTCTCGGTGTTTTCGGAAACGTCGCCGGTTTTGACATCACACCGCCTTCGGAGTCCATGCTGCAAGAGCTCTGGGAAAGGTATCGCTCGACACTCTCCTCGTTCTAGCAGCGCGGATCACTCGAAAGATCGGCCCGGCCCGGAGCGATGCCGCACGTTCAAAAATTGGCTTCGATGGCCTTCCTGGCGCCCTCTGGCACCTCGTTCGGTATGACGCGGTGCGCAAGTATGGCGTAGCTCCGGGCAGCCGCCACTGCAGTGGGATCCACAAGCCGCTTCGGGCCGCCCAGCCACGCAAAATGATCTTTTCCATCGTCACTACTGAACCACGCGAAGTCGCCGATGGCGTCCAGGCCGCGCTTCACCAGCTTCAGCAGCGCCAGGGCTTCCTCTGAAACACCCAGGTGCCGCCCTGTGTCATGAATGACCGTGGCCAGGTTGCGGAGCTTGTTGGTCGGGGTGGCCTCGTCGTTTGCCTCGTCAGGTAACAGCTCGACGACCAGAATCCCCCTGTGCGCGGTGATGCGTGCGTGCTGCATGGTTCCTCCCAACTGATGGCTGCCGGCTTGCGACCTTACGCATTGACCTAGCAAGTTCTTGGCCAGGTCATGCCAAAAGTGCAGCTTACAGGCCGCTTATGACACTGCGCCCTCATTTGGCCGCGGGAGCGGCAGTGGGCGCCGGTGCGCCGCCAAATGGTCTAGTGTTGGTACCGCCCCGCCACTTCCCGTGGACTGTTGGACCGCAGGCGACTCGCGAGGCCCAATCGCACCTGCACAATCCGCCACTCCCATGGCAAGACGCTGCCCTATCCTTGCTATGGGAGGCTCAGCGCGGCAGTCCAGCCGTCGAGCACAGGAATAGGCTGTTGGTCAATCCAGGCGGGAGGGCGGCATGCGCGCGTTGGTCTTCTGCTCTGTGCAGTTCCTGTTGGCGGTGACATGGACCCTCTATGTGGCCTTCCTGCCCCAGCTGGCCGCGCAGGCCGGCATCGCGCGCGCGCACGTCGCCTTGATCCTGCTGATGGACCAGTTGATCTTTGTCGCCATGGATTTCACGGTGGGCGTCGCGGCCGACCGTGTCGCCAACGCGATGCGCAGGCTGGGAGGCTGGATGCTGGGGCTGTCGGTCATCTCCGCACTGGCTTTCGTGCTGCTGCCCCGGGCAACTTCACCAGCGCTGCTGCTGGGCCTGACCGCGCTCTGGGCAGCCACCTCTTCGGCGTTGCGGGCGCCGCCCATGGTAATCATTGCCCGGCGGCTGCCGGCGACCGCGTCGTCGTTCCTGGTGGGATGCTCGCTGCTCGGCGTCGGCCTTGCCGGAGCCGTGGCGCCGCTGCTGACGGTCCGGCTGCGCGATGCGTCGCCCATGCTGCCGTTCCTGGCCGCAAGCGTGGGGCTGGCGGTGGCCGTGGCCGCGCTGCGATGGATCGAATCCGGCCCGGCGCGCCACGATGCCGACGCCGCGCCGGCAGCCGGCGTTGCGCTCAAGCGCGTCTGGCTGCTGTTTGCCGCGGTCTGGGTGCTTGCGCTCGGCTTCCAGATCCACACCACCGTCAACTCCGCGCCGGCGTACCTGCGCTTTGTCACGGCTGCCGAGCTGGAGCGCGTGACGCCGGTGTTCTGGATTAGCTTCGCGCTGGGCACGCTGCTGCCCGCGACGTCGTTGCTGCGGCGCTATCCGCCCTATACGCTGCTGTTGACCGCCGCGGCCCTTGGCGCCCTGTCGTTGTTCGGCTTCACAGTTGCGGGCTCGCTCGGGGCCATCCTCGCCGTGCAGTGTCTTGCCGGCGGCCTGTGGGGAATCATGTTCGCCGCGACGGCCAGTGCGGCGCTCGACGCCGGTCACGTCGGCCGCGAAGGGATGTACACCGGGCTGGTATTTGCCGCTTTGGCGGTTGCCGCGTTCATGCGCATTGCCCTGGTGTCGTCGGGCGCCAGCAAGACCCCCCTGCTGGCAAACCTGCTGCCATGGCTTCCGGCCGTGGCCTGGAGTGCCGGTGCCTTGCTGCTGGCGGCTTTCCTGTCGGGGAACCTGAGCTGCCTGATGACGCGCAGACAGGTGCTGCACCCGCATCCGTGAACTGATCTCTTGAGCTATATCCGACCTACTCGGAAATTGGAGACTACTGTCCTGCTTAAGGCTGACTGAAATCAATCGGCCTTCGAACAAGCCCTGTACTTGCCCGTTCCCAAGGAGCGCGCCATGTCCACCCAACTTGCCGTATGGCATGCCGCGCACCTCAATTTCTCTCGTCTGCTCGACCTACTGGAAGAGCAGGTATGCGTATTCCACCAGGGAGGGAGACGCTATAAGTTCGCGAGCGGCGCTGGAGGCAGCCGCAGCCATGTACCTTGTGTACTACCGTAACCGTCTCTCTACCGAGGAGAGACAGGCAATGCCGCGCGCTGCCCAGTTGCTGACACAAGAGGACTGGGCAGCTATTGCCGACGCGGCTCCCGAAAGCTCTGATCCTATGTTCGGGGAAGAAGTGCAAGCGCGCTTCGCGACACTACGCAAGCAGATCGCGGCTGAGACGAGCTTATCCACGCAGCAGCAGTGCTGCGCCTAATCCGAAAACAAGCCGACGAACTGGTCGCGCAGCCACTGATTCGCCGGATCGCGATGATACCGGGCATGCCAGAACAGGTTGATCTGGATTTCCGGCAACGCGAACGGATGCTTGACGTACCTGAGCCCGAAGTACCTGGCGCATCGCTCCGCAAACGTCAAGGTCACCGTGGCGACCAGGTCGGTGGTGGCAATGATGTCCGCCAGTGCGACGAAATGGGGGACACGCAGCCGGATCTTGCGCTGTACGCCGTGCTGGGCGAGGATCTCGTCGACCCGGGCATGCCCCGTCCCCGCCGCCGTGACCACGATGTGCTCCGCCGCCTCGAAGTCGCGCATGCTGACCGTCTTCTTGTCCA
Source organism: Cupriavidus sp. FW305-3-2-15-C-LB2 (assembly GCF_058787575.1). Classification (NCBI taxonomy): domain Bacteria; kingdom Pseudomonadati; phylum Pseudomonadota; class Betaproteobacteria; order Burkholderiales; family Burkholderiaceae; genus Cupriavidus; species Cupriavidus sp. FW305-3-2-15-C-LB2. Next base: position 9,314 of record NZ_JBYSZW010000010.1, read on the forward strand.
TGGCATGACCGGGCCGGAACAGGCAAACGTATCGCTGGCGAAATAGCCGCCGTTGAAAGAACGTCGTGCCGAGTTCAGGAAGATGGCCAACCGCCAGGTCGATCTTTCCCTGGCTCATCTCCGCCGCCAGGTCCACTGCCGTATTACGCACTGTCGTTACCGTGACACCCGGGGCGCGGTCGCCAAGCGCGCCCATTAGCGGCGGGATGAAGTGCACCTCGCCGATATCCGTCATGGCGATCCGGAATGCGCGCACGCTGCGCAGCGGATCGAACGACACCTTGTGGCTGAGCGCCGCCTGCAGCGATTCCAGCGCATAGGCAACCGGTTCCGCCAGTTCCTCGGCAAGGGGTGTCGGCAGCATGCCCTTGCTGCTTCGTACAAACAGCGGGTCGCCGAACAAGGTGCGCAAGCGGGCCAGCGCATTGCTGACCGCGGGCTGGCTCAGATTCAAGGTCTTCGCGGCGCCGGAAACGGTGCCCTGCCGCAGCAGGTTATCGAACACGACCAGCAGGTTCAGATCGACGTCCTTGAGCTCCATGGTGCCGTCTCTTATTGATTTTATGAATATTCATTATAGCCAGAATTCTATTGGTTAATTTTCCTCCGTGCACCATGATCCTTGCCATACGAAGAGACATAGCCGGAGACAAGCATGGCAATCTCCCCGCAAGCCGGCCCGGTGTGGGCCGACGACAGCATCAGCCGCATCCCGTTCCGCGTGTATACGGATGCACAGCTATACCAGCGTGAACTCGAACGCTGCTTCTACCGCGGTCATTGGAACTACGTCGGGCTCGAGGCGGAGATCCCGAATCCCGGTGACTTCAAGCGCACCACGCTTGGCGAGCGTTCCGTGATCCTGGTGCGCGACCAGGACGGCGAGATCAACGTCGTCGAAAACGTGTGCGCCCATCGCGGCATGAAGTTCTGCCGGGAACGCAGCGGCAACCGGAAGGACTTCCACTGCCCCTACCACCAGTGGAACTATGACCTGAAGGGCAACCTGCAAGGCGTGCCGCTGCGTCGCGGGGTCAAGCAGGACGGCAAGGTCAACGGCGGCATGCCCGCCGACTTCAGGCCGCAGGAGCACGGGCTCACGCAACTGAAGGTCGCGACACGCGGTGGTGTCGTGTTTGCCTCGTTCGACCATGAGGTTCCATCACTCGAGGAATACCTCGGGCCGGATATCCTCGGCTACTTCGACCGGCTCTTCAACGGCCGCAAGCTGAAGGTCCTCGGCTACAACAAGCAGCGCATTCCGGGCAACTGGAAGCTCATGCAGGAGAACATCAAGGACCCCTACCACCCCGGCCTGCTGCATACCTGGTTTGTCACCTTCGGCCTCTGGCGCGCCGACAACAAGGCACGCCTGGTGATGGACCCGCACTTCCGGCATGCCGCCATGGTGTCGACCCGCGGCCAGGGCGGCAAGAGCGACGTGACCTCCGGTGTATCCAGCTTCAAGGACCAGATGGCGCTGCACGACGACCGCGTCCTCGACATCGTCCACGAGCCGTGGTGGGGAGAGCCTACCGCCGTGATGATGACGGTGTTCCCGAGCGTGATCTTCCAGCAGCAGGTCAACTCGGTCTCCACGCGCCATATCCAGCCCCATGGCCCGGATTCCTTCGATTTCGTCTGGACGCACTTCGGCTTCGAGGACGACACCGAGGAGATGACGCGGCGCCGCCTGCGCCAGGCCAATCTCTTCGGCCCCGCCGGCTTCGTGTCGGCCGACGATGGCGAAGCCATCGAATGCTCGCAGGAAGGCTTCTCCCAGAAACCCTGGCATCGCGTGATCGCCGAACTGGGCGGCAAGACCGCGGAGAACACGGACCACATGGTGACCGAAACCCTGATCCGCGGCATGTACGCCTATTGGCGCAAGGTGATGGAGGTCTGACGCCATGGACTTCACTGACTACTACGCCCTGCTCTCCCTGTTCGCCGACTACACCAGCGCCGTGGACAACGGCGACTGGGACCGCTGGCCGGAATTCTTCACCGAAGACTGCCTCTACCGGGTCCAGCCCCGCGAGAACCACGAGCGTGGCCTGCCGCTGGCAACGCTCTCGCTCGAAAGCAAGGGCATGCTCAAGGACCGCATCTACGGCATTCGCGAGACCCTGTTCCACGATCCCTACTACCAGCGCCACATTGTCGGCGCGCCGCTGATCAGGGAGGCCGACGGCGACAGGATCGTGGCCGAGACCAACTACGCGGTGCTGCGCACCAAGCCGGACCAGATGACCGATGTCTACAACGTTGGCCGCTACCTCGACACCGTCGTCCGGACGCCGGCGGGCTTGCGCTTCGCCTCGCGCATCTGCGTATTCGATAGCGAGATGATCCCCAACTCGCTGATCTACCCCATCTAGCAGGAGTGATTCATGACCGAAACCTGGATCGAGGCAGCGCTGCTGTCCGACGTCCCGCAGGACGATGTCATCGCCGTGGCCGTGCAAGGCCAGGAGATCGCCTTGTACGGCGTGGACGGCGACGTCTACGCGACCGACAACATCTGCACCCATGGTCATGCGCGCCTGTGCGAAGGCTTCCTGGAGGGACATGAGATCGAGTGCCCGCTTCACCAGGGCAGGTTCGATATCCGCGACGGCGCTGCGAAGTGCGCCCCGCTGACCGAGAACATTCGCACCTACCCGGTCCGGATCGACGGCGACAAGGTGTACCTCGATCTCGGCTGAGAGGTCGCGTCACCAACCAGAGGAGACAGCCATGGATTCCGAGCGCTCAGACACCGCGACTCCCGTTTCGCCAACCGCCACCATCGTCATCGTCGGTGCCGGCCAGGCCGGCGGCTGGGCCGCCCAGACGCTGCGCAACGAGGGCTTCACCGGCCGGCTCGTGCTGATCGGGGACGAGGCCCATCCACCGCATGAGCGGCCGCCGTTATCCAAGGCCGTGCTGGCCGGCGAGGCCGCACCCGCCAGCACGTGGCTGCTCAAGCCTGAAGCGTTCGCTGCGCTCGGGCTGGAGTGGTGGCTGGACACGCGCGTCACCCGCATAGACCGGGCCGCGAAGCGCCTGGAGATAGCCAACGGAGAGATGCTGCCTTACGACAAGCTGATCCTGTGCACCGGCGGCAGGGCCCGCGCGCTCACCGTCCCGGGCGTCGACACGGCTGCCGTGCATACATTGCGCACGATTGGCGATGCCCTGGCGCTGGCGCCGGCGTTGCGGCCCGGGCGCAGCATCGTGGTGATCGGCGGCGGCTGGATCGGCCTCGAAGTCGCCGCCACGGCACGCCGCAAAGGTGCCGAGGTCACCGTGCTCGAAGCCCAGAGCCGGCTGTGCGAGCGCACCGTGCCGCCGGAAGTCTCGGAACACCTGCTCGGGCTGCATGCCTCGCATGGCACCCGTGTCATGCTCGGCGCCAATATCGCCGGCATCGCCCCCGGTACCGGCGGCCGGTCCGTCGTGAAGCTGGCCGATGGCAGCACGCTGGCTTGCCACGCCATCGTTGCGGGTGTCGGTCTCGTGCCGAACGACGAGCTTGCCTGGGAAGCCGGATTGGAGTGCGACGGCGGCGTGGTCGTCGACGCGGGTTGCCGCACGTCCGACCCCGACATCTTCGCCGCGGGCGACGTCGCGGTCACGCCCAACCCGTGGGCCGGCCGGCGCCTGCGGCTGGAATCCTGGCAGAACGCCCAGGAACAGGGCATTGCCGCCGCGCGCGCGGCGCTCGGTCTCGCGGTCGACTATCAGCCGCTGCCTTGGTTCTGGTCAGACCAGTACGGCATGAACCTGCAGATCCATGGCATCCCCCTTCCCTCGCACCGCGTGGTGGCACGCGGCACGCCCGGCGCGGACAGCTTCGTGCTGTTCTACCTCGACGGCGACGTGGTCAAGGCCGCGCTAGGGTCCAACGCCGCGCGCGACCTGCGCTTCGCGCGCCGCCACATCGAGCAGTGCAAGCCGGTCGATGCCAGCCGCCTGGCCGACCCGAACGTGCCGATGTCCAGGCAGTAAGCCCAGCCATAAGAACAGACCGACCGGAGACAAGCCCCCATGCAGCAAATCGACATCCACAAGCTGGCCGACACGGCCCGCTTCAACCGCTTCCATGCGCTCGTGCTGTTCTGGTGCGCACTCATCATCATCTTCGACGGCTATGACCTCGCGGTCGTGGGCATCGCGCTGCCTTCGATCATGAAGGACCTCGGCGTCGCCCCGACCCAGGCGGGGCTCATGGTCAGCTCCGCGCTGTTCGGCATGGTGTTCGGCGCGATCTTCCTCGGCACCATGGCCGACAGGATCGGCCGCCGCTGGACGATCGCGATCTGCGTCGCCCTGTTCAGCGTCTTCACCGCTGCGGCCGGGCTGGTCAAGGACCCGCTGCTGTTCAGCATGGCCCGCTTCCTGGCCGGGCTCGGCATCGGCGGCGTGATGCCGAATGTGGTCGCGCAAATGACCGAGTACGCGCCGAAGAAAATCCGGGCGACCCTGGTCACCGTGATGTTCAGCGGCTATGCCGTGGGCGGGGTCCTGGCGGCGCTGCTCGGCAAGAGCCTGATCGAGGCCTACGGCTGGCAGTCGGTCTTCCTGGCGGCCGGCCTGCCCGTGCTCCTCATTCCTGTCATTCTCGGGTCGCTGCCAGAATCGATGCCGTTCCTGCTGGCCAGGGGCGACCACGAAGCGTTGCGGCGCATCGTCTCCAGGCTTGCGCCGGAGCAACGGTGGTCGGCCACCGACCGCTTCGCCGTGCCGGCGCAGGACAAGGCCGCCAGCGCGCCAATCCGGCACCTGTTCCACGAGGGCCGTGGCTTCAGCACCATCATGTTCTGGATCGCGTTCTTCATGTGCCTGTTCATGGTGTACGCGCTCAGTTCATGGCTGACCAGGCTGATGGCGGGCGCCGGCTACAGCCTGGGTTCCGCGCTGACCTTCGTGCTGGTCCTCAACCTCGGGGCGATGATGGGCGCCGTGGGCGGCGGCTGGCTCGCCGACCGCTACCACATCAAGTACGTGCTCGCCGCCATGTACGCGCTGGCCGCGGTCTCGATCACGCTGCTCGGATTCAGGATGCCGACTGAACTGCTGTTCGTCGTGGTGGGCCTGGCCGGTGCGTCGACGATCGGCACGCAGATCGTCGCCAATGCCTACACCGGGCAGTTCTACCCGACCGCCATCCGTTCCACCGGTCTTGGCTGGGCCCTGGGCATCGGCCGCAGCGGGGCCATCCTCGCCCCAATCGTCATCGGGGTACTCGTCGCCATGGAACTCCCGCTGCAGCAGAACTTCATCGCGATCGCCATTCCGGCGGTGATTGGCATGGGCGCGGTCCTGCTGATCGATCACAGGCGCTCGGCATCGGCCCGCTACGACGAAATGAGCGCCGGGCTGCCTGCGTCGCCGGTCGGGCTGTCCATCGCGGACCGGAACTGATTCCCCAGGCCGGCGCGGCCCGGCGGGCAGCGCTCCGGGGACAGGCGCGGGCACGGCTAGAATGTATTCATGGGAACCACGTCGGGATCACTTCCAGGCCCCGACCCCGGTTCAGTCAGAATCGAAGAGGTTGTCGCGATGAAGGCAAGAGCCTCGATCATTGCATTCGTATTGGTGACCCTGGCCACTCCGATGGCGCACGCGGGGGTGGCCGAGGACGCGCGCGGGTTCAAGAACGGCGTCAAATCGGCTGGCAAGCAGGCCGGGCATGCGGTGCGCGACGGCGCGCATGCCATTGGCCGCGGCGCGAAGGCGGCCGGCCATGCGATTGCCGATACCACTAAACAGGGCTATCGCGCGACCAAGAGGGCCGTGAAGGGTCACGAGTAAGGACTTGTCCTGCGGAGCCGGATCCTGCCGCGCTCCCTTGCTCCTTTACGCCCTCAGGCCGACTGGGAAGGCATCCGCGGCACGAAGCGGCGGCGCTCGATCTCGCCACCCCGGGCCACCAGGGTGGTCGCCTCGGGAATTTCCTCCCATACCCCCTGCACCTCGATCAGCGGCTCGGACAGCACCAGGAAGGCGTTGTCGCCGGCGGCGATGATGCGCGGATCGTCCGGGTAAAGCGCGCGCAATTGCCGGAACGAGGTGCTGTGGAACAGCGAGCGCGAGTCCGTCTCGCTCGAATAGCGCACCGCCACGATCTGCTGGCCGTCGGTCACGCAGACGGTCATGTTGAGCGGAAACTGCACATCGTAACGGTGGCCAACGTCCTCGATCAGCCCGGCCATCTGTTCCAGCGCGCCGCCCGGATCGCGCTCCAGGCCGAAACTCAGGGCCAGGAAGAACATCACCTCGGAGTCGGTCGACCCCTCGATCCAGCGGAACAGGTGCGGCGCCACGGCCAACATCAGGTCGCGCCGCAACAGCGGGTATTCGCGGATCAGGCCGTTGTGGACGAACAGCCAGCGGCCGAAGCGGAACGGATGGCAGTTGGTCTCCTGCGTCGGGGTGCCGGTGGCTGCGCGCACGTGGGCAACGAAAAGTGGCGCTCTCACCGCCCGCGCGGTCTCGCGCAGGTTGGTGTCGCTCCAGGCCGGGTGCAGGCAGCGGTAGCGGAACGGCACCTCCGAGTGACGTCCATACCACCCGACGCCGAACCCGTCGCCATTGGTCGTGGTATGACCCAGCCGCGAATTCAGGCTCTGGTCGATCAGCGAGTGTTCCGGCTGGAACAGCACCGTTTCCAGCGGAACGGATTTGCCCGAGTAAGCCAGCCAGCGGCACATGATGCTCCTCCTTGACCGGTGCGGCCCGGTGGCTTCCGGCCCACACTTCCAGTTGTAGGACGACAACGCGCGAACGCAAAGCACGCGCAGCTGTGGCGCACCGGCTACCCTCAACTGTGCGCCGGCTCCACCGGGATACGGCGAGTTGACGCTGCGAAGCAGCAATGGCTGTAGAATACGCGTCCTCCCCGATTCCAATGGTCACGGCGTCCGATATCGGCCCGCGCCGCACCGATACCTCACGAGCCTTGACAGCAGGCCCGATAGCGCACGCACAGCGTGCGCGCTGCTGTCGAAACGCGATTCACGAAGGAAACAGTAGTAAATGACAAGCGGCGTACAACGAACGGCAGCTAAAACACGAGAAACAGGCGCAATCAAGGACCCTGGCCAGACCAGCGCAGGGTCGACGGCGCAGCCTGATCCATCGACGGAAGCCGCCGCGCGTAGCCAGCAATTGCGTGCGCTGATCCAGCTGGGCAGGCAGCGCGGCTACCTGACCCACGCGGATATCAGCGACCACCTGCCGGAGAACTTCACTGACACGGCGGCGATGGAAAGCATCGTCAGCACGTTCGCCGAGATGGGCGTGAAGATCTATGAGCAGACGCCGGATGCCGAGACGCTGCTCCTGAGCGACGGCCCGGTGGTGGCCTCGGACGACCAGGCCGATGAAGAGGCCGAGGTAGCGCTTGCGACTGTGGACTCCGAGTTCGGCCGGACCACCGACCCGGTGCGCATGTACATGCGCGAAATGAGCTCGGCAACGCTGCTCACGCGCAAGCAGGAAGTCGAGATCGCCAAGCGCATCGAGGAAGGCCTGAACAATATGGTGCATGCCATCTCGGCCTGCCCGTTCACCATCGCCGCGATTCTCGAGCTGTCGGGCAAGGTCGCCAGCAATGAAATCAGCATCGACGACCTGGTCGATGGCCTGAGCGACGAGAGTATTGCCGAAGCAGCCGTGGCGGCGGCAGCTGACGAGACCGACGACAGCGTCGATAGTGCCGACGAGGCCGATGACGATTCCGAAGACTCCGACGACGAAGGCTCGACCCAGCAAAGCAACGAAAAAGCCCTGGCCCAACTGCGTGAGGAATGCCTGAAGCGGTTCGCGCGTGTCACCGCGCAATTCGAGCTGATGTGCCAGGAAAGCGCCGCAAATGGCGCGGGCTCGGCAGCCTTCCTGGCCGCAAGGGATGCGGTGCGCGAAGAACTGCGCACGATCCGCTTTACCGCGAAGACCATCGAGCGCCTGTGCGCCAACGTCCAGGCCATGGTCGACGAGGTGCGCACGGTCGAGCGCCAGGTGGTCCAGCTGCTGGTCGAGCGCTGCGGGATGGAGCGCGAGGAGGTCATCGCCCGCTTCCCCGGCAATGAAACCAACCTGGCCTGGGGGCAGGAGCTGGTCGCCCAGTCCCGTCCGTACAGCGCGGCGGTCGCGCGGGCCCTGCCGGACCTCGAGGCGCACCAGCAAAAGCTGATCGACATCCAGGCCCGGGCGGCGCTGTCGCTGCCCGACCTGAAGGGCGTCAACCGCAAGATGCTGGCTGCCGAGCGGCAGATGCGCCAGGCCAAGCACGAGATGACGCAGGCCAACCTGCGGCTGGTGATCTCGATTGCCAAGAAGTACACCAACCGCGGGATGCTGTTCCTGGATCTGATCCAGGAAGGCAACATCGGCCTGATGAAGGCGGTCGACAAGTTCGAATATCGCCGCGGCTGGAAATTCTCCACCTACGCGACGTGGTGGGTGCGCCAGGCCGTGACGCGGGCGATTGCCGACCAGGCCCGCACCATCCGCGTCCCGGTGCACATGATCGAGCAGATCAACAAGCTCAATCGCCTGTCGCGCGAGATCATGCAGCAGACCGGCAAGGAACCCGATCCGGCGGTGCTGGCCGAGCGCCTGGACATGACCGAAGACAAGGTTCGCTCGATCATGAAGATCGCGAAAGAGCCGGTCTCGATGGAAACCCCGGTCGGCGAGGATGGCGATACCAGCCTGGGCGACATGATTGCCGACTCGGACACGGCCACGCCCGCCGACGCCGCATTGCAGGCGGGCCTGCGCGCCGTCGTGCGCGAAATGCTCGACGAGCTCACGCCGCGTGAAGCCAAGGTGCTGCGGATGCGCTTTGGCATCGATATGTCCACCGACTACACGCTGGAAGAAGTCGGCAAGCAGTTCGATGTCACGCGCGAGCGGATCCGCCAGATTGAAAGCAAGGCAATGAAGAAGCTGAGGCATCCCAGCCGGGCAGACCAGCTGATCACCTATCTGCGCGACGCCTGATACTTGCCGGCAACAGCCGCTTGGCCGACTGACACAGAGCAGACAGGAGCTTTCGGATGACTGACTCGAACCTATCTTTCTTCGGCAGGGTCTCGCTTGCCATGGGCACCTTCTTCGCCATCCTTGGCAACCGCGAACTCGCGGCCGGTGTCAAGCGCCTGCGTGACGGCGAGGGATTCGCCGCGGCGCCGGCGCCCGCGCCTGTATCAGCACCTGCTCCCGCCCCGGTGGCGGAGGCTGCCGCACCCGTGCTGAAGGAAGCCAGCCCGGTGGCGGCGCTGCAGTTGCTCGGACTGCTCCAGCGCGATGCACGCTTCATCGACTTCGTCGAGGAAGATATCGCGCGCTATTCCGACACGGAGATCGGTGCCGCCGCGCGCCTGGTGCACGATGGCTGCCGCGGGGTGCTGCGCGAGCACTTCACCATCCGGCCGGTGCGCGAGGAAGCCGAGGGCAGCCGCGTCACGCTGGCCGACGGCTTCGATGCCACCGCCATCCGCCTGACCGGCAACGTGGTAGGCAGCGCGCCGTTCCATGGCAGCATCAGCCACCGCGGCTGGAAGGTCGAGGAAGTCCGCCTGCCGCGCGTGGCCGAACGCCATGACGCCACCGTGATTGCCCCCGCCGAGGTGGAGCTTTGATGAGCGAAGCACGCTATGCCATCGGCATCGACCTGGGCACCACCCATAGCGCGGTCTCCTACGTCGACCTGGCCGCCAGCGATGGCGAGAAGACCAGCCAGCGCGTCCTGCCCATCACGCAGCTGACCGCGCCGGGGGCCGTCGAAGACCTGGACCTGCTGCCCTCCTTCCTGTACCTGCCGCACGCCAGCGAACTCGCCCCGGGCGATCTGGCGCTGCCGTGGAACGCCGCGCGCGACTTCGCCGTGGGCGAGCTGGCGCGCAGCCGCGGCGCGGCCACGCCGATCCGCCTGGTGTCGAGCGCGAAGAGCTGGCTGTGCCATCCCGGCATCGACCGCCGCGCGCCGGTCCTGCCCAACGACGCACCGCCCGAGGTGACGCGCGTGTCGCCGCTGGAGGCTTCCGTGCGCTATCTCACGCACCTGCGTGAAGCCTGGGACCAGGCCCACCCCGAAGCGCCGTTTGGCGAGCAGGACGTCACCGTGACGATTCCCGCATCGTTCGACCCGGCCGCACGGGAGCTGACGGCCGAGGCGGCCGCCGCGGCCGGCTATGCCCGCATGACCCTGCTCGAGGAACCCCAGGCCGCGCTCTATAGCTGGATCCAGAAAAGCGGCGGCCAATGGCGCAAGCAGGTCAAGGTCGGCGACATCATCCTCGTCGTCGATGTGGGTGGCGGCACCACCGACCTTTCGCTGATCGCCGTGATCGAGCGCGAAGGCAACCTTGAGCTGCACCGTATTGCGGTCGGCGACCATATCCTGCTCGGCGGCGACAACATGGACCTGGCGCTGGCCCACGTGGTGGCGCGCAAGCTGGCGGCCCAGGGCACGCAGGCCGATCCGTGGCAACTGCGCGCGCTGACCTATGCCTGCCGCGCGGCCAAGGAAACGCTGCTGACCGACCCGGATACCGATACCGTGCCCCTGGTCGTGCCCAGCCGCGGCTCCAAGCTGATCGGCGGCTCGATCCGCACGGACCTGACCCGCGCCGAGCTGACCCAGACCATCCTGGAAGGCTTCTTCCCGCAAGTCGAGGCCTCGGCCCGCCCGGTGAGCCGCGCACGCGCCGGCCTGACGCAGCTTGGCTTGCCCTATGCGCAGGATGCGGCCATCACGCGGCACCTGGCCGCGTTCCTGGGCCGGCAGGTGGCGGCGCTGGCCGAAATCGAAGGCTTGCAGAGCGCACAGCCGGAAGGCGCGACCTTGCTGCACCCGACCGCCGTCCTGTTCAACGGCGGCGTGTTCAAGTCCGGCCTGCTGGCGGACCGCATCCTGCAGACGCTGAACGGCTGGCTCGCCGCGGAAGGCGCGGCCCCTGCCCGCCTGCTTGACGGCGCCGAGCTGGACCTGGCCGTGGCACGCGGCGCCGCCTATTACGGCTACGTGCGGCGCGGCAAGGGGGTGCGGATTCGTGGCGGCACCGCGCGCGCCTACTATATCGCCGTGGAATCGTCGATGCCCGCCGTGCCTGGCTTCGAACCGCCGATCCAGGCCCTGTGCGTGGCGCCGTTCGGCATGGAGGAAGGCACCGAGGCCGCGCTGCCGCCGCAGGAATTCGGCCTGGTGGTGGGCGAACCCGTGCACTTCCGCTTCTTCGGCTCGTCGGTGCGCCGCCAGGACCAGGTCGGCACCCTGCTGGACTACTGGGGGCCGGAGGAACTGCAGGAGCTGGAAGAAATCCAGGCGACCCTGCCGGCCGAAGGCCGCACCGCGGGCGAAGTGGTACCGGTCAGGCTGCATGCGCGGGTGACCGAGGCCGGCACCCTGGAACTCGAAGCCGTGCCCGGCGGCAGCGCTGAGCGCTGGAAGGTCGAGTTCGATGTGCGCGGCAGCGCCGATGCCTGAGCAAGCGGCCGGGCCGGCGACGAAGCAATACGTCGTCGGCATCGACCTCGGCACCAGCAACACCGTCGTCGCCTACGCGAAGGCCGGGTCCGACGATATCCGCGTCTTCGATATCGACCAGCTGGTCAGCCCGGGCGAGGTCGCGGCCCGTCCCCTGCTGCCCTCGGTGCGCTACCACGCGGCACCGGGCGAGCTCAGCGGCGACGACCTGCAGCTGCCCTGGCAATCCGCCGCCAGCGCCGCCGCGCGCCGGACCGTGTTCGGCCGCCTGGCGGCCACGCTCGGCGCGCAAGTGCCCGGCAGGCTCGTAGCCAGCGCAAAGAGCTGGCTGTCGCATGCTTCGGTCGACCGCACCGCGGCCATCCTGCCTTGGGGCGGGAATGACGATCTCGACAAGATCTCGCCCGTCGTCGCCAGCGCCAGCTACCTGGGCTATGTGTGCGCGGCGTGGAACCACCGTTTTCCCGATGCGCGGCTCGAGGACCAGGACGTGGTCCTCACCGTGCCCGCCTCGTTCGACGAGGGCGCGCGCGCGCTGACGCTTGAGGCGGCGCGCCTGGCCGGTCTGCCCGCGCTGCGCCTGCTCGAGGAGCCGCAAGCCGCGCTCTACGACTGGCTGTTCCATCATCGCCAGAGCCTGGACACCGACCTGGCGCAAACCCGCCTGGTGCTGATCTGCGACGTGGGCGGCGGCACCACCGACCTCACCCTGATCCGGGTGGACATGCAGGACGGGCAGCCGCAGCTGACCCGCATCGGCGTGGGCAACCACCTGATGCTCGGCGGCGACAACATGGATCTTGGCCTGGCGCATCTGGTCGAGGCGCGCCTGGGCGCCGGCGGGGCCGCGCAGCTGCGGCTGTCGGCGGCCGGCCTGTCGCAGCTGGTCGCGCGCTGCCGCGCCGCCAAGGAACAGCTGCTCGGCGCGCAGGCGCCGGACTCGGTCGCGGTGACGCTGCTGGGCGCGGGCGCCAGGCTGATCGGCGGCGCACGCTCGGTGGAAGTGACGCGGCAGGAGGTCGAACAGCTGATCGTCGACGGCTTCTTCCCCAAGGTGCCGGCCAGTGAAAGGCCGGGGCGCGCACGGGGCGCGATTGTCGAGTTCGGCCTGCCGTATGCGTCCGACCCCGCCGTGACCCGGCACGTTGCGGCGTTCCTGAGCCAGCACGCGGCGCAGTCGCGGGCGGCACTGGACGCACCACAGGCGCCGGCCGATGCCTTGCCGATGCCCGATACCCTGCTCCTCAACGGCGGCGTATTCAGGGCGCAGGCGCTGGCCGGCCGCATCGCCGACACGCTGGGCACGTGGCGCGGCGCGCCGCTGCAGGTCCTGCACAACGACAATCCCGACGTTGCCGTGGCCCGGGGCGCGGTCGCGTATGCCCGGGCCCGTGCCGGGCAGGCCCCGCGCATCGGCGGCGGCTCGCCGCGCAGCTACTTTCTGGTCCTCGATGATGGCGCGTCGGGGCCGCAAGGGATCTGCCTGCTGCCGCGCGGCACTGAGGAAGGCCACGAGATTCACCTCAGCGACCGCACTTTCGCCTTGCGGCTCGGCCATCCGGTGCAATTCCACCTGGCATCCTCCGTCGCCGACACGGCCTATCAGCCCGGTCAGTTGACCGACCTGTCGGCGGGCGACTTCATCCGCCTGCCGCCGATCGCCACCGTCGTGCCGCCGCGCGGCGCCAGCGGCCCGCGGGAAACGCCGGTGCAGATCACCGCCTCGCTGACCGAGGTCGGCACGCTCGAGGTCCACTGCATCGACATCGCGGATGCCTCGCAGCGATGGCGCCTTGAGTTCCAGTTGCGTGGCAATGACACCCAGGCGGCACCGGCGCCCGATACGGCACACCCGTCCCTGCCCCAGGCCCTGGAGGCGATCGACCGCACCTTTGGCGCGCGCTCGCAGGACGTCGGCCCCAAGGAGGTCAAGCGCCTGCGTGCGCAGCTGGAACAGCTGCTGGGTGCGCGCGAGCAATGGGACAGCGCCGTGCTGCGCGAGCTGTTCGGCGCCTTCTGGGAACGCGCCCGGCGCAGGCGGCGCACTGCCGACCATGAACGCCTGTGGCTGAACCTGGCCGGCTATTGCGTGCGCCCGGGATTCGGCTATCCGCTCGACGAATGGCGCGTCGGGCAACTCTGGTCGCAGTACGACCAGGGCATCCAGTACGTCAACGAAAGCCAGAACTGGTCCGAGTGGTGGACGCTGTGGCGGCGCGCGGCAGGCGGGCTGGACGAAAGCGCGCAACTGCGCCTGCTGGAAGACATGGCCTTCTACCTGCAGCCACCCGGCAGCACCCGCTACAAGAAGCCCGCCGGGCCCGCCAGGGGCGGCTATGCCGATATGGTGCGCCTTGCCGGCTCGCTCGAGCGCATTCCCGCCGACGCCAAGATCGAACTGGCCGAATGGCTGCTGGCCCGGCTGCGCAAGCCATCCGAAAACAGCCAGGGCTGGTGGGCCGTGGGCCGCATCGGCGCGCGCCGGCCGTTCTACGGCAGCGCGCACAGCGTGGTGCCGGCCGGGACCGCCGCCCAATGGGTGGACGCGATCCTGGCCCTCGACTGGAAAAAGGTCGAGCCGGCAGCGTTCGCCGCCGTGCAGATCGCGCGCATGACCGGCGATCGCAGCCGCGACCTGCCCGACGAGATCCGGGCAACCGTGGTGCGCCGGCTGGAAGCCGCCAACGCGCCGCCAAGCTGGATTGCCATGGTGCGCGAAGTGGTGGAACTCAATACCGCGGACGAGGGGCGGGTGTTTGGGGAGGCGCTGCCCGCCGGGCTCAAGTTGATCGCGGGGTAGCAGACCAGCGCGAAGCGACTGGCAGGCGCCTCATTTGCCACTTATCTGCGCCAGCCAGGCCGATGATCTACGATGACGGTAGGCTCCTTGCCTGCCCCACTCGTGAAGCCATCAGCGCCCCGCCCACTCCTCCCAATCCTGGTCGCCGCCATCGCGCTGGCCTTGCCCTGCTCGATCACCGCCGCCGACGACGCCTTTGCCCCGCAGCGCGCCGACATGGTCAGGGAGATCGCCGCGGTCGCGGCAGCGGCCGCCGCCCAGAGCGGCAGGCATGCCATCGACCCGCGCGTCATGGCCGTGATGGGGCAAGTGCCTCGCCACGAGTTTGTGCCGGACGCGCAGAAGCCGCACGCCTATGAGAACCGGCCGCTGCCGATAGGCCATGGCCAGACCATTTCGCAGCCGTATATCGTCGCCCTGATGACCGACCTGATGATGGTCAAGCCTGGCGACACCGTGTTGGAAATCGGCACCGGATCCGGCTACCAGGCCGCGGTGCTGACCGGGCTGGCGCGCGCGGTCTATACCATCGAGATCATCGAGCCGCTGGGACGGCACGCCTGCGACCGCCTGAAGCGGCTGGCCTACCGGCAGGTGGCGTGCAAGGTGGGCGACGGCTACTACGGCTGGGACGAACACGCGCCCTATGACGCCATTGTCGTCACCGCGGCGGCCAGCCACGTGCCGCCGCCGCTGATCCGGCAACTGAAGCCAGGCGGGCGCATGGTGATCCCGGTGGGCGCCCAGTTCCTGACGCAGTACCTGCTGCTGGTCGAAAAGTCCGAGGACGGCACCGTTTCCACCAGGCAGATCCTGCCGGTCAGGTTCGTGCCGCTGGTTGGCAAGCACTGAAGCGCGGCACATCAGCCCGGCCAGCTGACGCCATGCCACGCCCCCCGCTGTTCGCCCTGGCCTTGCTCTCTGCCGCCGCGCTGGGCTACGAGATCCTGCTGATGCGGCTGCTTTCCATCATCCAGTGGCATCACTTCGCCTACATGATGATCAGCGTGGCACTGCTGGGCTATGGCGCGGCGGGTGCGCTGGTGGCGCTGGCGCAGCGAACGCTGGTCCGCCATTTCGTGCCAGTGTTCGCGGGCGGGGCCCTGCTGTTCGGCGTCAGCGCGATGGGTTGCTTCGCCCTGGCTCAGCACGTGGCGTTCAACCCCCTGGAGATCCTGTGGGAGCCATCGCAGCCGCTGCGCCTGTTGCTGATCTACCTGCTGCTGTTCGTGCCGTTCTTTTGCGCCGCGACCAGTATCTGCCTGAGCTTTTCCCGCTTCACCGGGCAGGTTCCGCGCATCTACAGCTTCGATATCCTTGGCGCCGGGCTGGGCTGCCTGGGCATCATCGTGGCGCTGTTCGCGCTGCATCCGGTCGATGCGCTGCGGCTGGTCGGCATGGCAGGCATGGCGGCGGCGGCGCTGGCATGCGTGGAATGCCGCTGGCACCGGCCCTGGCTGCCGGCGCTGCTGCTGTTGGCGGCAATCGTTCCGGCCGGTGTGCCAGGTGACTGGATTGCGCTGCGGCCGTCCGAGTACAAGGAGCTGAGCCAGGCCCTGCGCATCGGCAACGCGCGCGTGGTGGCGCAGCGCTCGAGTCCCCTCGGCCTGGTCACGGTGGTCGAGAGCCCTTCGATCCCGTTGCGGCACGCACCCGGGCTGAGCCTGAATGCCAGCCAGGAGCCGCCAGCACAACTGGCCGTATTTACCGATGGCGACGGGCTCAGTGCGCTCAACCGCCATGACGGCCGGCGCGAACCGCTTGCCTACCTGGGCGACCTGACCTCTGCCCTGCCCTACCACTTGCTGCGCAATCCGAAGGTGCTGGTGCTGGGCAGCGGTGCGGGGGCGGACGTGTTGCAGGCGGTCTATCACCAGGCCAGCGCGGTCGATGCCGTGGAACTGAATCCGCAGGTGATCGACCTGGTGCAGGACCGCTTCGCTGCGTTTTCCGGCAAGCCGTACAGTGCCGCCGGCGTGCGTGTCTTTGCCGGCGAGGCGCGCGGCTTCCTGGCGGCCAGCACGGCACGCTACGACCTGATCCAGGTGGCCCTGCTGGATTCATTCAGCACCTCATCGGCCGGACTGTACGCTCTCTCCGAGAGCTATCTCTATACCGTGGAGGCCTTCCAGGGCTACCTGCGCCATCTTCGGCCCGGCGGCCTGCTTGCGATCACGCGCTGGGTCACGCTGCCGCCGCGCGACATACCCAAACTGCTCGCCACCGCCGTGGCCGCCATGGAAGGCGCGGGCGTGCCCGATCCGTCCCGGCGGCTGGCGCTGATCCGTGGCTGGAAGACGGCCACGCTGGTGGTCAAGAACGGGGAATTCAGTGCCGCGGACCTTGCCGCCCTCGCCGACTTCTGCCGCGCCCGTTCCTTCGACGTCGAATACTATCCCGGCATCCAGCCCGGCCAGGCGAATCGCTACAACGTGCTGGACCAGCCCTACTTCTTCGACGCCGCGCAGGCCCTGCTCGGCCCCGAACACGACCGGTTCCTGTCCCGCTACAAGTTCGATGTGCGGCCCGCCACCGACGACAGGCCGTATTTCTTCCATTTCTTCAAATGGCGCACGCTGCCTGAACTGCTGTCGCTCAAGGCGCAGGGTGGCCTGCCCTTGCTGGAATGGGGCTATCCGGTGCTGGTGGCGACGCTGCTGCAGGCCACCGCCCTGGCATGGCTGCTGATCGTGGTCCCGCTCTGGATTCTGCGGCGGCGCCCCCGGCCGCAGCCCGCCGCGGGGCCTGGCGGCAATGGCGCAGCCGTGCGGCGCTTGCCCGAATGGCGGGCCGGCTTCTACTTCCTGGCGGTCGGCCTCGGCTTCATGTTCGTGGAGATCGCCTTTATCCAGAAATTCATCCTGTTCCTGAGCCACCCGCTCTACGCGGTCGCGGTGGTGCTGTGCGCCTTTCTCTGCTTTGCGGGACTGGGCAGCCGATACGCCCAGCGCATGCCCGCGCGCGCTGGCGATGACCGCGGCCGGCGGCAGGCGGCGCTGGCCGTCAACGGCATCTGCGTGGCCGCGCTGGTCTACCTGGCGGCGCTGCCGACGGTGTTCAGGCTGCTGATCGGGTTGCCGGACCCGGCCAGGATAGGTGTCTCAGTGCTGCTGATCGCGCCGCTGGCGTTTCTGATGGGAATGCCGTTCCCGCTCGGCCTGGCCCGGGTCGCGGCGCGCGACGAAACGCTGGTGCCCTGGGCATGGGGCATCAACGCCTGCGCCTCGGTGGTGGCGGCGGTCCTTGCCACGCTGGTCGCGATCCATGTCGGATTCACCGCGGTGGTGCTGCTGGCGCTGCTCCTGTACGCTGCCGCGGCGCTTGCGTGCCCATGAACCGGGGCCGGGATCGATCTCGCATGCCATGGCTACGGGTCACCCCGTGCTAGGATGAATGCCCGCCCGGCAGAAAGACGCCCAATCGGCCCATGACCACCCTCTACACAACCCTCGGCGTGGCACCGGACGCCACCCTGGACGAGATCAAGCGCGCCTACCGCCGCGCCGCGATGAAGTGGCACCCCGACCGCAACCTTGGCCGCGAGACTGAGGCGCATGCGGCATTCCAGGAAATCCGCGACGCCTACACCATTCTCTCCGATGCCGGGCAGCGCCAGATCTACGACGAGGTATTCGAGCGGGAGATGCGGCGCTGGCAGGCCGAGCGCGAGGCCCAGGAAGAGCAGGAGCGCGATGCGCAACGCGAGAGCCAGCGCATCGCGCAGGAACACTACGAGAAAATGCTCGGTATCGCGATGCGCTTTGCCGACGACGGCCACAACCGCGACGTCATCTTCGGCGTGCTGCTCGGCCGCGACTGCGAGGCGGAACTGGCGTCACGCATCGCGGACAGCATATGGGCGCTGCAGGAGTCGCGGCGGGCAAGTGCGCGGGACGCGCACGCGCCGGACACCGAGGCCGCCCAGGCGCCCGACGGGGCGGCAGCGTCAAACCCCGACGAGGAAACGCGGCCCAGGCGTCATGCCGGCGCCTTCGATTCGTTCTGGCACGGCTTGTTCGGCATCCGCTCCTAGATGTCGGGGGCGACCAGGAGCCCGCTTTTCACCGTATGGATCAGCGCAAGGCGATCTTCAACCGCCTTGCGCAGGACTTCGCGTCCCCTGAACGGATCCGTCAGGTAACTGGCGTACTGGCTTGCCCGAATCTGCACCTTGAGATGCATCGTCGTCGGTCCACTCTCCGGCCATGTCACCAGGAACGCCGGATGGCTGTCCGCGCACTCAACGAAAGCAGCGTCAGGGGACGGGAAACAGGAGTCGGCGCCCTGGGCAAGGAACTGTAGATCCTTGTCCTTGAACTCGTAGGTTGCCATTGCTTACTCCCATCGCGCGAAGCCGGGCCCTCAGTGAATCTGCATCCCGCGCATGGCATGAATCCGGCCATGATGCTGCGTCAACGCCTCATACTGGCGCTGCAGCGCCGCGCTGGCCTCTGGCGGCAGCGGCTTCATCATGACGGACTGATACTCGCGCCTGGCGGCATCTTCCTCGTGCTCGCACATGCCCAGCACGGCGTCGTCGTTGTTCGGCGACAGCATGTGGCGGAATGCCATCCAGCGGCGGTACAGCATGCCATTCATGCTGCCCCGGTCAGCTGGCGCGCCGCCCATGGCGCTGACCATCGACTGCAGTTCCTTCACCGACGCCCGGTACGATTCCGCGGTGCTGGTCAGAATGTCGCGCAGCGCTGCATCGCGCACTTCGCTGGCTCCGCTCATGCAGGCCAGTTCGCTGTCCTTGCCAGCCTCGATCAGCTGGTTCAGCGCCAAGACAGCTTGTTGCTGGTTGTTGCCCATGGAATTCTCCCAATTTGCATGCCAGCGATGCGCAACTTCGGCGCAAGTCGCCAGGTCTCGCCAACGGACGGACCGCCACGGCGCAACCGGCCGCGAGGGGAACGTCGGAGACGCCATCAACATGAATCAGCCGGTTCGCGCCGGGCCCCATCTGCCTGCCCGTTCAGAGGCAAGGCGTGATTCCATGATAGGAGATGGCTGAACCTCGCTTCAGCCCTTGCCCAGGATTGCCATTGCCTTGTTCGCATCGTCGAGCGAGTCCACCGACACGTACGCGACAAACTGTATCCCGATGACGGAGGCAGAGAATCCGCGCAGGTTGATTCCGCCTTCCGCCAGCTTTCGGGTCAGTTCCGCCACGATGCCGGGCCGGTCCCCGCCCATGATTCGCACCGAATGCAGGCTGTGCGTGACGTTGAAGCCGACCTGGGCAGCGGCACGGATTTCCCTGTCATTCTGCAGCGGTGTCACGAACACGACACCCTTGCCGGGGTCCTCCGGCGTGCGGCGCGCAATCGCGAATTGCAGGTCCGCACCGGCATCGCGCAAGGTCTCCAGTACCTCGGCGAGGCCGCCGGGACGGTCCGGTATGGTTGCCGCCCACACGTCCACGCGTTCCACGAGAAGATCGTTGGTCATTGCTCATTCCTCCAATGCCCTCCTACGAATCTAGCTCATGGCGGCCGCCAGGCAAGCTCCGGGCTCGGCGGACAGCGGCAGGGCGAATTCCTGGAAACTCCCCGTGCCCGGACTTAATATGGACTAGTCGTTTCAGGCAGCTATCGCAGGATAGTGGCACCGACCATACCTGGATGGATGCCATGGAAAGTGAAGGGGGATCGTCATGTCTGAAGGCAAATCGCCACGCCATGCTGCCCAGCAGGAATTGGCCGATGTGTCCGAGGCCGAAATCGCGGTCCATTGGCCCGAGGAGGACTATGTCCCGCCGGCCGGCCAGTTCATTGCGCAGGCCAATCTGACCGATCCCCATATTTTCGAGCGCTTCTCCCTCGAACGTTTCCCCGAGTGCTTCAAGGAGTTCGCAGACCTGCTGGACTGGTACAAATACTGGGAAACGACCCTGGATACCAGCAACCCGCCTTTCTGGCGCTGGTTCGTCGGCGGCAGGATCAACGCCTGCCACAATTGCGTGGATCGCCACCTCGCTGCATACAGGAACAAGACCGCGATTCATTTCGTGCCCGAGCCGGAGGATGAGGCGGTGCATCACCTCACCTACCAGGAGCTCTTCGTTCGCGTCAATGAGCTGGCCGCCCTGCTGCGCGAGTTCTGCGGCCTGAAGGCCGGCGACCGCGTCACGCTGCATATGCCGATGGTGGCCGAACTGCCCATCACCATGCTCGCCTGCGCCCGCATCGGCGTCATTCATTCGCAGGTATTCAGCGGCTTCAGCGGCAAGGCCTGCGCCGAACGCATCGCGGACTCCGAGAGCCGGCTGCTGATCACCATGGACGCCTATCACCGCGGCGGTGAATTGCTCGATCACAAGGAAAAGGCCGACATCGCCGTGGCAGAAGCCGCCAGCGCCGGTCGGCAGGTCGAGAAGGTCCTGATCTGGCAGCGCTACCCGGGCAAGTATTCCAGTGCCGCCCTACTGGTGAAGGGCCGCGATGTCATTCTCAATGACGTGCTCGCCGGGTTCCGCGGCAGGCGTGTCGAGCCCGAGCCGATGCCGGCGGAGGCGCCGCTGTTCCTGATGTACACGAGCGGCACCACGGGCCGGCCCAAGGGCTGCCAGCATTCCACTGGCGGCTATCTGTCCTATGTGGCGTGGACCTCTAAGTACATCCAGGATATCCACCCCGAAGACGTCTACTGGTGCATGGCCGATATTGGCTGGATCACCGGGCATTCCTACATCGTCTATGGCCCGCTCGCGCTCGCCGCTTCGTCTGTCGTCTATGAAGGCGTGCCGACCTGGCCCGACGCCGGCCGGCCCTGGCGTATTGCGGAAAGCCTTGGCGTCAATATCTTCCACACCTCGCCCACCGCAATCCGCGCGCTGCGGCGCAACGGGCCCGACGAGCCGGCGAAGTACGACTGCCATTTCAAGCACATGACCACGGTGGGCGAGCCGATCGAGCCCGAAGTCTGGAAGTGGTACCACCGTGAAGTCGGCAAAGGCGAGGCGGTGATCGTGGACACCTGGTGGCAAACCGAGAATGGCGGCTTCCTCTGCAGCACGCTGCCGGGCATCCACCCGATGAAGCCCGGCAGCACTGGCCCGGGAATCCCGGGCATTCATCCGGTGATCTTTGACGAGGAAGGCAATGAGGTCCCGGCCGGCTCGGGCAAGGCGGGCAACATCTGCATCCGCAATCCCTGGCCGGGCATATTCCAGACCGTCTGGAAGGATCCGGACCGCTACGTGCGCCAGTACTATGCGCGCTATTGCAAGAATCCCGACAGCAAGGACTGGCACGACTGGCCGTATATGGCGGGCGATGGCGCAACGCAGGCGGCGGACGGCTACTTTCGCATCCTTGGCCGCATCGACGACGTGATCAATGTTTCCGGCCATCGCCTCGGCACCAAGGAGATCGAATCCGCAGCACTGCTGGTGCCGGACGTCGCCGAGGCGGCGGTGGTGCCGGTGGCCGACGAGGTCAAGGGCAAGGTGCCTGATCTCTATGTATCGCTCAAGCCGGGACTGTCGCCTTCCATCAAGATCGCGAACAAGGTCTCGGCCGCGGTGGTATCCCAGATTGGCGCGATTGCGCGTCCGCATCGGGTCGTGATCGTCCCCGACATGCCCAAGACACGCTCGGGCAAGATCATGCGCCGCGTGCTGGCGGCGATCTCCAACCACCAGGAGCCTGGCGACGTATCCACGCTTGCAAATCCGGAGGTCGTCGAGAAGATCAGGGAGCTGGCGACATAGGACGGCACTCCTGCCGGCGGCTCCCGGCACGCCGCTCACTTCCGCTCATCGGCACCCCCTGCCCCGAGCGCCTCGAGCAGCGGCCGCAAGGCATCGAGCTCCGCGCCAAAGCCGCTCCAGTCCCCCGCCTTCAAACGCTCGACGGCGCGGTCATAGTGCGCGAGTGCTTCGCGCGCGCGGGCGTTCGCTGCGCCCTGCGCCGGAATCGCCGCCGGCGCGGATTCCTTGAACAGGGCCGCAAGCGCTGCGCCCAGGGTGTCCTCCATGACCACGCGATCGCCATAGGCGGCGATCACCCGCTTGAGTTCGGGCAACTGGCCGGACTCCGCACGCAGGTAGAGCGGCGAGACATAGAGGATGGAGTTCTCGATCGGCACGACCTGCAGATGGCCGCGGATGACGCGCGAGCCCATCTGGTTCCACAGCGAAATCTGCTGCGAGATCTCGGTATTCTGCTGGATGCGCGCCTCGATCTGGAACGGCCCGTAGACCAGCTTTTCCTTGGGGAAGGTGTAGGCGACGAGCTTGCCGTAGTTGGGGGGATCGGAGCGCGCAGCCAGCCAGGCAATCATGTTCTCGCGCTGGCTCGGCACCATCGGCAGCATCAGAACGAACTCGGCGCGCGGTTCGTCCGGCAGCCGCAGGATCATGTAGTAGGGCATCATCCGCGCGGCGGGCGTGTTCCCTGTGCTCATGCCGGTCAGCTGGCGAGGAAACTCCCACAGATCCTCGCGGTTATAGAAGACTTCTGCCGCTTCCATGTGGTAGGCGCGGTAGATCCGCGCCTGGATCAGGAACAGGTCCTCAGGGTAGCGGATATGCCGCTGCAGGTCCTGCGACATGGCGCCCAGCGGCCTGAACATGCCCGGGAAGATGCGCTGGTACACCTGCACGATCGGATCGGCCGGGTCGCTGGTGTAGAAGTCGACCGTGCCGTTGTACGCATCGATCACGACCTTGACGGCGTTGCGGATGTAGTTGGCGCCGCCACCGGTGCCGGGCTGCGAATAAGGGAACCAGCGGCTGGTAGTGTAGGCGTCCTGGATCCAGTAGAGGCGACCATCGCTCACGACCACATAGGGGTCATGGTCGAGGCTGAGGAACGGCGCAATCGTGCGCACGCGGTTCCGGATATTGCGATGGAGCAGGATGCGGCTTTCCTGCGTGATGTAGCCGCTCAGCAGGATATTGGGATCGCCGAGATGCCAGGCGAACAGGGTCCGGCGCGCAATGCCGCCGATTCCGATGCCGTCGCGCCCGCGATAGGCCGTATAGACGTTGTCCTTGCCCTTGGGGTAGTCGAACTCGGGCACGCTGCCTTTGACGATGACATAGCCTTTGCCGCCTTCACCGAAATAGAGGCGCGGCTCCTGGATGACCGGGCCGCCGTCGGAGAGCGGGGGAATGTCATGCAGATAGAGCGAGGGCAGGCCTTCGGCGGATTTCTCGGTGACCGGCGACATCACCACGCCATTGCCATGGGTGAACAACAGATGCAGGTTCACCCAGGTCTGGGCATTGGCCGGAATCAGTGCCGGCTCAAGCTCCCGCGCCGACAGCATGACCTGCTGGTGGCCTGCGCCGAGCTGGTAGCGGTCGATGTCCGTCGCGAGGAACTTGTAATAGGTCCTGATCTCCTGCAGCTGCGCATAGGTATCGCGCAGCGGCTGCAGGTCCCACAAGCGGATGTTGTCGATGGTCGGCCGATTGGCCTGGAGCGCGGCGAGATTCAGGTTCTGTTCGACCGGAAACGGCTTTACCTCGATCTGCGTCAAGCCATAGGCCTCGCGCGTCAGCGCAATATTGTGTTGGAGATACGGTGTCTCGAGTTGCAGCTCGTTCGGCTTGACATAGAAACGCTGGAACAGTGCCGGCCAGATCGTGCCGAGCACGATTGCGCTACCGACCACCAGCAGCGCCGCGGCCGCAGGTACCCGGTAGTCCCGCCAGCGCATATTGGCCCACGAAGCGGCGGCAGCCGCGGCAGCCAGGCCGACTTGCAGCCACAGGACCGGCAGCCCGACATGGACATCGGTATAGCTCGCGCCGACCACGACGCCGTTGTCGCCGTAGAGCAGCATGAAGCGGTCGAGCCAGTAGGACCACGCCTGCAGCGCGAAGAACAAGCCGAGCAATGCCGATCCATGGGTAGCGGCCGCCGGCGAAAGCCCGCGCGGCGACCGGACCAGCGCGATGTCGCCGCGCAAGCCATAGACCACGCCGGCAAGCACTGCGCTGCAGCCCAGCAGCAGGAGCAGCCAGTTCCTCAGTGCAAGATACGCCGGCAGCGTGAAGAAGTAGAAACCGATGTCCTTGGCGAAGATCGGATCGGTCTTGCCGAAAGGCACCTGATGGAAATAGCACAGCGCAATGGCCCAGCTTGACAGTTCACCGACGGCCATGAGCAGCCCCACCAGGACGGCGATGCCGGCAATGGCGGCGCGCCAGGGGACGCGCGCCGCAATCTCGCCAACCGGCTGGCCCAGGACCTCCGGCCTCCAGGCCTGCGCCTGGCTCGCGCTGCGGTGCGCCAGCCAGCCCGATAGCCAGAGCGCGCCTGCCGAAACGGCGAATACGGCAAGGAACAGCAGCGCCTGGGTGAGGAAGATCGTGCGGAAAACCCCGGCGTAGCCAACCGAGGCAAACCACAGCCAGTCAACAACGAGGCCGGTGACGCGACTGACGGCAATCAGCGCGACGATGACGGCAACAACCCAGGTCGCAAGGCGTCCCAGGCGCGTGGCGTCCCTCGCTGGCGAGCGCATCGATTATGCTCCTTTGCCGCACCGTCGTCCGTGACCCGGCTACTCGGGCTGCCTGCCCATATCAGCATATATGCGTTCGCTGCACAGCGCACGGGGTACGCCACCCTGGCCCGGCCGTGGCGTCGTTGGCGAGCACCCATTCACCCTGCCCGGCCTGATATGAGCATATGATTCTCAACATTCAACCAATCCAGGAATAGAATTACAATCTCCGGCGACATTGAACGACAATTCGCATGCCTGTGCTCCGGCCCGCAAATATCATGGACACGTACCCAGAACAAGACCAAGGTGCCTGCCATGCCGACCGGATCTCCCCTGACTACCGCCCCTCCGGCAACTCTCCCGCATCTGCCCCCGCCAGCCGCGCCGCTCGACCAGCTGGCGCTCAACCTCGAGGCCACCTTCGCCCACAGCGCGCGCATGGTGGCCGGCCACATCGCCACGCACCTGCCGGACACCGACACGCTGCTTGCAACACTGCCGCCAGGCGCCCTGCTCGGCAAGCCGGATTCCTATGCCCGCCACCTGGTCCATGCCGACCCGCTGGAGCGCTTCTCGGCGATGGTGCTGGTCTGGCGCCCGGGCCAGGCCAGCCCCGTGCACGGCCATCGCACCTGGTGTGCCTACCGCGTGCTGCGCGGCACGCTAAGCGAGCAGCACTACCGGTGGGATCCCGCCCGCCGGCAGGCGCGCCATGCCAACACCGTCGCGCGCACGGCCGGCGATACCTTCAGCGTGCCGGCCGGGCTGCAGCATATCCATGCGCTGGGCAATGCCAGCGACGAGATCGCCGTGTCCCTGCACCTCTATGGCGTGCACCGCGACCACATTGCCACCGGCGTGAACCTGCTGGTGCCGACCGCCGACGCCTAGGTTTTGCCGCGCGTAGCCGCGCCGCATGCGGGCGCCGGCCCACCCTCACCTGAACCGCTACGCGCCATGGACCGCTACGACAAACAGATTCTCGCCATCCTGCAGGAAGACGCCACCGTGCCGGTGGCAGAGATCGGCGAACGCGTCGGCCTGACCTCGACGCCATGCTGGCGCCGAATCCAGCGGCTGGAAGACGCCGGCCTGATCCGCAAACGCGTGGCACTGCTCGACGCCGACAAGCTCAATGCCGGGGTCACGGTCTTTGTCTCGGTCCGCACCAGCCAGCACAACGTGAAATGGCTGGCGCAGTTCCACGGGCTGGTGGCATCGATCCCGGAAGTGACCGAGTTCTACCGCATGGCCGGCGATACGGACTACCTGCTGCGCGTGGTGGTGCCGGATATTGCCGCCTACGACCGCGTCTACAAGAAGCTGATCCAGGGCGCCGAGCTGGCCGACGTCAGTTCCAGCTTTGCGATGGAGCAGATCAAGTACACCACGGCGCTGCCGCTCGATTATGCGTAGGCCGGCACCGGCCAGCTAAGCCACGTTCGCGCTGCCACCGCCGATTAGCGTGGCACCGCACCGGGTGCGGTCCCCATGCAGTGCTGCGGGTTGCCCATCGACATCCATGCCGGAACTCGCGTCAACGACCGGCTACGTTGTACATCGCAGGCAGTGTGAAAGGCTTGTGTCACTGCTCGGTCCAACGCGCCTGGTCCCAGTTGCTGGCAAAGTAATGAAGTATTTCGCGCCATGCGAAGAGGCCCGCATGCTCGTGGAGGTAGTCAAGCTCAGCGGCTTCCAGGCGGTCGATGGGAAGCCCACTCGCCCAGGCATGAATCCCAGTATCATCCGTCCCCCAGGGGTTGGTGAGGGTAACTCCCTGAGCAAGACTCTTAGTGCCGACGTATCCGAGGGCGTTGCCATCGGGCTTGTTTCGTTGGCTCGCATTGTCAGTTCCTTTGACTGGATGCTGATGTTTCCTTCGCTTCATTCGCAACTTCCTCCACGTCCCATGACTTAGACATGGTGGTTGCCGTCTTCAATGCCAGGCCTGGCATCCGGGCCGTTCGGCACACCGATGAACTCGTCGGCATGGGGACGCGCATAAGGGTCGTTGGGTGTGGGCCTGCACGCCGCCTCAATCTCGGGAGGCCACACGGGATCGCTGCAAGTTACCAGCGTGAGCCATCGGAATGTCGCATCCAGCAAGATCATCGGCAGGAAGATCAGATCACCAGCAGACCTGAGGTCGCCCCTGCAGATCTTGAAGCCCTCCCAAAAGCCCTCTCGTGGAGCCCAAAAAAACTTCGGTTCAGGCAGGTTGGCGGGACCGTCTTGCATATAACGTCGGTAGTATTCCCACTGCTGCTGGGCCTGTTCCAGCATGAACATCTGCTGCCCGAGAACGAAGGCACGAACCACATTACCGTCCGCGTCCAACTTGTAATGGCGTATGTCATACATCTCATAGCTACGCGACAAGCCACCCATCTTGCTGACGCCCACGCAGAAGAACTCTTCGTTGCTCCATGGCACCTCCCATACACCGTCCC
Organism: Cupriavidus sp. FW305-3-2-15-C-LB2; assembly: GCF_058787575.1. Taxonomy (NCBI): domain Bacteria; kingdom Pseudomonadati; phylum Pseudomonadota; class Betaproteobacteria; order Burkholderiales; family Burkholderiaceae; genus Cupriavidus; species Cupriavidus sp. FW305-3-2-15-C-LB2. The sequence goes on from NZ_JBYSZW010000010.1 coordinate 36,513, forward strand.
CCCTTTCGTGCGCATGGCATAGATGCGGTGGGTTCTTCGGTTCAGCCGGATCGGACGCCGCTTCAACGTGAAGAGGTTTCGTCGCATCGACTCAGCGGCGATGAAGCCAAAGAAGCCGGTTGCCGAAGCCATCATGATGAGACCAATCAACATAGCAGGCCAGTACCCCGGGCGTCCTACCACTTCTGGTGAGTCATTCTTGAACCCGGAAATGATCATCGCGAAGCCGAGGAAACTGAGCGTCGCAAAAGCTAGGCCCAAGACCCAACTCTGACCGATCATCTGGATTCTTTTTTGCGACTCATCGATGATTTCCAAACAGGTCGAACCTATGCTGTAGACGTTGCCGATTTCATCGGCGACTTCGCTGGACGGCCTATCGATGTACAAGCGGTGCTGCAACTGCCATGTTCCAGGCGGCCTTCCCTTCTCGCGAAAGTAAAGTGGAATGCGTTCATCCTTGGTCGGGAGCTTCATTTCTTGGCATCCTCGCTAACCTTAATGTCAAGTTGAAGAAACTCTGCCCATTCCTTCTCCATGGTGGTGTAGCGTTCGCCATTCGCTTGCTTGCTGAAATGGCAGCGCGTGGCCCATTTGAGCGTGGCCGGGTCGTCCAGGATCGCGATCCTCACGTTCACCGCGAAGAGTACGACCAGGAGAGGCCAAACCGGAGTGCCAACGAGAATTAGTTCTGCAGAGATTAGCGCGGCGGTGCTGGTGTCGCTTACTCTTGTCCAGCACGGCTTCATAGGGCGCCCAAGCCGCATCGCCGGCTGCCTTTTTCCTCGCAAGGCGAGTCGCTTCACGCTCCGCATCTTCGCGCTTCCATCGCTCGGCCGTCGCTTTTCCATTAAACAGAACCGACATGAGTTCGTAAGCCGGAAATCCATCCGGCGTGGTCTTCATGCGCTCAGCCTCGGCCGCCGCGGCCTCCGCCTCTTTTGTGTGCTGCGCCTCGGCGCTGGCCCGGATGTTCGATTCAAGACGATCCAGCAAAAAGTCCGTAGACTGATCCCAGATGACCGCGTTGTTCGCCTTCGGGTGCATCTTGGGATTGGTCAGGATGCTCAGGTCCTCGATAATCGCCAGCGGGTCGTTGCATGCCAGCATCAGTGCCTTGCCGGGCGAAATCTGCTCCATCCGATCCGCAAGCATCGAACCGCTTATGGGGCCAATCGGAGCAATCTCGCCCAGGTTAATGGCGGGCATATCGGCAATCCCGCGCATTGACACTTGCTCACATTGCGTGGCTCGCGAGCGACGCCACGGCGCGCACAGAAACGCTTGTGCCAGCGCTTCCGTCCGCTGACTTGGGGATCGCCCGGCGGAGACCGGCGGCGCCTGAGCGAAACGATATAGCGGCAGTGTGTTTGGGCCAGATCCGGCACCGGCGGAGCGCCCTCGCGGACACTAGGAAAATGCTGATCAGTGAGCTGGCGCAGGTAATCCAGACCTCGGCATTCGTAATGTGAGAGAAGCAGGCCGCATTTCCCTAAGTGAACCTGAACGCCAGCGAAATAATGATCGGCCCCAGCACCGGCAGCAGCACGTTGGCAATGGCATAGGTAATGGTGTAGCCCAGCAACGGCACCGAGCTGTGGCTGGCGGCCAGGATGGCGCTGATCGCCGGGGTGCTCACGTGCTGCCCGGCAATCGCACCAACCAGCAGCGGGCCTTCGATCTTCAGGAGCTTGTGACCGATCCATAAGGACAGGCACGCCGGCCCCAGCGACACGGCCAGCCCGATCAGCGGCAGCACCGCGCCGTGCTCGCGGATCAGCGAGATCGCATCCGGCCCGGCGGAAAAGCCGACGCATGCGACAAAGACCGCCAGGCCCAGGTCCTTCAGGATCTGCACGGCCGACCTCGGGAAGGTGCCGAGCGACGGCCTTCTTGAATTGATCCATCCGAACACCAGGCCGCTGAGCAGCGCCCCGCCCCCGCTGCCAAGCGAAATATGCATGCCGCCAGGGCTCAGGCTCAGGGTTCCCACCAGCAGGCCCGCCAGGATGCCCACGCACAGGAAGACCAGGTCGGTGACCTCGGTTGCCTTCGCTTCCACGCCGATTCCGGCAATGGCTTCGGACAGCGACGGCTCCAGGCCGACGATGGTGACCACATCGCCATGCTGCAGCGGCGTGGAACGCGTGATCGGCAGCGACATCCCCGAGCGCCGCACCTGCAGGATCCAGACTTCACGCAGACGGCGTGCGCCGGCCAGGCGGGCCAGTTCGCCGATGGTCTTGCCGTTGACCCTGGGCTTGTTCACGATGACCTGCTTTTCGACCAGCTGGATGGCATCCGTGTGGGCCTCGGGCAGCAGGACTTCGGGCCCGATCAGGGCTGCCGCCTTCAGCAGGTTGCTGCGGATCCCGACCATGGCCAGGATATCGCTGGCCTGGACCTTGTCGTCATCGCCAAGCTCGATACTGGTGCCGTCGCGCAGCACCTTGACGATAGACGCCCGGCCACCCACCTGTTGCTGCAGCTCGCTCACCGTCATTCCGGCGGCCTGGTGCACGGAATAAGCGCGCCCGATCAGGCGCGGCAGCGCGGGTTGCGTCGCGACGTCGTCCTCGGACGCGGCATCCATCTTCGCGGCGACTTCCCTGGCGGCCTTGCGCAGATCGATGCCCAGCAAGGCCGGCGCGATCTGGCTGGTGAAGAACACGATGCTGATCAGGCCGACCAGGTAGGTCAGCGTATATGCCGTGGCGATATTGGCCTCGTAGCGGCTCGCGGTGGCGGCGTCCAGGCCCAGGTGCTTCAGCGCCTCGGCGGCGGTGCCGACCACGGCCGATTCCGTCGCCGCACCCGCGGCCAGGCCGGCGGCGGTGCCGGGATCGAAGCCCAGGTAGGCCGCCGCACCGACGGCGATGGCGAGCACGACGATGGCTTCCACCACCGGCAGGACCATATAGCGCAGGCTCGACCGGTTCAGGTTGGCAAAGAACTGCGGCCCGCCGGAATAGCCCATGGCGAAGATAAACAACGCGAAGGCCATGTCCTTGAGCTCGCCGTGCATCTGGCAACCGGTCTGCCCCATGAACAGCGCGACGACCAGCGTGCCGCAGACTCCCCCTAGCTGGATCGGGCCCACGCGTGCCTTGCCGATGAAGTAACCCAGGCCCACGGTGATGAAGAGCACCATCAACGGGTTGCCTGCAAACAGATCAACGGAGCATTTCATAGAGGGGGCGTCGTTTGGGGGACTTGATTGTCAGGGATTGAGCGGAGGCAGTGCGGGCATGGCTTGCCGGTGCCGTCGCACCGGCGCCCTGGCAGTATGGCGGCGCAGGCCCTGGGCCAACGGGGTGCCATTCCAGGCGGCCTGGGCCGGCATCGCGCCGTAGAGATGGCGTTGCAGGTCGGTCACGGCATCGGCAAGGGCGGCATCGCCGACCGACTCTGCCCACACTGCGGGGGTGGTGCCGTGGGCGGCGCGCGTCCATGCCCCCAGCGCCTGGCTGGCGGCAGCGGCACTGCCTGCCTGGCAGGCTTGCAGCGTTGCTTCCAGCTGCGCGTCGGCACCTTCGGCGCGGGCGCGCTTGCGCTCGGCCAGCCGCTGGCGCAGCCGGGCCAGCGCCGGCCGCATACGCCACCACGACAGCCCGGCTGCCAGCACAGCCACCAGCCCCACTGCCCCCCACAGCAATGTCCGCCAGGGCAAGCCGCCCTCGCCCGGCAGCGCGCCGGCAGACGGACCGCCCGGGGCCAGCGCGCTGCCCGCGCGCGCGGCAGCCACTACCACCCTGATCGCGGGCGCTTCGGACTTTGCCGGCTTGCGTGTGGCCGGATCGACCCAATCCACTGTCACCGCCGGCAGCGTGTAGGTACCGGTCCGCTCGAACACGTAGGTGATGGCATCCACGCGCGTGCCGCCCGGCCCGGGCGCGTCCTGGGCGTGATCGGACAGCCGCGCATCGGCGCTGAAGACACGCACCCCGCGCGGCGCCGCGGCGTGCGGCGGATGGATCATCATGGCCTGGGTCTGCGGCGCAAAGGTGGTGACGGTGCGCACCAGGGCATCGCCCGCGCGCAGCCGCACGGTGCCTTCGTCGGAGGCGTGATCCAGCGCCTGTGTCACGGTGAGCCGGGCCACCGGCAGCAAGGGCCGTCCGGTTCCGGCGCCGGCCTTCACCGCGCCGCCGGCTCCCGCGCGGATCCGCGTGGGCGGGAAGGTCACGCTGCCCTCGCGCGGCGCGCCGTCGTCGCCCGCATAAATGAAGCGCACGGTCGCGGATGGCAGCTCGAAGTCGCCATCCTGCTCGGCGGTAAAGGCATAGGTCTTGCGGATGCCGGCGTAGCCAACCCCATCGATGATTTCGGTCGAGTTCAACGCGCGCTGGTCAGGCATGGTGACGACGGCGCCCGGCACCTGAAGCACCGGGAAGGCCGGCGCCGACATGAAGAAGTTGGGCGCCAGGATAGTGACGTCGATGCTGATCTGCTGGCCGACCAGCACCGGCTGCTTCGCGCCCACTTCCACGCGCACGATGGGCTCGGCGGCACGCGCGAGCAAGGGCAGCAGCAACGCCGCCATCAGCAAGATGACCAGCGGCGCAAGCCGCCGCAGCCACCCGCGCTGACACACGGCGCGGCCGCTCATCGCTGCCCCTGCTGCGGTGCGGCCTGCCCGCGCTGCAGCGCGAACTTGCGCTGCAACAGGTCGGTCGGCGTGGTCTGGATCGCGCGCATCCACATCTCGGCGTCCTGCGTCAGGCCGATATGCATGGACTGGCCGCCCTGCTCCGGCGGCTTCGCGGCGTCGTACTTGATTTCATCCGGCGGCACGTCGGGGGGCTCTTCCTGGTCGTCGGGGTCTGGCTTGTCTTTTGGCTTCTGCTGCGCCAGCAGCTTTTCCATCAGCGCCAGGTTGGCCGTGGCCGCCGGCCATTGCGGCTGGCGCCTGAGCGCCTGCCGGTAGCGCGCGGCGGCTTGCTGGTACTGGCCCTGCCGCGCCAGCGCATTGCCCTGGTTGTAGTCGGCCTGCGGTGAATCGACCAGCGCGAAGCTCTGCACCGCCTGCGCGTACTGGCCAGCGCGATACTGGGCGACGCCGCGCCACATCGCATCGTCGAACAGCGTCGCGGCGCGCGCGAAGTCGCCCTGCTCGAAGGCGCGGCGGCCTTGCTGGTCATGCGTCAGCCACAGGTCGGCAAAGCGCCACGGGCGCGCGGCATCGGCCTGCTGTGCGCGCAAGCCCGGTTGCGGCGCAGCGAACGCCAGCGCCAGCAGCAGGCCGGCGGTCCAGCGCACGGTCCAGCCCTTGCGGAACCACAGCATGGCCAGCAGCGTGACCGGCAGCACCAGCCACCAGCCTTCATCCTTCCAGCGCGTGCGGTCGCCAGCCTGCATCTGTTCGAGGTGCGACTGCACATGGCGCTGCACCCACGCCACGTCGTCGTCGCTGCCGGGCGTGAAGGTGGCGAGCGGTGTGCCGCTGTCGTCGCCGAAGCGCTTGAACGCCGCCACATCCAGCCGCGCGAACACACGTGCGCCGTCCTGTTCGACATAGCCGCCCGCTGCATTGCGCAGCGGCCCGTCCTGTTCCGTGCCGATGACCAGCACCACCGGCTGGCTGCGGCCGCTGTCCGCCTGTGCGCGGAAGGCCCTGGCGGCGGCGGGGTCCACGCCGTCGGTCAGGAACAGGATGGTGCCGGGCACCGGCTCACGCGCCAGGTCGGCGTCAATGATGCGCAGCGCCTGTGCCATGTCGCGCCCCGGCACCGGCATGATGCGGGTCTGCAGCGCATCGACAAAGGTCTGCAGCAGGTTGGTGTCGTCCGTCAGCGGCAGCACCAGGTGGGTGGAGCCGGCATAGGCATAGATCGCAGTGCGGCCGCCGTCGCGGCGCGCCAGCAGCGCCTTGATCTTGAGCTTGGCGCGCTCCAGCCGCGTGGGCGTGACGTCCACCGCGTCCATGGTGGGCGACAGGTCCACGGCGATCGCCAGCGGTGCCTTGTCATCCAGGAACGGCGGGCGCTCCTGCCGCCAGCTCGGCCCTGCCAGCGCGATGGCGCCGAGTGCCAGCAGCAGCGCGGTCAGGTGCACCGGGCGCAGCGCCACGCGGCGGCGTTCGCCGATCACCAGCGCGTCGAGCAGGTGCGGCGCGATGGTCTGGCGCCAGCGCCGCCGCACATCGCCGCGGCGCTGCACCGCCCACACCAGCAGCGCGGCCGGCACCAGCACCAGCAGCCACCACGGGCGCAGGAAATGGAAGTGCGCAAGCGTGTCGAGGGCCTGCATCAGCGCCCCTCCCCGGCGGCATTCGCGATCTCGTCAGCTCCTTTGGCCGTGCCACGCCGGCGCGACAACCACGCCGAGTAGCCGAACATCAGCAACTGGTACGCCAGCACCAGCGCCAGCGCCGCCCCCAGCGGCCACATGAACAGCTCGCGCCGCGGCCGCCATGACAAGGTCTTCTGGTTGTGCGGCGTGATCCGGTCCAGCGTCGCGTAGATGGTCTCCAGCCCGGCCTGGTCGGCGCCGAAGAAGTAGCGCCCCCCGGTCTGCGCGGCCAGCCGCTGCAGTACGCCGAGATCGACCTTCTCCTCGCCCGAAGCATTGGGATCGCCGATGCCGATGGCATGTACCACCACCTTGCGCTCCTTGGCGATCCCCCCCGCGCGCTCGGGCGGCATCCGGCTGGCGGTGTCGTTGCCGTCGGTCAGCACGATCAGCACTTTCTCGGGCGCTTCGCTGTGCTCGAACATCTTGATGCCGAGCCCGATGGCATCGCCCAGCGCCGTGCTCGGCCCGGCCATGCCCGGCAGCAGGCCGGTGATCAGCGTCTGCACCAACTGGTGATCCAGCGTGAACGGTGCCAGCGGGTACGGCGCGTCGCCAAACACGATCAGGCCGATGCGGTCGCCCGGGCGCCTGGCGACAAAACCGCTCACCACCTGCCGCACCGCCTGCACGCGCGGGATCAGCGCGCCGGACGGGTCGCGGAAGTCGCGTGTGTCCATCGACTGCGACAGGTCCAGCGCGATCAGCAGGTCGCGCGCCGGCTGCACCTTCTGGATCGGTGCCTCCAGGAACTGCGGCCGCGCCAGCGCCGTCACCACCAGCGCCCACGCCAGCGGCGCCAGCACCCATTGCAGCCGGTTGCGGCGCGACACCACGGCCCCGGTGGCCGGGGTCAGGCCGGCGGCGCTGGCCACCTCGCCAAAGAACGGCAGGCGCACCGACGGGCTTTCCTCGCGGTACGGCGGCAGCCACCACCACAGCAGCAACGGCAGCGACAGCAGCACGAAGAGCCAGGGGTATTCAAACTGGTACATGGTGCTCCGCGATCCAGCGCCGGCACGCGCCGGCCACCGCCTGCACCTGCGTCTCGGGCCATTGCGCCAGCACCGCGTCGTCGCGGTATTCGGCGTCCTGCACCAGCGCAGCCAGCAGCGGCGCGGCGTCTTGTGCGCGCCCGGCGTGTGCCTGCAGGAATTCGGCCCAGCCGGCGCCGGCCAGGCTGGCAACCTGGGCGCGCGGCCACGCGGCCAGCGCCGTGCGCTTGAGCAGCGCCGCCATCTGCCGCAGCGCGGCGACGCGGTGCGCGGGGTCAGCGCCCAGCGGCAGTCCTGCCAGTTCGGCCAGCGCCTCGCGCCGGTAGCGGTTGGCGCGGTAGCGCCGCCACGCGCGCCAGCCTGCCCAGGCCAGGGCCAGCAGCAGCAAGGCGCCGGCGATCGGCCAGCCGATGGTCTGCGGCGCCCAGGATGGGGGCGGCGGCACGGCTACGTCGGCAAGGGTGGCCAGCGTAGCCACGCCCGTGCTGTCTTCGACGCCCGCTGCGGTGCTGTGCGTGAGGCTCATCGCGCCGCTCCTGCGCGTTGCCGCACCGGCGTCTGCTGCAGCGGGCGGCCCAGCAGCCGGCGCAGCTGCAGCGCCGTTTCCTCTGCCGCCGACAGCGGCAGCAGCGGCACGCCGATGGCGTGGTGCCAGTCCAGCAGCGCCTTGGCGTGCGTATCGACAAACTCCGCAATGCTGCGCCGCGTGGCCGCGTGGCCGAAGCCCAGCTCCACCTGCAGTTCGCCGTCGCTGACCACCAGTTGGCCGGACTCCGGCAACTCGCTCAGGAAGGGATCGTGGACCAGGATGGTCAGCACGTCGTTGCGCGCCGCCATTTCCAGCATCAGGTCGCGGGTGCGATCGTCATGGCCGTCGAAATCGCTGATGACGATAACCAGGCAGTCATGGCGCGCCATGCGCGCGGCGCGCTCCAGCGCCGCGTTCAGCTGCCCCGCGGCGCGCCGCGCCGGCGCATCGGCGCGCAAGGCCTGGTTGAAGCGCGCGATGGCGCCCAGCAGCTGCTGCACGGCTTCGCGGCTGCGGCGCGGGGTGAACTCCTCGGCCTTCGCATCGCCGAACACCACGCCGCCGACGCGGTCGCCTTCGGCCAGCACGCGCCAGGCGGCCAGCGCTGCCGCCTCGGCCGCGCTGACCGACTTCATCGCGCGCCGGCTGCCGAAGAACATATTGATGCGCTGGTCCACCACCAGCAGCACGGGACGGTCCTTTTCCTCGGTGTAGACGCGCACGTGCGGCTTGCCGGTGCGCGCGGTCACGCGCCAGTCCATGCTGCGGATATCGTCGCCGGGCAGGTACAGGCGCAGTTCCTCGAAGGTCAGTCCGCGTCCGCGCACCTTGGAGGCGTGGCGGCCGGCCAGCACGCTGTGCACCGGCTGGCGCGGCAGGAAGTGGAAGTCGCGCGCGGCCACTTCCAGCGCGGCCAGCGCCGCCGCGTCCACGCTGACGCCGGCAACGGTCGCGGCAGCCGGCGCCTGCACCGCAGATGGCGCGGCGCGGGCCATGGCACGGAACGGCAGACGCATCGGCTAGCCCTCGCGCGCCGTCAAGCCACCGCCACCCGCTGCACCAGGCGGTCGATTGCGGCATCGGCACCGATGCCGGCCGCATGCGCCTCGTACGACAGGATCAGCCGGTGGCGGAACACGTCGTGCACCACCGCCTGCACATCCTCGGGCGTGACGAAATCGCGCCCATGCAGCCAGGCGTGCGCGCGCGCCACCTTGTCCAGCCCGATCGAGCCGCGCGGGCTCACGCCGATCTGGATCCACTTGTCGAGGTCGTCGTCCACGGGCTTGGGGGCGCGCGTGGCTTGCACCAGCGTCACGATGTAGCGCTCCACCGCATCGCTGACATGGATGCCATGGATCTCCGCCCGCGCGGCGAAGATCGCTTCGGGAGCCAGCCGCACTGCCTGCGCCCCGCCCCCCGCCCCGCCGCCGGCCTCTTCCTCGCGGGCCAGCTTGACGATGTCGGCCTCGGCGTCCGCCTCGGGATAGCCCACGCTGACATGCATCAGGAAGCGATCCATCTGGGCCTCGGGCAGCGGATAGGTGCCCTCCTGCTCGATCGGGTTCTGCGTGGCCATCACCAGGAACAGCGGCTCCAGCTTGTGGGTGGTGCCGCCGACGGTGACCTGGCGCTCCTCCATGGCTTCCAGCAGAGCCGCCTGCACCTTGGCCGGCGAGCGGTTGACCTCGTCCGCCAGCACCAGGTTGGCGAACACCGGGCCGGCCTGGAATCGGAACTCGCCCTTGCCGCCTTCGGTGAAGTACACCTCTGAACCCGTGATGTCGGCGGGCAGCAGGTCCGGCGTGAACTGGATCCGCGACAGCCGCGCATCCAGGTTGCGCGCCAGCATCTTGATGGCCCGCGTCTTGGCCAGCCCCGGCAACCCTTCCACCAGCAGGTGGCCATCGGCCAACAGGCCAAGCAGCAAGCGTTCGATCATGCGCTGCTGCCCCACAATCGATTCGCCCATGCGCTGCTGCAGGGCCAGGACGTCGTCGCGTGCGCTCATGGCGTGTTCCTTGGTTCAGCAGGTGCGCGGCGGGCGGGGCGAGCTGACTGGCCGCCGACGAACCAGGCGTAGTAGGGATTGTCGGGATCGGCGCGCATGGCCTGCGTGATATGGCTGGCCCAGGCTTCGCGGTCGCCGCGGTAGGCATCGAGGCCGGCGCGGTAGAAGGTGTGCAGCACTTCGCGCTCGCGGCGCAAGTCGCGCCAGAATGCGTCATCGGCGCCCGCCAGCGGGGGTTCGCTTTGCAGCGACAGCAGCCTGGACAAGGTTTCCGGGAAGGCGTCGCGGCGGACCCAGCCGGCGTATTCGATGCGCGGGCGGTCATCGGTGACGGCCGGCGCATCGGCCGCATACCAGTCCAGGCCGGCGCGGTCGGTGACCCAGGTCGCCATCAGCGCCGCCGGCGAGCGCACGCCCACGGCCTGCAGCGCGGCAGCAACTCCCGGCTGTTCAAAGCGCGTGCGGATGCGCGCGGCATCCAGCGCCAGCGGCGACAGCGAACCCACCAGCATCATCTCGTGCAGCTCGGTGGTCCACAGCATGGCGTGCGGGAACACGTCCAGGAAGCTGCGCACCAGCATGCGGGTGTCTTCGTCGTTCTGCGTCGGCAGCGGCAGCCACTGCGCCACCAGCCCGCCGGGTTGCAGCCGCGCTGCCGCGAGGCGGTAGAAATCGGTCGAATACAGGTTGACCACGCCAGCCGCCGACGGAGGCGGCGGCTCCAGGGTGATCAGGTCGTACTGCTGCGTGCTTTGCAGCAGTTCACGCCGGCCGTCGCGCAGGCGGATGTCCATGCGCTTGTCGGTGGCCACGCCGAAATTGCCCTCGAAGTTGGGCACGGCGCGCGCCACCGGCGGCAGCAGTTCCGCCACCACGCGGTGTTCAAGGCCAGGCCAGGCCAGCGTGGCGCCGGCCGTGATACCGGTGCCAAGGCCGATGACCAGGGTGGATTTGGGCGTGCCGTTGTGCACGATCAACGGCAGCAGCGCCTGCAGCCGCATATAGCGCTGCGAGGTCATGGCATCGCCCGAATTGGAGACGCCCTGGATATACAGGCGTCGGAAGCGGTTGCTGGACGAGGTCTGCTCCACCACGGCCACGGTCGCGCCGCGGCCCTCCTCGTAGAACACCAGGTCGCCGCCGCGGGCGCGCGCCAGCAGCGTGGCGAGCCGGTCCGCAGGCGCCAGCGCGGCGGCGATCACGGCCAGCACACTGACCATCGGCACCGCCCAGCGCGCTACGCGGCGCACACCACTACCCAGCGCCACCGCCACCACGCCGACCACGCCAGCGCTCACTGCCAGCAGAGACAGCGTATGCACCAGCCCCAGGTATGGCACCAGCACAAAGCCGGCCAGCGCCGTGCCGGCGATGCCGCCCAGAGTATTGAGCGCCACCACGCTGCCCACGCCGGCGCCGACGTGCCGGCTATCGACGCTCACGCGGAGCACGAAGGGGAACGCCGCGCCCAGCAACAGCGTGGGCACGAACACGACCGACAGCGCCGCCAGCGCAAAGCTGGCACAGGCCGCCACCAGCGGGCTGGACGTCAGCCCCTGCACCCAGGCGGACAGGCTGCCCTGCGCCCGCAGCAGCCATTCGCCCAGCAGCACGAATTCAAGCAACGCCACCAGCCCCGCCCCCGTCACCAGCAGGCCGAAGGCGCCCCAGGGGTCGCGCACCCGGTCGGCATGGCGCGCAGCCAGCGCGCTGCCGATAGCCAGGCCGGCAAGGTACGTTGCCAACACCACGGTAAAGGCGAAGGTACGCGTGCTGAGGAACTGCACGATGGCCTGCGACCAGACCACTTCGTAGCCGAGGGCAATGCCGCCGGCAGCGGCATACAGCACCAGCGCCAGCCGGCCGTTGGCGGCATCGCCGCCGGCAGCGGCGCCTTGCCCGGCAGTGGCGGCAACCGGTTCGGCCGCAGCTTGCGTGCGCGCAGCCAGCAGCCAGGCCACCAGCGCCGCGGCGCCATTGAGCATGCCTGCCGTGACCGCACTGCCCAGGATGCCCAGCAGCGGCACCAGCACGAATCCAGCCAGCAGCGTGCCGGCGATGGCGCCGGCCGTATTGGCGGCATACAGCCGCCCGCCATGCACGCCCACACGGCCGGCGCCTGGCGTCAGCACGCGCATCAGCACCGGCAAGGTGCCGCCCATGGCGGCTGCAGGCAGGATCACCAGCACAAAGGGCAAGGCCCACGCCAGCCATCCGGTGCGCTGCTCCAGCCAGGCGAACGGCGCTGCCGCATGCGCCAGCGCCACGGTGGCGCCGATGCCCAGCACCAGGACGCCGATTTCGAGCCACGCATACAGGCGCAGCGGATTGCCGTGGCGGTCGGCCACGCGGCCGAACAGCCAGCCGCCCAGGGCCAGCCCGCCAAAAAAGGCGCTGACCGCGGTGGTGACCGCGTGCACGTCGACGCCAACCACCAGCGACAGCTGGCGGATCCAGACGATCTGGTAAACCAGTCCGGCCGTGCCGGATATGAACAGCAACACGGCCGCCCAAAGCCACGTCTGGTCGGCCGTGTTGCCCCGCAGCGCCAAGGCGGATGCGGAATATTCGGTCTTCACGGAGCGCGCCCGGCGCCCGTCCTTGCCACCATTGCCGCCCGGGGCGGCATGAGATTCGATCATGAACTGGACCGTTGGCGCGAAGGCCCGCGCGTACGCGGGCCTTCGCCGGTTTCAACTGCCGTCACAGGCGGACGGCGCTGATGACTGACTGCATTACTTCTTCTTCATCGATTCTTCAATCTTCTTGTCGACCTGCTCGCGCACCTGGTCGATGCTGAAGCTGGCCGGGCGCTGGCTCGGCGGGTAGTTGACGAAGGTCTGGAGGAACGCCGCAGCCTTCATCGTCCCGATCTCGGTCAGGTACGCGTTCTTGCCCAGCCAGTCGTTGTACTGGTCAGAAACGATGTCTGCGCGTTCATACGGATCCATGCGCAGGTTGAAGATCTTCGGCACCCGCAGGCACTTGAACGGATCCTGCCAGACCTGGAACCCGCCCGGTGTAGTCTGCTCGCAGAAGACGACCTTCCAGTCGTCATAGCGCATCGCCACGAGCACGCCGTCGTCGTTGAAGTAATAGAACTCCTTGCGCGCGCCCTTGTTGGTCTGCCCCGTCAGGTACGCCAACTGGTTGTAGCCGTCGAGGTGTACCTTGGCGTTCTTGCTGCCAAGCGACGTACCCTTTAGCAGCCGCTCCTTGATATCGCCGTCGCCAACGGCAGCCAGCAGCGTCGGGAACCAGTCAAGCCCGGAGAACATCTCGTTGCTGACGGTGCCCGCCTTGATCTTGCCCGGCCAGCGGATCATCGCCGGTACGCGGAACGCGCCTTCCCAGTTGGTGTTTTTCTCGCTGCGGAACGGCGTGCTTGCCGCATCAGGCCAGGACCACTGGTTGGGGCCGTTGTCGGTGGTGTAGATGACGATGGTGTTGTCCGCGATCTTCAGGTCATCGAGCGTCTTGAGCAGCTTGCCGACGTCGCCGTCGTGCTCGATCATGCCGTCGGCGTAATCGTTGCCGGGCATGCCGCTCTGGCCCTGCATGGACGGACGCACATGGGTGAACGCGTGCATGCGGGTTGTGTTCATCCAGACAAAGAACGGCTTGTCGGCCTGGACCTGCTTGGTAATGAACTTCTGCGCCGCGTCGGTGGTCTCGTCGTCGATGGTCTCCATGCGCTTGGTAGTCAGTGCACCGGTATCCTCGATCTTGCCGTCGGCCGTGGAGTGCAGCACGCCACGCGGCGAGAAGTTCTTCACGAATGGATCGTTCTTGTCCTTCGGCCAGTACGGGCGCTGCGGTTCTTCTTCGGCATTCAGGTGATAGAGGTTGCCGTAGAATTCGTCGAAACCGTGCTTGGTCGGCAGGTACTCGTCGCGGTCGCCCAGGTGGTTCTTGCCGAACTGGCCGGTGGCGTAGCCGAGCGGCTTGAGGGCCTCGGCAATGGTCACATCGCGGGCTTGCAAGCCCACGGTCGCCCCCGGCGCGCCTACCTTCGACAGGCCGGTGCGCAGCGGCGACTGGCCCGTGATGAACGACGAGCGGCCCGCCGTGCAGCTGTTCTCGGCGTAGTAGTCGGTGAAGATCATCCCCTCACGGGCGATGCGGTCGATGTTCGGCGTGCGATGGCCCACCACGCCCATGCTGTAGGCGCTGATGTTGGTCTGGCCGATGTCGTCGCCGAAGATCACCAGGATGTTGGGCTTCTTGCCCGACGTATTGACAGCCACTGGCGCGGAAGCGGCTTCAGGTGCAACCGGCAGGTTGGACTGCGCCGGCGGCTGTGCCGGCGTCGCGGACGTGTCCGGCGCCGCCGCAGCCGGGGCCGGGGTCGCCGGCTGCTGCGCGGCAGGCGCCTGCTGTTTGGGCTCGTCTGCCTTCTTGCAGCCGGCGATCGCCGCGATGGCGATCGCCATTGCGGCCATGGCAAAGCGCGCGCCGCGCCTTGCCGGGGTGGACTCTGTCATTCGTTGCATTGCTGCTCCCGATAGTCAAACAGCTTCAACCTGCGTCCGGCACGCCTGGCATGCCGGCTCCCTCTTCTGCCTACTTCGCACCAGCCGTGGGGTAAACCTGCTGCCAGTCCTGCTTCATGCTGACCACCGTCCAGCCCTTGGCGCGGGCAGCGTCCAGTGCCTTGTCGAGCTTGCCCACCTTTGACTGGCGGTCATAGGCGAACTCGCGCTCGGCATCGTCGTGATGCACCAGCACGCCCATGCGCGGACCGTCGCCGCCGGTGGTGTACTCCAGCATCTGCAGGTCGCCGTCGGAGTTGCCCACGGCGAGGATCGGCCGGCGGCCGATATGGCGGTAGATGCCGACCGGCTTGCCCGGCCCGTCATCCACGAATTCCAGCTTGGGGTCGCGCACCAGCACCGGCTTGCCGTCGCGCACCAGGTAGCGCACGGCCTGCGAGGAGCCGATCACCTGCTCGGGCGGAATGCCATAGACAGCCTGGCTCCAGGGGCGCATGAACTCGATGGTGCCGCCGGAGACGATGTAGGTCTTGAAGCCGTTGGCGCGCAGGTAGGACAGCAGTTCCAGCTGCGGTTGATAGACCAGCTCGGTATAGGGCCGGTTGAACCTGGGATGCCGCGATTTCGCCAGCCAGTCGCGGATGGTGCGGTCATACTCGTCCGTGGTCATGCCGCTGTTGGCCGTGACGACCAGGCCGGCCAGCTGCTTCTCGTTGCGCATCAGGCCCTCCATGTCGTTGGCCATCAGCGCCTTGAAGGCGGGGTTGTTGCGCCACTCCGGGTGTTGCGGCGCGGCGGCGCGGATCTGGTCGAGCAGGAAGAAGAACTGGAAGTACAGCGGCTGCTCGCTCCACAGCGTGCCGTCGTTGTCGAACACTGCGACGCGCTCCTCGGGCGGCACGAATGTCGGCGAGCCCTTGCGCGTCACGTCGGCAACAAACTTCAGCAGTGCCTGCCGTGCCGCACCGTCGCGCCACGACGCCAAAGCCTGCGCGGCCGGCTGCGCCGCCTGGGTGACGGCGGCCTGAGACTCGGGCGCCGTGGCGGGCGTCGAACAGCCCGCAAGCGCAAGGCCGGCCAGCACCAGCGCGGCAATGGCCCTGCGCGAGGGGCTGGCTAGGAATCCGCGGGTGGCAGCGATGTCCATATGGTTCACTCCTGTCGCGTGCTGTCGTGCTCGTCGTTGTGCTTTGGTTCGCGCGGGCGCAGCGCTATCGAGCCGCCTGCCCGGACTGGCCAGCCAAGGCCACCGGCGCCTGCCGTTGCCGTTCCGCCCAGCGGCCCTCGTCCATCACCAGCCGGAAACCGAGGTGCGACATGCTGTTGTACGGGTCGGTCCCGCGCCGCGCGCTGGGGCGGTAACTGAGGCAGAAATCCTCGTTGCAGAGGAAGGAGCCGCCGCGCGTGACGCGCTTGGGCGCATTCACCGGGACGCCGGGCTCGGCCGGATCCCACGAGGCCATCGGGCCGACCGGGTTTTCGATCGGCTGGGCCTTGCCGGCCTCGCGCCGGAACTGGTCGGCCCGATACCAGTCGGACACCCACTGCCAGGCATTGCCGGTCATGTCGGCCAGGCCATAGCCGTTGGGCGGGAAAGTGCCAACCGGGCTGGTGCCGAGCGCCCCGCCCGCCTTGGGGCTGACCACCGGGAACGGCTGGTTCTGCTGGCCCTGCCAGACATTGGCCATCTGCTTGCCGTCGGGGGCGAACTGCTCGCCCCAGGCATAGGTGGCCTGCTCCAGCCCGCCGCGCGCGGCAAACTCCCATTCCGCCTCGGTGGGCAGGCGCTTGCCGGCCCACTTGGCGTAGGCCTGCGCGTCTTCATACGAGACCTGGACCACCGGGTGGTTGTCCTTGCCTTCGATCGAGCTGCCAGGACCGGTCGGATGGCGCCAGTCGGCACCGGGCACATAACGCCACCAGCGCGAGTAGTCCTGCAGCGGCACCGGCCGCGGCGTGCCCACGAAGACCATGCCGCCGGCCACCATGGCGCTGTCGGGCGGGCGCGGCGTGCCGGGCGGCAGCTGGACCCGCAGGGTTTCCCAGTCAGGTGCCCGTTCCGCGGTCGAGACGTAGCCCGTGGCTTCGACGAACTTGCGGAATTCCGCGTTGGTGACGTGGTGCTGGTCCATCCAGAAGGCGTGCACGCGCACCTTGTGGGCCGGCTTTTCGTTGGGCTGCGCCATCTTGCTGTCGCTGCCCATCAGGAACTCACCGCCGGGCACGCGCACCATGCCAGCGGGTCCGCGCTTGCCATCGCCGATGACGATGGCGGGCGCCGTTGGCGTCCGCCCCTTCATGTACCAGTAGCTGGCGCCGAGGCCTGCTGCGACCCCGAGACCCAGCAGCACCAGGATCAGTGCCCTCTGCCCGCTGCGCCGTCCCGCGGCAAGCGCAACCGAGCCGGAACGCCCCGCGCCCGCGCCGGGATTGCTGCCTTTACGTCGTCCGCTCATTCACTCCGCCTCTTTGTATACAAAAATCATGCTGATTCAGCGCAAACCATGATCTCAGATGGCTACGGTTATCAGAAGTCAGCTTTTTCTCGTTCGGGGGCCAAGTGAATTAAGTTTTTCTTGCGCGCACTGCCACTGGCGCCCTGCTCATCGCTCGCTATCTGCCCTTGGCACCATCTTCGTCAGGGCCGCCGGATCTTCCTCACCCTCATTGAGGATGCCGTAGTCCGCCGGAAACAGCGCTGCCAGCGGTGGCGGATACTGAAAGGCGTGCAGCGGCTCCAGGTTTTCGCCAGCGTCGATCACGAACACCTCGATCAAGCGGCTGCGGCCGCCGTTCTCCTGGCCTGCCACATAGTAGTGAACGCGGTTTTGCCAGACGAAGTGCCCGCCGAAGTAAGGCTTGGAGACATCCGGCAGCCCGGCCAGATGCGTTTCGCACAGCAGCACCGCTTCGCGCAGGTAGTTCCGGCTGGACGTCTCATCGGAGGCGGACAGCCTGGCCATCATGCCCCGCCTGTCCTTGACCTTCTTGATTGCCATAGCGTAGCGAGCAGGTTGGGCGCGTGGGCGCCCGGACAGCCTACCGGCACATCGAGCGGACCTCGCAACTCAGTGCCATGCGCTCCCCACCTGGATATAGAAGGCGTTCTGGCCCTTGCTGTGGGCCACATCGAGACCGATCGACACCCCCAGTTTGCGCGCAATCATGTAGCGAAAGCCCGCGCCTACGCTGTAGATGGTCGATGCATCGGAAAAATCATGCCAGCGCCCATATGCCTTGCCCAAGCCGGTGAAGCCCAGCAGCGACCAGCGCGGCGTCACGTCCCAGCGCAGCTCCATTTCTGCCGCCAGCGCATTGCGGTCCTGGTAACGCCCCTTCTGTACCCCGCGCAGGTCCACGAACGGCTGCGCGTAGAACGGCACGTCGCCGGTGGAAAAGCGCGTATCGGCGCGCAGCCCCAGGATCACGGTGCGCGCCAGCGGCAGCCAGGTGAAGCCGCGCGCGTTATACATATTGAATGACTGCGTGCTGCCGAAGCCGCCGCGCGCGAACTGCGCCTCCAGCTCGGCATAGCTGCCGCGGCTGGGATAGAAGATGTTGTCGCGCGAGTCGTAGTCGACCACCAACCCGGCCTTGCCGATGCGCTGGGTCTTGTCGAAGCTGCCGAGTTCACCCGCATCGCCAACCTTGAAGGTCGCGGTCGAATCGAAATACACGTAGCGCGGCCCCACGTACCAACGCGTATCGGCAACCCGCACGAGCAGTTGCTGCACCAATGCCACGCCTCTGAGTTCGTAGGCACGGGGCTGGTTCAGCAAGCCGAAGTAGTCCAGGTTTGCATTGACCTTGGCGATGCCCCCAAGATAACGGTAGCGGTCGCCGTCCCACGTGTGGAAGTGCGCCACGCCTGCGCCCCAGGTGCCGTTTTCCGTATACGCACCGCCGATGGCTGTAATGTTCGGCGGTGCGGGCCCCTTTCCACTGGCCTTGGCGCTGGCCGCCGCATCCGCCATGGATTCCGAGAAGAACATCAGCCCCAGCCCGCCGCCGTAGCCAACGGCTGGTTCCGTGATAACGACCGGCACCGGCAGCGCGCCCTTGTGATTGAGCAGGAAGTCGCTCATGTCCAGCTTGCCGTCCTCAGGATCGAAGAACGACAGCGGTTTCTTTTCAGCCGGCGCTTCAGCCTGGCCGAAGGCGGCGTCGCACCAGAGCAAGGCCAGTGCGCTTAGCGGCGATGCAATGCGCTGGCTTGCCTGGGAGCGGGTCATCAGCAAGTTATGAAAGGTCCCTGCTTATGGCTACAGCGGGAACTGGATATTCAAGCCCATGAACACCTGGAATTTGGGCACCCCGACTCCCTCGTGCCCCACCGTCCATTGCGGCTCGGCAAACAGGTTGCAGATTTCCTTGCCGATTTTCCAGATCTTGCCCGCGCCGATACCGAGGGGGATGTAGTAATTCCCACGCTTGAGGTCGAAATTCCAGGTTGCGGTGCTGCGCAGGTACCTGCCTTGCGGCAGGTTATAGATCACGAACGGCTGCGCGGTCAGGTTGTCCTGGGTGGGCCGGTCGCTTTCCCCGGCAAATGAATGCTGCCAGGTCACGAGCCCGCCGATCATGCCCCATTTCTGCGGGGAAATACCCACGCCGGCCAGGCCGGCCTGCCATTTCCCGGTGCCGGTCTGGTCGCGCGATGCCGTGGGAATGGTGAGTTGGGGGCCAATGCCCCATTCCATGCCCAGGCCCTTGAGCAACACCAGGTTGAACAGGTTCAGGTCGCCCAGTCCGGTCTTGCTGCCATCCGGCGCGACATTCGGCGTGGTGACGACGGGCATCGTGAACCGACGATCTGCGGCAACCCGAACAGCTTGTGCGGAATGGTGCCGCGCAGCAGGACGCTGTTTCCGTCCTCGTCGCCGAGTCCGTAATAGCGTCCCACGTACTGGTCCTGCAGATTCAGGGTAATGGTCGGGCTCAGCGGATTATTTGACGCATTCATGTCATCCGTCGAGGGCCCTGCCGCACAGGCAAGCGCCGGCAATGTTGCTGCCACGCTGCCCGCAGCAAGCCTTAATCCCTGCATGACTGAATTCATTTGGAATCGTTGCCCTGAATGAAATTGGTAACGCCCGCCGATTGAATATCGGCGCTTCCATCATCGCAGACCGCCTCAAGGCCTGTGAAGTAAATATTTGCGATGCCGTGATGAAGATTTTCGTCGGCTTGCGCGCTGGCAGTGACAGGGGTCTTTGCTGGTAGTATGCAATGTCACAAAAATATGAGGGTGGGGCATTGCCTTACTGTGTAATTTCACTATAGCTGGCGCGGGCAGGCATGCGCCAGAGGCCGGCATTCCGGCAAGCGCCTGGCCGGCCTTGCATTCCTTGTTCCTTGAATATGTCAACGACCATCGCAAACCGGCTGGCCATTGCTGCTTCCTTCCTCTTTGCCTGTGCAGGTGCGAACGCGACTGAAGGCGCCCTGGGGCGACCCGTGACCGGCACCAGCGTGCTCCCCAATGTAGGGATCGTGTCGCCGGAACCCGCGCTCATCGTGAATGTCGGCGAGATCTACCTGGATGGCTCGATCGGCGGCAGCCGAAACGTGCCCATCGCAGGCAAGACGGCGCTGGGCGTGGACGGCAAGGTCGCGTTCACCCTGGCAACGGTGATGAAGGTATGGGACACCGATACCGGCCCCTGGAACTTTGCCTCCAGCTTCACGCTGCCCTATGTCTGGACCAAGGTCACGGCCAACATCAGCGCCGGCGGCCGGGGCGCCAGCACCCAGGACACTGCATCGAACCTGTTCGACATCACCTTCGCGCCGATCATCGCGGGCTACCATTTCTCAAAGACCGAGCATGTGGCTCTGAGCCTGAATGTGTGGGCGCCGACCGGCAAGTACGATCCCAACGCACTGGCCAACGCCAGCCTGAACAACTGGACGTTTATTCCGCAAGTGGCCTACACCAAGCTGTTCCCCGAACACGGGCTCGAGTTCGATGCCGTCGCCGGGGTCCAGTTCTACACCCGCAACAACGCCACCGACTACCAGAACGCACCGCTGTTCACGCTCGACACCATGCTGCTCAAGCGCTTTGCCAACGGCGCGGGCCTCGGGTTGATCGCGGGCACGACGCAGCAGCTCGGCGACGACAGCGGCCCGCTGGCCGACCGCCTGAACGGCTTCCGCGGCCATGACTGGGCGGTGGGCCCGATCGTCACCTACGACACCAAGATCGGCGCGAAGAGCCTGCTGTCGCTGGGCTTGCGCTGGGTGCCGACCGTTGCCGGCAAGAACCGCCTGAAGAGCACGAACACGTTCATGGGGACAGCGACTGTCGTGTTCTGATGGCCGCGCGCGCGGTGAGCCCGCTCACCACGTGTACTTCACCCCTGCCCTCAGCGCGTACTGGTAAAAGGATTGCTGGCCCCAGGAACCCGACACATTGGTCCAGCCGGTCCAGCGCTTGCCGAGATCGGCGTTCAGCCCCAGCTTCAGTTCGAAGCGGTTATGCGGATACAGCCCGCCGATCGGCAACTGGTTGAACGAGATATTGGTGTCGGTATCGGAATACCACCAGTTCACCGTCGCATACGGCTGCAGTTTGCGGCCGTCCTCGCGCACGAAGGTCCGATGCGTGCGTACGCCCAGCCGCGCGATGATCCCGCTGGAATCCGCCCCGCTGACGCGCGTGCCGTTGGGCTCGGCAATGTCGTCCTCGCTGTAGTTGACATAGATGAGCTGCGCCTGCGGCTCGATCACCCAGTCGCGCGGCAGTGGGATGGCATAGCCGACTTCCCCCGACAGCCCTAGTCCCTGCGCGTGGTATCGCACCGTCGGCAACTGGTCGCCTTCAACGCGGTTGGTGAACCAGCCATACTGGAACCAGGCATCGACATAGGCGCCCAGCTTGTTCTCGTCGTTCTGGTACCAGGCGCCGTAGACACCCGCAGCCCACCCTTCCACTTTGCCCCTGGCCCGCGTGGGGTTGCCGGCGGCATCCGCGTCGGTGCTGGCGTTGCCATAGCTGCCCGTTACGCCGACATGCAGGCGGTCGGTCTCGCTGGCAACACGCCACCTGGCCAGCTCGGCACCGCCGTGCAGCAGGAAGCTGTCGGTGCGGGTGCGGAAGTTGCCGTCCTTGCTGCGGCTGCCCTCCCACTTGCCCACTGCGCGCAGCCAGCCGCTGCGCGGCTTGTCCTGCACTGGCGTTGCCGCCCCCGGTGGCATTGATATCGAACCCGTCGCGCTCGTTGCCGCCAACCAGGTTGTTGAGGTTCAGCGTCGTGCCCGCATTGACGGTGATAGCCGACCCGCCGGCCGTGCTGTTGGTGACGGCAACACCGTCCATGCCGGCCCCTTGCATCGTGATGGCGCTGGTGCCGCCATTGAACGTCACGCTGGCATCGCCCGGGTTGGTGATGACTTGTGACGCCACGCCACTGGCAGCCGTGGCGGTGGTATTCGTGATGGTGGTCCCGGTCAGGGTCACCGAGGCATTCGCCCCCCTCGCGAGCGCGCGCAGGCTCGCGCCTGTGTTCGTATTGAAGGTGGTGCCTGACACGGTCTCCATCTCGGCGTTGCCCGATGCAGGCGTACAGGACAGTGCCGTATAAGTGCCGCTGGCAATCGTGCCGCAGGCGGTCTGTGCGCGGACTTCGAGCGTTGCCAGGGCCATGGTTCCGGCCGGCGCAAGCCAGTAAGCGATCAGCGCGGCAATCGGCCGCAGGGCGTGGTTGCGTCGCCGCTTGATGATGGCACCGTGCTGCATGCCTGGTCCCGGAACTCGCACAGTGATCTCCTTTGTAGGATTTTTGTTGCATTCTCGGGAACCGGCAATCTGCGCACCAGTGAAACATTTGGTAGGCTGTATTAAGCCTGCTGCGGTAACCCGAACGGGGTAGCAGCGTCAACTTGAGGGATCCACGCACCAACGTCCGCGTTGATCAGGCTCAAGCCCCGATCCATTACAAGCCTGCACACTGGCGCCCATGACCACACTGCCCTCTCCTCCGCCCGTCGCCGCTGATGCGGGCCAACCCAAGCCCCCGCCCCCCTCCGTGGCTGCACGCCGCCCGGCTCTTGTGCCGCGGGGCCGTTTCGCGTGGCTGACTGGTATCCTGAGCTGGACGCTTCTGATTGCCAGCACGCTGTTCTGGTGCGCGCTGCTGTTTCCGCTCGCGCTGCTCAAGCTGGTGCTGCCGTTTGCCCCCGCCAGGCGGCGCATCGATCCGATGCTCAACGGCATCGCCACCGCCTGGATCTCCGGCAACACCGGCTGGTTCGCGTGGATCCAGCATGAGCCGTGGGACGTCCAGGGCAATGAGGGACTGCGCTATGCCGACTGGTACCTGGTCAACTGCAACCACCAGTCGTGGGCCGATATCTTCGTGCTGCAGCGCTCGCTGAACCGGCGCATCCCGCTGCTGAAGTTTTTCCTGAAGCAGCAGCTGATCTATGTGCCGGTTATCGGGCTGGCGTGGTGGGCGCTGGACTTTCCGTTCATGAAGCGACACGGCAAGGCGCAGCTGCGGCGCAATCCGGCGTTGCGGCGCCAGGACCAGGAAACGGCCAAGCGCGCCTGCGCGAAGTTTTCGCTGGTGCCGACCAGCGTGATGGTGTTTGCCGAAGGTACCCGCTTCACCGAGGCCAAGCGCGCGGCCCAGGACTCACCGTACCGCCATCTGCTCAAGCCCAAGGCCGGCGGGCTGGCGGTGGCGCTGAATGCGATGGGCAACAAGTTCCGCTCCCTGCTCGACGTCACCATCGTGTACCCGGAAGGCGCGCCAGGCTTCTGGGACCTGGCCTGCGGACGCGCCGGCCCGGTGCTGGTGCGCATGCGGCAGTTGCCGGTGCCGCCGGCCTTCTGCGAGGCCGACTACGGCAGCGACAAGGCCTTCCGCACGGAATTCCACAACTGGCTGGCACGCCAGTGGGAAGCCAAGGACGCCGAGATCGATGCGCTGACGCCGCCGCGCGAAGGCTGAAGCCCTGCTACCCGGGCAGCCGCTCGACTGCCCGCTTCCCCTGTCCCACCGCCGCGGTCAGCGAAGGGCTGCCGGCATTGTCGCTGTTGGCGATGCTGATATTGCCGACGCCGGCCAGCCCGGGCCACACCGCGTCGGGCGTCACGTTCTCAGCGGCCAGGCTGTCGGGCATATAGCTGTAGCCATGCGCCCAGCGGTTGACGGTGATGCCGCGGATCACGTCCTTCGAAGCAAAGCCCTTGTGCCCGAGCATGCGGTCAAGCTGCGCGCGGATGTCGCGCTCCAGCGTGTCGAACGGCGTGCCCAGCAGCAAGGCGCGGCCCGCGCGGAAGCGGTCGCGCGCCTGCATGCCGCTGTCAGGCACGGTCGGCACATAGAGCATGTGCAGCACGGCCGGATCGGAGGGCTGCCTGCCCGCCGGCGGTTCCAGCCACAGGTCGGTATAGGCCATGGCCGGCGCGTGGATGCGGCGCGTGCGCAGCGCGGCGAACGCCTGCCAGTGGTCGAGCGCCACCTTGGTGTAGACCAGCGGCGCCTTGGCCTCGTTGTGCAGCACCTCTTTCTGCTTGGCCGGCAGCGACGGCAGCAGGTACGGGATCATCATGTTGTAGCCGGCCAGCACCACGTGGCGCGCCTCGACGCGATGCAGGTTGCCGCTGAACCCGTAGGTCACGCGCGTGATATTGCCGTCGGGCTCGACCGCGATCGCGGTGCTGTTCAGGCGCAGGCGCACCGGCTGCCCGTCGCGGTCCAGCCGGCTGTAGTCGAACGCGGCCGACACCACATCGGCCGGCCGGGCGATCGACGCCACGCCCGGGATCAGGCTCTGCACCAGCAGCCGTGCCAGCGAGGCATTGCCATCCGGAAACCACAGGCGCGATGCCGGCGACTTGCCAAGCCGCACATTGCCCGCCGGCGCGGGCATGTTGGCGCCTGCAGGCAGGCCGATGGCGATGGCGTCGGCAACCGAAATCCCATCGGCATCGAGCGCATAGGCATCGTTGCTGCGGCTGCGCAGGAAGCGCTGCCCGGCCAGGCCGATGCCGGCCTTGTCACGCAGGAAGCTGGCGTAACGCATGGAGCGCAGCGCAGCCGCGCGCTCGGTGCCGGACAGCGCCGGCAGGTAATCGGTGGTGCCGGCGGCCAGCCGCGCCAGCGCGGCGCGGTCCGCCACAGGCAAAGGCGTGTTGTCCAGGAAGCGCGACAGGGCAGCCGCGTCCGGGGCACCGGCCTGCTGCCCGCTGCGAACATCGATCAGCTCGCCGAACGGATCGCCAGCCACCCACTGGTCGCGCCCGAAATGCTCGGCATCGAAGAACACGGCGCGGCCCATGCCGAGCGCGCCATAGGGATCCGCAGGCACAGTGCCAGGCGGGCGCGTGGCATCGAGCCCGATCCCCGCCAGCAGTTCGCGCACCGCGGCGTCGCTGGCAGCGCCTGCCGGCATTTCCGCACTGCCGCCATAGGTCACCAGCCGCTTGCCGCGCACCGTGAACTCGTTGCGCTTGGCATGACCGCCGAAGTCGTCGTGGTTGTCCAGGATCAGGATGCGCCGGTTGGCGCCGAAACGGCGCCGGTAGAACCACGCCGCCGCCAGGCCGCTCAGGCCGCCGCCGACCACCACCAGGTCGAAAGCCTCGCGCGCCAGCACGACCGGGTATTTCGCGCCCTCGCGCGCCAGGCTGTGCGCCAGCGTGTAGGTGCCGGCATGGTTGCCGCGCAGACCGGTCAGCGCGGGCGGATACGCCACGCCTGCCCCGCCCTGCTGCGCGTGCAGCAACTGCACCGGCGCAAGGCCGGCGGCAATGGTCAGGGCGGTGCCGTTGAGGAAGTCTCTGCGCGTAATCGTCATCGGGTGCTCATCGGGATGCGTCGCCTGCCGCGGCCGGGTGCTGCGCGGCCAGCTCTTTGCGCCGTGCCGCCACGGCGGCTTCCGGCACCGGCGCCGCGCGGTTGCCCCAGCTGCCGCGGATAAAGGTCAGCACATTGGCCAGTTCCTGGTCGTCCAGCGTCCAGCCATAGCCGGGCATGTGGTAATCCGCCGGCGCGGTGCCCACGCGCGCGGTCACGGCGCCGTCGAGCAGCAGGTTCACCAGCGAGGCCGGGTCGGGATCGGCCACGGTGGGGTTGCCGGCCAGCGGCGGGAACACGCGGGCAAAGCCCTTGCCGTCGGCGCCGTGGCAAGGCATGCAGAACACCGCGTACTGGCGCGCACCGGGCACATCGAAGCGGCCCTGCCGCAGTTGCTGCGCGGTGGCGGCATCATGCCGGAACGGCTTGTCCTCGCCGCGCGCGCCGGGCAGGGATTTCAGGTAGGCGGCCACGGCATCGAGGTCGGGCGCGCTCATGTACTGGGTGGCGGTGGAGATCACCGTGGACATCGGCCCGAACGAGGTCGCGTGCCCGTTGCGCCCGGTGCGCAGGAACTCGGCGATATCCGCGCGCGACCACGCGCCCAGGCCGGTGACCTGGTCACCGGTCAGGTTGGTGGCGGACCAGCCCTCCACGCTCGCCCCGGACAGGAAATGGCGGCTGCGCTCGTCCAGCCCCTTCTCGGCGAACAGGTTGCCGCGCGGCGTATGGCAGGCGCCACAGTGCGCCACCGCCTGCACCAGGTAGGCACCGCGGTTCCAGGCTGCGCCGCGCGCGGGGTCGGTGCGGACCGGGTCGTCATCGACGAACAGGACGTTCCACGCGGCCAGCAGGCTGCGCATGCTGAACGGCCAACGCATCTGCGGCGCGGGGTTGCGCTGCGTGACCGGCGCCACCTCGGCACGCAGGTAGGCGTACAGCGCCGCCACGTCCTCGGCACGCATGCGCGCGTACGAGGGATACGGCATCGCCGGATAGAGCCGCTTGCCATCGCGCGCCACGCCGTGCCGCAAGGCGCGGTCGAACTCGGCCAGCGTATAGGCGCCGATGCCGCTGCCGGCATCGGGCGTGATATTGGTCGAATGAACCGTGCCGACCGCCGTGCGGATCGGCAGCCCGCCGGCAAACGGCTTGCCGCCTTCGCTGGTATGGCACGCGGCGCAGTTGGCGATGCGCGCCAGGTAGCGGCCGCGTTCGATCTGTTGCGTGTCGGTGGCGGCCAGCGCCATGCCCACGGGCAGCAGCACCGCCAGCGTCAGGCAGGCCAGCTTGCGCAGCGCACGGGCTGTGGCGATACCAGGTCCTTGGGGCAGGAAATGCATGGGAGCAGTTTCAGGTCAGGCAGCCGATACCGCCCAGTTTGCCGCAAGCACCAGGCACACCACCAGCCCGGCGGCCACGGCCACGCCAGTCAGGATCAGCGGTACCGGGCGCAAGGTGTCCAGGTCGCGCTGGTGCTCCTGCCCCTGGCGCAGGCCAAAGAAGCCCCACAGCACGGTCCGCAACAGCCTCAACGGGTTCATGGCATCTCCTTGCACAACGCCTTTGTGTACGAGTGCCGATTATGGGCCGTCCGTGCCATCCATAACAGCATCAGATAACAGGGAATCTTACGTATCAGTTTGCCTGTCCGGGAGATAATGCGCTCACCCGCCCCGCCCCCGCCCGCCATGAAACGCTACGAAGCCCTTGCCGAGACCCTGGCTGCCGATATCCGCAACGGCAGCCTGCCGCCGGGCACGCGCCTGCCGTCGATCCGCAAGACCGTGGCCCAGTATGGCGTCAGCCCGTCGACCGCCTTCCAGGCCTATTACCGGCTGGAAGAGCGCGGGCTGGTGCGGGCGCGCGAGCGCTCCGGCTACTACGTGGCGGGACCTGCGCGGCGCGAGCTGCCCCAGCCGCAGGCGCGGCCGTCGCGCCAGGTGTCGACGCAGGTCGACATCTCCAAGCTGGTCTTCGCCGTGCTGGAAGGCGCGCGTGACCGCGAGCTGGTGCAGTTCGGCTCGGCCTTTCCCTCGCCCGAGCTGTTCCCGTGGGAGCGGCTGGGCAAGTCGCTGGCGCGCGCCGGCCGCGCGCTCGACCCGTGGTACTCGGTCAACGACCTGCCGCCGGGCAATACCGCGCTGCGCCGCCAGATCGCGCTGCGCTACCTGGGCGCGGGCGCGCCGCAGCCGGCCGAGGACCTGATCGTCACCAACGGCGCGCTCGAGGCGCTCAACCTGTGCCTGATGGCGGTGACGCAGCCGGGCGACGTGGTGGCAATCGAATCGCCCGGCTTCTATGCCTCGCTGCAGGCACTGGAGCGGCTGCGGCTCAAGGCCGTTGAGATCCCGGTCGACCCCGCCGAAGGCATCGACCTGGGCGCGCTCGACACCGCACTGTCACGGCACCCGGTCAAGGCGTGCTGGTTCATGACGCAGTTCCAGAATCCGCTCGGCGCCAGCATGTCGGAAGACAAGAAGAAGGCGCTGGTGGCCTTGCTGGCGCGCCACCAGGTGCCGCTGATCGAGGACGATGTCTATGGCGAGCTCTACTTCGGCAACCGCTGCCCGCTGCCAGCCAAGGCCTTCGATACGCAGGGGCTGGTGATGCACTGCAGTTCGTTCTCGAAGACGCTGGCGCCGGGCTTCCGCATCGGCTGGGTGGCGCCGGGCCGCTTTGGCGAAGCCATCCAGCGGCTCAAGCTGATGACCACGCTGTCTGCCGGTGTGCCCACGCAGGTGGCGCTGGCCGAATACCTGCAGCACGGCGGCTACGACAAGCACCTGCGCAAGCTGCGCCATGTGCTGGAGATGCAGCAGGGGCGCATGATCGATGCCATCGGCCAGCACTTCCCGGAAGATGTGCGCGTGTCCCGGCCGGAGGGCGGGTATTTCCTGTGGGTCGAGTTTGCGCCCGGCTTCGATGCATTGGCATTGCACCACGCCGCACTGGAGGCAGGCATCGGGCTGGCGCCGGGTCCGATCTTCTCGGCGCGGCAGGGTTACCGCAACTGCATCCGGCTCAACTACGGGCACCTGTGGAGCGATGAGGCCGAGGCCGCGGTAGCCACCCTCGGCCGGCTCATCGCGCAGCAGCAAGGCAGCTAGCGCGCATCGCGATGGCGGCGCAGCGCCCACTCCAGGGTCTCGAACGCTGCCTGTACCACCAGTGCCAGCACGGCCGCCGGGATTGCGCCGGCCAGCAGCAGCGCTGTGTCGTTGAGCGCCAGCCCGGTGGCAATGCGCTCGCCGAAACCACCGGCGCCGACAAAGGCCGCGATTGTGGCCGTGCCGACGCTGATGATGGCCGCGGTCTTGACCCCGGCCAGCAGCACCGGCAAGGCCAGCGGCAGTTCTACATAGCGCAGCACCTGTCCGCCGCGCAGCCCGAGCGCCCGCCCCGCATCGCGCATGCCCTGCGGCACCTGCTCCAGCCCGGTCGCGGTATTGCGCACGATCGGCAGCAAGGCATAGAGAAACAGCGCCACCATGGCCGGCCAGACGCCGATGCGGCCCAGCAGCGGGATCAGCATCGCCAGCAATGCCAGCGACGGCACCGTCTGCAGCACGTTGACCACGCCCAGCACAGCCTGTCCGGTGCGCCGCCGCCGCGCCGCCAGCATCCCCAGCGGCACGCCGACCAGCGTTGCCGCGCCGACCGCCCCCGCCACCAGGCCGACATGGCGCAGCGCCAGGCGCGTGGTGTCGGGCCCGAACAGCGCGGCAGCCAGCCGGCTGCGCGGTTCGGCACCGTCATGCGTTGCCTTTTGCCCCGCAGTGCCGGCCAGGAACGCGCGCGCGATTGCATCGAATGACTGGCCATCGATCTCCGCCGCCGCATTCATGGCGATCATGTCGTCGGCGCTGACGCGCCCGGCCAGCCGCTCCAATGCCTGCCAGGCCTGCGGGAAGCGCTGCGGTACGTCAAGGCGGTAGACCACTACTGCGTCGTAGCGCGGGAAGTAGTGCCGGTCGTCTTCCAGCACGCGCAGCTTGTACTTGCGGATCTTGGCGTCGGTGGAATAGATGTCGATGGCATCGACCTGCCCCGCGGCCAAAGCCTCGTAGGCGACGCCATGGTCCAGCCCGACCGGGCGTTGCGGCAGTCCATAGCGGCTGGCCAGCCCCGGCCAGCCGTCGGCGCGCCCCAGGAACTCGTGGGACAGGCCGAGCCTGAACTGCGGCTGCGCGGCGAGGTCGCTCAGCCGGCGCAGCGCGCCGGCGCGGGCATCGGACACGGCCAGCGCGTAGGTGTTCTCGAAACCAAGCGGAATTGCCGCGCCCAGCCCCATCGGCGCCAGTGCCCGCTGGATGGCATCGAGGCCGGCCCCCGGGGGCAGTTTGAGGATTTCGGCGGCGAGCGTGCCGGTGTAGTCAGGATAGAGGTCGATGCCGCCGGCCTTCAGCGCCTCGAAGACGATCGCGGTATTGCCCAGCCCTGGCTGGTGCTGCGCGGCGCCGGGCGGCCCCGCGGCCTGGGTCAGCAGTTCGCCAAGGATGTACGACTCGGTGAAGCGCTTGGAGCCGATACGCAGCGGATCTGCCGCGCGCGCCGGCATCGCGCCCGCGAGTGCGGCAGCCAGCACCCAGGCCACTGCCCGCCACAACGCGCGCCCTGTTCTCCCGATCTCCCGACTGCCGCGGATCCAAGCCAAAACGTCTGTCCCGATATGGGGCCGGTGTGCGCCCGGCATCGCTACATCATAGCTGCCGCATGTCCTTATCCCGAAATAGTATTTGCTATTTGCATGATGAAGGCATCAGAATCCGGATTACACATATATTAATCCCGAGACCCAGCCCGCCATGGAAATCCGGCAACTGGAAGCCTTCGCCGCAGTCGTCACCACCGGCAGCGTCACCGCCGCCGGGCGCCTGCTCGGCCGCTCGCAGCCGGCCATCACGCGGCTGATCCAGGAGCTGGAGGCCGAGCTGGGCTTTGCCCTGTTCACCCGCAGCGGCCCGCGCGTCAGCCCGACCGAGCAAGGCTTCCTGCTCTATGACGAAGTCGAGCAGACGCTGGCCGGCATGCAGCAGATCCGCACCCGCGCCGCGGCGCTGGCGCGCGGCGATGGCCGGCCCCTGCGCATTGCCGCGACCCCGGCGCTGGCGGCCGGCCTGCTGCCGCCGGCGCTGGCGCTGGCCTTTGAGCGCGGGCTGTGCGCGCCGGAACGCGTCGCGGTGCAGAGTGTGTCGCCCGAACAGGTGGTGCACGCGGTGCTGACCGGCGCCGCCGACATCGGTCTGAACAGCCTGCCGCTGGAACACCGCGGCGTGACCGTGCACTGGATCGGCCAGTCCGCGTGCGTCGCAGCCGTGCGTGCCGACGACGCACTGGCCGCACAGCCTGCGATCGCGCTGCAGGACTGCCGCGGGCGCCGCATCGTGACCATGCAGAACCCGTACCGGCTGCGCCGCCGCGTCGACCGGGCCCTGGCTGGCGCCGGCGTGCCCGAAGCGGGCGTGATCGACACCAACACCTCGATCAGCGCGCTGACCCTGGTGCGCGCCGGGCTGGGCATCGCCGTGCTGGAGCCGGTGACCGCCCGCGGCCTGCCGCTGGCCGATATCGCCGTGCGGCCCATCGATGCCGATATCCCTTTCTACTTCGGCGTGATCACGCCACAGGCCCGCCCGGCCAGCACGGCGGTGCTGGGGCTGGTGCAGGCCGTGGCCGACGCCGCCGCCGCGCTGTTGCCCGACCTGGTGCGGCGCGATCCCGCCGAACACGGAGCGCTGCTGCAATCGCTCTATGGCGATGCCAGCGACGACGCTGACACGCTCACGCAAGATGCCGGACTTCCAAGCCATGACTGACCTATCCGCCCCCGCCCTTACCCCCGCCGCCGGCCTGGCCGCGCTTGAAGCGCGCCTGCGCCAGGACCTGTCCTGGCTGGACCTGCCCGCCAAGGCCTGGACCATGCCGCGCAGCCACGATGGCCAGGACGTGCTCGACGTCGCCGTCATCGGCGGCGGCATGGCGGGACTCGCAGCCTGCGCCACGCTGACGCACCTGGGCATCCGCGTGCGCGCCTTTGACCGCGCCCCGGCGGGCTTCGAAGGCCCGTGGGCCACCACCGCGCGCATGGAGACGCTGCGCTCGCCCAAGCAGCTGACCGGCCCCGCGCTGGGCCTGCCGGCCCTGACCTTCCGCGCCTGGTTCGAGGCGCAGTTCGGCGAGGCCGCCTGGCAAACGCTGGACAAGATCCCGCGCCTGCAATGGATGGACTACCTGCGCTGGTACCGCCAGGTGCTGGCGCTGGATATCCGCAACCAGCACCAGGTCGATGCCATCGTGCCGCGCGCGGACGGCCTGGTGGCGCTGTCGATGCAGACCCCGGACGGCCCGCACACCGTGCTGGCGCGCCGCGTGGTGCTGGCCACCGGCCGTGACGGCCTGGGCGGTGCCTACGTGCCGCCGGTCGCGGACACGCTGCCGCGCCACCTGTGGGCGCACTCGTCGGACGAGATGGACTACGCCAAGCTGCGCGGCAAGCGCGTGGGCGTGGTCGGCGCAGGCGCCTCGGGCATGGACAGCGCCGCGACCGCGCTGGAGGCGGGCGCCGCCAGCGTCGAAATGCTGATCCGCCGCCCGGACATTCCGCGCGTCAACAAGAGCAAGGGCGCCGGCAACCCTGGCCTGACCTTCGGCCACTACGGGCTGCCCGATGCCTGGAAATGGCGGCTGCGCCATTACATCAACACCCAGCAGGTGCCGCCGCCGCGCGGCAGCACGCTGCGCGTGTCGCGCCATGCCAATGCCTACTTCAACCTGGGCGCAGCGCTGGAAGCGATCGAGGCGCAAGGCGATGTCCTGCACGTGCAGACACCGCAGGGCACGTTCGAGCTGGACTTCCTGATCTTCTCGACGGGCTTCCGCATCGCGCTGGAAACACGGCCGGAGTTCGCCGCCTTCGCCCCGCATATCCGCTTCTGGCGCGACCGCCATGCGCCGCCCGCGGGCCAGGAAGACCGCGAGCTGTCCGACTCTCCCGATCTCGGCGCAGCCTTCGAATTCCAGGAGAAAACGCCCGGCGCCTGCCCCGGCGTCACGCGCATCCACTGCTTCTGCTATCCGGCGGCGCTGTCGCACGGCACCGTGTCCGGCGACATCCCGGCGATCAGCGACGGCGCACGCCGGCTCGGCCAGGGCATTGCCGCGCTGCTGTACCGGGAAGACGTTGAGCTGCACTACGCCGCGCTGCAGGCCTATGCCGAACCCGAAGTCTTCGGCGACGAATGGGTGCCGGCCCCGCCGCCGGCGCTGCGCGCAGCCAAGGCCTGAATCCCACCCCGACCTGAACCTGGAGAGTCCGATGACCCAGCCCCCGACTTCCACGGTCGACCTGATCGACCAGCTCACCGGCCTCGCGCCGGGTAGCGCGACACACGCGCTGCGCCACCAGCGCAACAAGGTCGTGGCCGCCACGCAAGGCAGCTACGACGCCCTGTTCGACCCCGCCCTGCCTGGCCTGTCGCTGGCAGAGCGCCTGCTGGTTGCGCTGTACGCGGCACGCCTGACGCCGTCGACGGCGCTGGCGGCACACTATCGCGCGCGCCTTGAGCAGGCCGGCGCAGATGTCAGCCAGGTCCGCGCCGCGGCCGAAGGCCAGCCGGAGGATATTGCCGACACGCGCCTGCACGCCATGCTGGAGTTCACCCGCAAGCTGATCGAAAAGCCCGTTGAGGGCGACAAGGCCGCGCTGCAGGCCCTGCCCGCCGCCGGCCTGAGCACCCCGGCAGTGGTCACGCTGGCGCAACTGATCGCCTTCCTGTCGTACCAGGTCCGGCTGGTGGCCGGCTTGGATGCGCTGAAAGCACTGAACGACAACGCCGCAGGAGCCC
This sequence comes from Cupriavidus sp. FW305-3-2-15-C-LB2, assembly GCF_058787575.1. Lineage (NCBI taxonomy): Bacteria > Pseudomonadati > Pseudomonadota > Betaproteobacteria > Burkholderiales > Burkholderiaceae > Cupriavidus > Cupriavidus sp. FW305-3-2-15-C-LB2. The sequence continues at coordinate 69,487 of NZ_JBYSZW010000010.1, forward strand.
AGGCATGAGCGAGATCATCAAATCCCACGGCTTCACCAATGAAGTCCTCGACTGGAAGGCCTGGCTGGACGTGGTCGAACTCGACCAGGCCACGCCCGAGCAGGTCGCCGTACTCGAAGAGAGCCATCCCAAGGCCAAGGTCCAGGATTACTACCGCTTCCTGGTACACCAGCCCGAAATCCTGCGCCAGCGCTCCACCGCCTTCAACGCCATCATGTACGCCCCCGGCGGCATGCCGCGTGCCGAACGCGAGCTCTCCACCACGGTGGTATCGCGCATCAATGGCTGCGTCTACTGCGCATCGGTGCATGCGCAGCGCTTCGAACAACTGGCCAAGCGCAACGACGTGATCCGCCAGGTGTTCGACGATCCCCATACCGCCGGCACGACTGCGCGCGAACAGGCAATCGCGAAGTTCTCGATCGAACTGACCGAGCGGCCCGCCGAAGTCACTGCCGAGCAGCTCAAGCCGTTGCGGGAAGCGGGCGTCACGGATGCGGAAATCCTGGACCTGATCCACTCGATCGCCATCTTTGCCTGGGCGAACCGGCTGATGCTGAACCTGGGCGAGCCGGTGTTTCCGGAGCAATCCGGGGAGTAAGCCGTCAGGCGCCAGCCGCAATGCGCGCGGGCGCTCAGCCCGCGCTGTGATGCACCGCCAGCCAGACACTGGGCTGGCTGGCATCGGTCCACGCCACCCGGTGGCGGCAGTGGGCCGGAAGATGCAGCCAATCCCCCGGCTTCATGGGATACAAGCCGGACTGGCCTTCGATCTCGATGGCGGCGCTGCCGCTGACCAGCAGCACCCATTCCGCCTCTGCGCTGTCGTACCAGAAGCCCTCAGGACTGGCCTGCCCGTTGGAGACGATGCGCTCGATCCGCAGCCCGGGCCGTTCCAGCAGCGGCTGGAAAAATTCCTGCGCCGCGCCGGCCGGGACGTCCGCCAGCAGGTTTCCGTGTTCAGGCTGCATGCTGCCTCCTGGAAGGGAAGTCGTGGTTGCCGACCCCGGTCAGTTACCCGGCCCCGGCGCCAGTACGTCGCGCGCGCCGTTGCGGCCCATCGGCGACACCAATCCGGCCACCTCCATCTGCTCGATCAGGCGTGCCGCGCGGTTGTAGCCGATGCGCAGCTGGCGCTGCACGGCGGAGATCGAGGCGCGGCGGCTGGTCAGCACAAAGCTGGCGGCTTCGTCGTAGAGCGGGTCGGCCTCGCCGTCGCCGCCGCTGTCGCCGAACAGGTCGGTGCTGCCGGCCTCGGCCGGGTCGCCGGCAAGGATGGTTTCATCGTAGTCCGGCTCGCCGAACTGCTTCCAGTGTTCCACCACGCGGTGCACTTCGTCGTCGGCAACAAAAGCGCCATGCACGCGCTGCGGATAGCCGGTGCCAGGCGGCAGGAACAGCATGTCGCCCTGGCCGAGCAGGCTCTCGGCGCCCATCTGGTCAAGGATGGTGCGCGAATCGATCTTGGACGAGACCTGGAACGCCACGCGCGTCGGGATATTGGCCTTGATCAGGCCGGTGATCACGTCCACCGAGGGGCGCTGCGTGGCCAGGATCAGGTGGATGCCGGCGGCGCGCGCCTTCTGCGCCAGGCGCGCGATCAGTTCCTCGATCTTCTTGCCGGCGACCATCATCAGGTCGGCCAGTTCGTCGATCACCACCACGATCATCGGCAGGCGCGACAGCGGCTCGGGCGCGTCCGGCGTCAGCGAGAACGGGTTCGGCACTTTGCGCTCGGCGGCCTCCGCGGCGCGGATCTTCTGGTTGTAGCCGGCCAGGTTGCGCACGCCCAGAGCCGACATCAGCTTGTAGCGCTTTTCCATCTCGCCGACGCACCAGTTGAGCGCGTGCGCGGCCTGCTTCATGTCGGTGACCACCGGCGCCAGCAGGTGGGGGATGCCCTCATAGACCGACAGTTCCAGCATCTTGGGGTCGATCATGATCAGGCGCACATCTTCGGGCGTGGCCTTGTACAGCATCGACAGGATCATGGCGTTGACCGCCACCGACTTGCCCGAGCCGGTGGTGCCGGCCACCAGCAGGTGCGGTGCGCGTGCCAGGTCGGTCACCACCGGATTGCCGGTGATGTCCTTGCCCATGGCCAGCACCAGCCGCGAATGGTGCGCCTGGAACGAGGCCGCGTTGACGATCTCCGACAGCCGGATCATCTGCCGGCGCGCATTGGGCAGCTCCAGCCCCATGCAGGTCTTGCCGGGAATGGTCTCGACCACGCGGATCGAGGTCACGCCCAGCGCGCGCGCCAGGTCCTTCATCAGTCCGACCACCTGGGCGCCGCGCACGCCCATGGCGGGCTCGACCTCGAAGCGGGTGATCACCGGGCCGGCGCCGGCGCCGACCACGGCGACTGGCACCTTGAACTCGGCCAGCCGCTGGGCGATCAGCTCGCCGGTTTCGCGCAGGCGTTCTTCCGACACCTGTTCGGCGCTGTCCACCCCGGTCTCCAGCAGGTCGGCCGGTGGCAGGCGGTAGTCAACGATGGGGCGCGGCGGCGGCGGCGCGACCGGCACCGGCACGGGCGCAGGCTGGGCGGCAGCCAGCGGCACGGTGCGGCCGACCACGGCGGGCAGCACGATGCGCGGCTTGGCGGCCGGGACCGGAGCCTGGTTCAGTGCAGGCGCCTCAGCGGGCTCAGGGACTTCCGGGGCCTCGCTCGCTTCAGGCAGTGCTGCTGCCTCGGCAGGCTCGGCCGCATCGGGTTCCGCCTCCTCGGCGATCAGGCCGTTGCCGTCCATCAATCCGTCCGGTTCGCTGTCCTCCGCGGGTGCCGGGGTGCTGGCATCGAGAGCGCTGCCCTCTTCCATCGCGGAGCTTGCCACGGCCTGGGCTACTGCCTCGGCGCCGGTGATATCCAGTGCGGGCCCGGCTGCTGCCAGCGCTTCGGGTTCCCCAATGACAACGGCGTGATCTCCGCTCCTCGCTTCGGCTTCGGCTTCGGCTTCGGCTTCGGCTGGCAGGGTGACGGTAGCCAGTGCTTGCGGTTCTGCGTCGCCGGCAATGTCCGGCGCCGAATCCGGCACAGCCGCGTCCAGTTGTTGCGGTTGCGGCGCAGCCGCTTGCGGCACTACCGGCTTGCCGGCCAGCGCCTGCAACTCGGCCAGCAGGTCAAGGGCTTCCTGCCGGATCGCGGCAAGCGTGGCTTCGTCGGCTTCGGCCGGCACGGCTTCCGGCGCAATATCGCCAACGATATCGGTGTCTGCGGACACTGGTTCCATGGCAGGCGCTTCGGGCACTGCCACTACCTCAGGTTCCGGGCTGGTAACCGGCTGCGCGGGAGCGGCCACGGCTTGCGTGGCGCCAGTGGGCGCCGGCGCAGCGGCGGCGGCTTCGGCTTCGGCTTCGGCCGGCGCGGATACGGCGGCAGCTACGGTGACTGAAGCAGCGGCCGCGGCGATGCTCTTGCCGGAAGCCTCGGGCAGCGTCGTAATCGCCGAACGCACCAGCGGCTGCGGCTGGCGGAACGGGCTGCTGACGACCGTGCCGCGCAGGGACTGCGCCGGCCGCGGCGCCGGAGCCGGTGAAGGGGCTGCCGTCGGGGCCGGCCTGCGCGCCGCCGGCTGGGCCGGACGCGGCGCCGGTGCCGCCGCCACAGGTGCGGGCGGCGCGGCGCGCGCCGGCTTGACCGCGCCCGGCGACTCGGCGTGGTGCAGCCAGATCTCGCCCGGCTGCGGCGGGGATTCACGCGTGCGGCGCGGCGGTTGCCAGGCGGGCTGGCGGCGCGCCGAGACTGCCTCAAAGCTGCGATGGCGCGTGGCGGGCGCGGTCCAGCCGGGGGTGCCTGCCGCCGGCGCATCGCGGCGCTCTGCGTCGCGCATCGGCTGGGTGGCAGCAAAGGAAACCGGCGGCTCTTCCGGCGCCGCGTCAGGCGCGGCGGCGCGGCGCGGCTTGCGCGAGAACAGGCTGCGCCAGGTTTCACCGAACACCATCGGCGCGGCCAGCGCCAGCACGCCCAGCATCAACAGCAAGGCACCGGTCCAGCCGAACAGGTTGCCCATCATGCCGGCCAGCGCGCGGCCGGCCGAACCGCCAGCGCTCGATTCCGGATCGGTGCCGCTGGTCAGCGCTTCGAGGCAGGCGCTCGCGCACAGCACGGCGAGCGTGCCGAGCCAGACGCGCAATGAGCCGGGCCCTGCCAGCCGGCGCTCGCCGGCGAGCCAGCGCGTCACCAGCCGCCAGACCAGCGGCACTATCCAGAAAGTCGAAAATCCGAACCAGCCAAAACCCATTATCGACATGCCATGTTCAAAACTACGGGCAGCGATTGTAGCGGTTATGGCAGGCGGCGATTGAATCGGAAAGCGCAAATATTCGTAACGCAGCGCGTTTCCGGGGCGATTGCGCAACGATCCCCTGTGCGATTCCGCATGCCAGCGGCGCCAGACTTTGCGCCATCCGGTGGTTGGCGCAGCGGCGCCGCGCTACCATGCGGCAACCCCCAATCGAATTGCACTCCGGCGGCCCGCCGCCTTCCCCTCCCCCATGCCGATCCGCTACGCCAGGCTGCGCGTTCTTGTCGTCGAAGACCATCCGTTCCAGCGCGTCGCGGCCGAGGGGCTGCTGCGGTATCTGGGCGTGCAGACCCTGGTTTCAGCTGAAAACGGCACGCAGGCGGCCGAGATCCTTGCACGCGAACCGTTCGACATCGTGTTCTGCGACATCGAAATGCCTGGCGGCAACGGCCCCGAGCTGATTGCCGAACTGCACCGGCGCGGGCAGCATGCCTTTGCCGGGACGGCGCCGGTATGGGTCTGGGTGACGGCGCTGGCGGAGGACATCCTGGATTCAAACCGCGGCCTGGCGCACGCCGCCGGCATCCCGCGCGTGCACGCGCTGCGCAAGCCGCTGTCGCGCGATGCGGTGGAAGAGATCCTGGCCGATGCGCTGGTGCGCCAGCCTGTTAGCGAATCCACCGCGCCGGCGTGGTCGCCCGACGACGCAGAACTGGTCCCCGCCACCCGCTCGGGCACGGACCTGCTGGTCATGCTGCAGCCCCAGCACGAGATTGCCAGCGGCCGGCTGGCCGGTGCCGAGGCACTGGTGCGCTGGCGCCATCCCGAACACGGTCTGGTGCAGCCCGACCTCTTTATCCCACGGCTCGAAGCGCTCGACGCGGCCGACCCGGTGTTCTTCTTCGTGGCCCGCCAGTGCCTGGCAGCGCAGCAGCGGCTGCGCGCGGCGGGCATCCACATCACGCTGGGCATCAATGCCTCGGCGCAAACCCTGTGCCGGCCCGGTGTGCTGGAGACGTTCGATGCCCTGGTGACCGCCAGCGGCGTGCCGCGGCACGCGCTGACGGTGGAATTGACCGAGGGCTATCCGGTGCCCGATACGCTGGCGCTGTCGGTCGCGCTGAACCGCTTGCGGCTGCTCGGCTACGGCGTGGCGATCGACGATTTCGGCGTTGGCATCGCCACGCTCAGGCTGCTGGCGGACCTGCCTTTCACGCAGTTGAAGCTCGACCGCTCGTTCGTTGTCGAGGTCGACGGGCATGGCCAGCGTGCCGCGATCTGCCGCAACATGATCAACCTGGCGCGCGAGCTGGGCCTGGAGTGCGTGGCCGAAGGCGTCGAGACCGACGCCCAGCGCGCAGCGCTGCTGGCGCTGCGCTGCCCGCTGGGCCAGGGCTACCTGTGGTCCGCGCCCAAGCCGGCCGAGGTCTTCGTCGCGGATGCCATCGACCGGGCGGCAGTCACGCCGGCGGCGTGAGCTGGCCCTACTGCGCGGCCCGGAACGGATACTTGGCAAAGATCTGCGCCACGGTCTTGTCGATGCGCTGCTGGGCGCTGGCCTTGTCGCTGGTGTCCACGCTGCCCACCGCCACGCCTTCCCAGACCAGCTTCATCTGGCGCCGGTCGACCAGGTCGATGTTGACCGTGCCTTCGGTGTAGGTATAGACGTCGTTATAGAAGCCGTAGCCCGGCCACGGCGCATACAGCCCGCCGCGATAACCGTAATACCCCATCATCGGCGTCGGCGCCGGGCTGACCTGGACCTTCTCCTGCAGCCGGGCATTGAAGTTGACCAGCAAGTCCGGCGACTGCGCCGCATAGCGGTAGCCGCGCGCGGTCAGTTCCCGCTGCACGGCAGACTTGAAGTACTGGGTGGTCAGGCTTTCATAGCCCTGGCGGTCGGTGCCGAGATGCTCGACGAAGCCAAAGCTGCGGTAGGCACTGAAGTCAGTGCTGCGATTGTAGTCAGTCTTGATGTCGGGCACGCTGGCGCAGCCTGACAGGACCAGCGCCGCGGCCACGACGGGAAAGAGCTGCCGGAAGGGTTTCACGATACATCTCCATGATGTCCGCGGCAGCGCGCACATGCAGCCACGCGCAAGCGCCACCGGCGCCGGAACGCCGGCGCACCGTACGCCATCTGACCCGATGGGCTAGTGTCCTGTTCCGCAGATGGCTTGCCAAAATGAAATCGTCCAGTTGGTCGTCAGGCTAAACGCGAGGAGGCGCCATAGCCGTAGCTATGGCAACGACGAGCAACGACGCATGGCGGCCAACTGGGCGATTTCATGGCAAGGTATTTGCGGAACAGGGCACTAGTTCAGCTTGCCATTGATGCCGCCCACGCTGAACCGGCCCGCCCCCAGCAGGGCCACCGCCAGCGCCGCGGCCAGGAACATCCCCTGCAACTCAAGCGCCCAGCCGCCGGTATCGGACAGCATGCCGAGCTGCTTGGTATGCACCAGCGCCACCGCAAACACCATGTTGATGGCAACGATCAGCGCCGCCAGCCGGCTCCACAGCCCGATGATCAGCAGGATCGGGGCCACGACTTCCCCAATGTAGACGCCGTAGGCCAGCCATGCCGGCAAGCCGGCGTCGGCGACCACCTTCCCCACAAAGCCCATGCCGGACGCACCGGTCAGCTTGGCGATGCCGTGCATCAGGATCAACACGCCAAGCACGATGCGCAGCAGCGCCTTGCCCAAGTCCTGGGAACCCTGAGAGCCACCCATGGCCGTTCTCCTTGCCGTTGTCTGTCGAGTTGGTTGTCGAAGCCAAGCGCCTTTACCCTCACGCGCAAGGCTCGCCCCTGTACCTTAGTGCGAGGCGGCGTGAAGGTAAAGCCGCAAATACGAGACTGCCTGCTGGCCGGGATGCGACCGGCACACCACCTCGCCAATCCCGCCATGCCGTATCCGGAAGGCCTGCGCTACACCACCCGGTGCATCGCTGGCTGCCGCGGCTCAAGCATGCCGACCTTGTATGCGCATTCGGGCAGGACCTCGCCCAGGAAGTCGAGAAAGCGCCGGGTGGCAGGCGTCACGCCCTTGCGGGAGGGGAACACCGCGTGCAGCGTGCCGACCGGCATGTCGTACTGCGGCAACACCAGTTCCAGCTCGCCGCTTTCCAGCGCATCGCGGCAATACATCCGCGGCAGCATGGCCACGCCCGCGCCGGCGATCGCCGCCTCGCGCAGCAGCACGAAGTCTTCGGTGACCAGGCGCGGTTCATAGGCAATCTGGATCGAGTCGTTGGTCTTGCAGCGCAGGGTCCAGACATGCTTGCCGTCGTGCGGCGGCTGGCCCACGCCGGGCATGCCATCCAGCGCCTGCGGTGTGCGCGGGCGGCCGATGCTATCCAGCAGCGCGGGGCTGGCCACCAGCATCAGCTGGCTTTCACCGAAGGTGCGCACGGCCAGGCTGGAGTCCTCCATGGACTCGCGCACGCGCAGGGCCAGGTCGAAGCCTTCGCCGATCACGTCCACGCGCCGGTTGGTGGTCTCCAGCTCGATCCGCACGGCCGGGTTGGCGCGCATGAAATGGCCGATGGCCGGCGCCAGCAGGATCTGGGCGATGGCGATCGGGCAGCTCACGCGCAGCGTGCCGCCAGGCTGCTCGCGCGCCTGCTCGATGACCTCGCGGGCCGCCTTGGCCTCATTGAGCATGGCGCGGCAGCGTTCGTAGAAGGATTCACCAAGCGGCGTAACGCGCACCTGCCGTGTCGTGCGGCGCAGCAGCTGCACGCCCAGGTCGCGTTCCAGCTGGGCGATGCGCCGGCTCAGGCGCGACTTGGGCACGCCTGAGGCGCGGCTGGCCGCGGAAAAACTGCCGTGTTCGAACACCTGGGCAAACAGGGACAAGTCGTTGAGGTCTTGCATGGATGGCTCCGGGATCACGTGCGGCCGCCAGGCTGGCGTTGCGCCGGCAGAACAATCATTTGCATTTTGCCTCACTACCGATACCAATGGCCAGCCGCTATCTTTCATCCATCGCAACCGCACACCTTGTGGAGATAGACATGAACATCCTGCAGATCGATTCCAGCGTACTTGGCGACAACTCCGTTTCGCGCAGCCTGACCGCCAGCGTGGTGGCCGACCTGGTCGCCGCCACCCCGGACGCCAAGGTCACCGTGCGCGATCTGGACCAGGACGCTCCGGCGCACCTGTCCGGCAACCTGCTGCCCGTGCTGGGCGGCCCGAAGGAAGGCCTGAGCGCCATCCAGGAAGCCGAGCTGCAGCGCACCGAGCAATGGCTGGCCGAATTCCTGGCCGCCGACGTGCTGGTGGTGGGCGTGCCTCAGTACAACTTCAGCATCCCCAGCCAGCTCAAGGCCTGGATCGACCGCATCGCGCAGGCTGGCCGCACCTTCAAGTACACCGAGAACGGCCCGGTGGGCCTGGCCGGCGGCAAGCGCGTGATCGTGGTGTCGTCGCGCGGCGGCGTGCGCCAGGATGCCAATGAACTGGACCTGCACGAAAAGACCGTCGACATCGTGTTCCGCTTCCTGGGCATCACCGACATCACCTACGTGCGTGCCCACGGCCTGGCCATGGGTCCGCAGTTCCGCGAAGCCGGCCTGGCCAGCGCCCGCACCGAAATCGCGGCGCTGAACGACGCCAGCCGCCTGGCCGCCTGAAGTCCTGTGGACGGCCGGCGCTGCAGGACGGCGCCGGCTCGCCCCGCGGACGGATCGGGTCTATGATGGATCGGGGCGCTATGGCGCCCCGCGTGCCATGGGCGGCGCGCCGGCCCCGGCTATTTGCCCGCGGCTGTCGTGCCGCCTGCAGTCATCGACCGATCCACTCCCGGGAGCCCGCATGACTTCAGCCCTGTTGCCAGCCGCCGCCCTCCATCCGCCGCACGAACCCGCCCTGCTTTCACAGTATCGCCACGTACGCACGGCCACCGAGACCCTGGTGGCCGACCTGTCCGATGCCGATGCCACCGTGCAGTCCATGGACGACGCCAGCCCGGCAAAATGGCACCTGGCGCACACCACATGGTTCTTCGAGGAATTCGTGCTGGCTGCGCGGATCCCGGACTACGAGCTGGTGGACCCGGACTACCGCTACCTCTTCAACTCGTACTACGAAGCGGTCGGACCGCGCCACCCGCGGCCGCAGCGCGGGCTGCTGACCCGCCCCTCGCTGGACGAGGTGCTGGCCTACCGCGAGGCCGTGGACGAATCGATGCTGACGCTGCTGGGCAGCGCCCAGACCGATGACGAGGCAGCGCTGATCATGCTTGGCCTGCAGCATGAACAGCAGCACCAGGAACTGCTGCTGGCCGACATCCTGCATCTGTTCGCGCAGAACCCGCTGCGCCCCGCCTTTGCCCCGGAACTGCCCGAGCCGGTGATCGCCGACCCTCGGCCCGCGCCGGACTGGATCGGCTTTGACGGCGGCCTGGTGGAGATCGGCCACCGCGGCGAGACCTTTGCCTTTGACTGTGAAAGCCCGCGGCACAAGGCCTACCTGGCACCGTTCACGCTGTGCTCGCACCCGGTCAGCAACCGGCAATGGTTTGAATTCATCGAGGATGGCGGCTACCAGACGGCGGGGCTGTGGTTGTCCGACGGCTGGCGCTGGGTGTGCGAGCAAGGCATCCTGGCCCCGCTCTACTGGGAAGAACGCGAAGGCACGTGGTGGCAGATGACGCTGCGCGGGATGCATCCGGTCGACCCGGACAGCCCCGTCACCCACGTCAGCTTCTATGAGGCCGAGGCATTCGCGCGCTGGGCCGAACGCCGGCTGCCGACCGAGGCCGAATGGGAGCACGCGGCGCGCAGCCTGCCGGCCACCGGGAATTTTGTTGAAGGCCGCGCGCTGCGGCCGTTGCCGGACCGGCAGAACACCTCGGGCGTGCTGCGCCAGATGTTCGGCGATGTGTGGGAATGGACCGGCAGCGCCTTCCTGCCGTATCCGGGCTTCCGCCCGAACGGCGGTGCGGTGGGCGAGTACAACGGCAAGTTCATGAGCGGCCAGATGGTGCTGCGCGGCGGGTCTTGCGTCACGCCCGAATCGCATATCCGGGCGACGTACCGCAACTTCTTCTATCCGCACCAGCGCTGGCAGTTCACCGGGGTGCGGCTGGCGGACGATGTCTAGCCCGGCGCCAGCCAGCGCCACGCCAGCCAGGCCAGCAACACCCACACCAGCACGATGACCACGGCGGCCGCGCGATTGCGCGGCCGTTTTGCATGCGTGGCCTGCCACGCCTGGGCCCGGCCGCGGCATTCATCCTTGACCGCCGGCGGAATCATCCGCAGCGTCAGCCAGATACCCAGCGGCACCAGCAGCACGTCATCGACATAGCCCAGCACCGGGATGAAATCGGGGATCAGGTCGATCGGGCTGAAGGCATAGGCCACCACCAGCGCGGCCAGCAGCCGCGCGCTCCACGGCGTGCCGGGGTGGCGGCTGCAGAACCACAGCATCAGCAGGCTCGCCTTGAGCCCGCGCGCCCACTGGCGCAGGCGTGCGCCGACGGCCATCGCCGGCATCAGCGCTTACCAGCCCTTGGTCTTGGGCTGCTGCGCCGCGGGCCGCTGCCCGCCCGGCTCGCCGGTGGGCGCCTTCAGCGGCGGCGCCGCCGCGATCGGCGTCTGCGGGTACAGCTTCTGCCAGCGCGCCTTCAGGCCCTTGGCGATCTCTGCCTGGTTGTAGCGCTCGGCAAAGTCGATCACGGTCATGCCCTGCTGGTTCTTCAGGCGCATGTCGGCGCCCTCGTCCAGCAGCAGCTTGACGGTCTCGATATGGCCGCCGCGCGCGGCCATCATCAGCGGCGTGGTGCCGTTGGGGCTTTCAGCGTCGATATAGGCGGCATGGTCGACCAGGTACTTGACTACGTCGTTGTGGCCATTGGTGGCCGCATAGTGCAGCGGGGTCCAGCCGGTCTTGTTGATCTCGGCCTCCATCTCGTCGACCATCAGCTTGACCATGTCCAGCTCACCCTGCAGCGCGGCCATCATCAGCGGGGTCTCGCCGGCCGGGTTGGCCTTGTCGAAATCGATGTCCTTGGCGCGGATCAGCACCGTGGCCGCCTTCAGCGACTTCTCGCGCAGCGCCAGCACCAGCGCCGGGTTGCCGCGGCTGTCCACCAGATTGGGATCGACGCCCTTGGCCAGCAGCTTCTTGACGGTGTTGGCGTCGTCGAATTCGACGGCCTTGCGCATGTCGTCGGCAGGCGCGGCCTGCGCCAGCGTGGCGGCGGCCAGCGCAAGGGCGCCGGCAGCGCGTCGGGCAAACTTCATGTCAAACATGCGATTCCCTGTCAATATGCTTGAATAGCTTGAAGAAATTTTCCGTCGTCTGTTCCGCGACCTGTTCCACAGGGACCCCGCGCAGCTGCGCGATGAACTCGCCCACATGGCGCACCCAGGCAGGTTCGTTGGTCTTGCCGCGGTATGGCACCGGCGCCAGGTAGGGCGAATCGGTCTCGATCAGCATGCGCTCCAGCGGCACCTTGCGCGCGGTTTCCTGCAGGTCGGCCGCGCTCTTGAAGGTGACGATGCCCGAGAACGAGATATGGAAACCCTCATCCAGCGCCTGGCGGGCGACGTCCCAGGTCTCGGTGAAGCAGTGCATCACGCCGCCGGCCTCGCGCGCGTTCTCTTCGCGCATCAGGCGCAGCGTGTCGTCGGCGGACGAGCGGGTATGGATGATCAGCGGCTTGCCGGTCTGGCGCGCGGCGCGGATATGGGTGCGGAAGCGCTCGCGCTGCCATTCCATGTCGGCGATGCTGCGGCCGTTCAGGCGGTAGTAGTCCAGCCCGGTCTCGCCGGTGCCGACCACGCGCGGGTGGGCGGACAGCTCCACCAGGCGCTCCAGCGTGGGTTCCTCGCCCTCTTCGTAGTCCGGGTGCACGCCGACCGAGGCGTACAGGTTGGGATGCTGCTCGGCCAGCGCCAGCACGCGCGGGAAGTCTTCCAGCGTGACCGAGATGCACAGCGCATGCGTGACCTGGTTGGCGCGCATGTTCTCCAGCAGTTCCGGCAGGCGCGCGGCCAACTCGGGGAAATCGATATGGCAGTGGGAATCGACAAACATGGGGAATCTCTGTTGGCGGGTGGCTCAGTCCACGCGGCGGCCGACGATGATCAGGTCGCGCTCGACACCGTCGAGCACGGCAACGCGCGGCAGGTCGCCCCAGCGCGTAAAGCCCAGCGACGCGAACAGGCCCAGGCTGGGCGCATTGTGGCCGAAGATAAAGCCGAGCAGCGTGTTCACCCCGACCCTGGGCGCATGGTCGATGGCCTGTTGCAGCAGGTAGCGGCCCAGCCCCTGGCCGCGGCGCTGCGCGTCCAGGTAGATCGACACCTCGGCGGTGGCGCCGTAGGCCGGGCGGCCGTAGAAGTCTGAAAAGCTCATCCAGCCGGCCATGCGGCCGTCGGCATCCTCGCACACCCACAGCGGGCGGCGTTCAGGCTGGTGGGAATCGAACCAGGCCTGGCGCGAGGCCACGGTGACCGGTTCGGTATCGGCGGTGACCATGCGCGAGGGCACGGTGCCGTTATAGATGGCGACGATGCCCGGCAGGTCGCGGGGCTCGGCAATGCGAAGTGAAAAATTCATTGAAAATCAAAATATTGTGAGAACAACCTCACAACGTTCATAAAGTTTGCGTGGGGCGCCCGGACTCCAGCATCTTGCCCAGGATCTCCTCCACAGCGCGGCGCAGGTTGCGCCCGTTGTCGTCGTCGGGGAAATGCACGCCGACGCCGGGGGTCTTCATCGGCGTGCCCGCCGGGGTGATCCAGGCCACATGGCCCGCGATCTGGTATTTCTGCGGCCGGTCCAGCAGCGACAGCACCAGGAACACCTGCTCGCCCAGTCGGAACGGCCGGTTCGACGGCACGAAGATGCCGCCGCGCGCCAGGAACGGCATGTAGGCCGCATACAGCCCGGCCTGGTCCTTGATCGACAAGGACAGCACATTGGGGCGCGATGCCGCCCCGCTGCCGGTTGGCGCAGCGGGCGGTGCGCCGGCGACTGCTGTGTTCATGGTTGACCCCCTGAATGACGGTGCTGCTTGTTGTTATGGCTTATTTTGACTGCCAGGCGTACTACCGGAACAGCTGGCGGTATTCCAGGAATACCGCTTCCATCACCAGCCGGGCCGCCAGCGGATGGTTCTCGCTGCGGCGATGCGCGGTCAACCGGGTGGCAAAGGCCTGCAGGCGGTGCGCGTCGGTGGCCCCGGCGCAGCGCGCCAGCACCGCCCGTTCCTTGGGCAGGTACCGCGGCGTGGCGCTGCCGTCCAGGCGCAGCGTCAGCAGATCGTACGTCCAGCGCTGCAGGATGCCAAGCACGGCAGGCACCGGCAGCTTCTGCAGTTGCTCGGCCGCCGCGGAAGCGTCGAAGGCGGCGGCGGCGCCGAGCTGGCCGACCAGCCAGCGCTGCAGCGGCTGCTCCTCGGCCTCGGCCGCATGCAGCGCGGTCAGCGGCGAGCCGCCGGCCAGCGCCAGCTGGGCCTCGGCATCGGCCACGCCCTGGCCGCGCAGCCAGGCCAGCGAGGCCTCCGGCGTCGGGCGCTGGGCCGAGAACTGGCGGCAGCGCGACAGGATAGTCGGCAGGATGCGGTCGAGGCGGTCGGTCACCAGCAGGAATACGGTGGACGGCGGCGGCTCTTCCAGCGTCTTCAGCAGTGCGTTGGCGCCCTCGGTCTGCAGCGCATCGAGCGGATAGACCACCACCACGCGCAGCCCGGCCCGGTGCGTGCCCACGCCCACGGCCTCGATCAGCGCGCGCACCTGCTCCATGCGGATGATCTTGCTGGGCGCCTTCCTCTTGCCGCCCTCGTCGGTCTCGGCCTCGGCCGCGGCGTCCAGCGCCTCGGGCCGCACCACGGTGAAGTCCGGGTGGTTGCCCTGGCTGAACCAGTGGCAGGCGGCGCACTGGCCGCAGGGCTGGCCGTCCGGCAGCGGCGCCTCGCACAACAGCCCCTGCGCGAAATGCAGGGCCAGGTCGCGCTTGCCGATGCCTTGCTGGCCATGGATCAGCAAGGCATGCGGCAGCCGTTCACGCAGCGCGCCAAGCCGTTGCCAGTCTTCCTTCTGCCAGGGATATAGCATGTGAATCAGTGGGTTAGCGATCTAACTTCAAGTTTTACCTGTGATAGCCATGCGATTGCGAATTGCGCAATGGCGCGGCATTCACACCTATCACGTCAGCCATATATCGGCCAAAAATCAGATAGTTGCGATGATTTTTTCAAGTTCATCGCGAATGTCGGCAATGCTGCGCGTGGCGTCGATCACCCGGAAGCGCTGCGGCGACTGGGCCGCGCGGCGCAGGTATTCATCGCGGGTGCGCTGGAAGAACGCGCGCGATTCGGATTCGAACCTGTCAGGCGCGCGTGCGCCGGCCAGGCGCTCGCTGGCGGTTTCCAGCGGCACGTCGAACAGCAGCGTCAGATCCGGCTGCAGGCCGCCCTGCACCCAGTCTTCCAGCACTTCCAGGCGCTCGGTGGCCAGGCCCCTGCCCCCGCCCTGGTAGGCGAAGGTGGCGTCGGTGAAGCGGTCGGAAATCACCCACTTGCCGCGCTCCAGCGCGGGTGCGATGACCTCGGCGATATGTTCGCGCCGGGCCGCGAACATCAGCAGCGCCTCGGTTTCCAGGTGCATCTTGCGATGCAGCAGGATCTGGCGCAGGTCTTCGCCCAGCGAGGTGCCGCCGGGCTCGCGGGTGGTGACGACGCCGGCAATGTCGCTGCGTGCGCGCAGGCGGTCGGCGACCCAGTCGATATGGGTGCTCTTGCCGGCGCCGTCGATGCCTTCAAACGTGATGAATTTTCCGCGCATGGAATGCCTATTTGCCGCGCTGGTACTTGTCGACCGCGCGGTTGTGTTCGGGAAGCGAGTTGGAGAAATGGCTGCTGCCGTCGCCGCGGGCGACGAAGTACAGTGCGTCGGATGGCGCCGGCGTGGTGGCCGCCGCCAGCGAGGCCAGCCCCGGCAGCGCAATCGGCGTGGGCGGCAGGCCGGTACGGGTGTAGGTATTGTACGGGTTGTCGGCCTGCAGGTCGCGTTTGCGCAGGTCGCCGTCGAAGCCATCGCCCAGGCCGTAGATCACGGTCGGGTCGGTCTGCAGCATCATGTTCTTGCGCAGCCGGTTGATGAACACGGCGGCGATCATCGGGCGTTCGGCGGCCTGGCCGGTTTCTTTCTCGACGATCGATGCCATCACCAGGGCCTCGTACGGGGTCTTGTACGGCAGGTCGGGCGAGCGTGCGTTCCAGGCCTCGTTCAGGCGCCGCTGCATGGCACGGTAGGCGTGCTTGTACAGGTCGATATCGCTGCTGCCGCGCGCGAACAGGTAGGTGTCCGGGAAGAACATGCCTTCGGGCGAGGTCTCGGCCGCGCCGATTGCCTTCATCAGGTCCGCATCGGACATGTCCCGGGTGTCGTGCCGCAGCGCCGGGCTGGCGTCCACGGCGGCGCGCATCTTGCGGAATTCCCAGCCCTCGATCACCGTGACCACATAGTGCGTGACCTCGCCGCGCGCCAGCTTGCCGATGATCGACAGCGGCGTGGCGCCGGTCGCGAATTCATAGCCGCCGGCCTTCAGGTCAGGCCCGTGGCCGGTCAGGCGCACCAGCAGCATGAACAGCCGCGGGTCCATGCCGACGCCGCCGCGCTGGATCTGGCGGCCGACGCTGGCGACGCCGGAATTGGGCTTGATCACCACTTCCACGGGTGACTTGCTGAGGGGCAGCGGGTGATTGGCCCACCACGCGAACGCGCCCGCGGCCGCCAGCGCGAACACCAGGATGGCCAGGCCAAGACTAAGGAAAAATCGTTTCATGTATCAGGGATAGGGGCGGCTGACCGGATCCGTCGGAGGGCTTGCGCGCCACCGCTTGCCGCCACGTGCTGCCGGCGCCGGCCGAAAATCTCATAGCCCCATATAATAACCGGCAGCCTCGCACCGACCATGCGCCGCGGCGCCGGCGCCGCTTGACGGCCCGCCCGGCACGGCGCACGACCGGCGCCTTCCCTCTCCCGAATTGCCTCAACGATTGCCACGCAATGCCAGTGATGAATGCCCAAGCCCAGGAACTCGCCGCAAACCTTGAAGCCTTGAGCGGCAGCGGCATCGTCTGCAGCCCGCCCGGGCTTGGCCTGGTCCGTGTGGCCGGCGACGATGCCGGCAGCTTCCTGCACACCCAGCTGACCAATGCGGTCGAAGACCTGAAGGCCGGCGCGGCCCGCCTGGCGGGCTATTGCTCGCCCAAGGGGCGCCTGCTCGCCACCTTCCTGATGTGGCGCGATGTCGAAGGCATCGTGCTGCAGCTGTCGGCCGACATCCAGGCCCCGGTGCAGAAGCGCCTGTCGATGTTCGTGCTGCGCGCCAAGGCCAAATTGTCCGACATCACCCCCACCCATGCGATCCTCGGCCTCGCCGGGGCCGGCGCTGCCAAGGCCCTGGCCGCTGCGGGCCTGCCCGTGCCGGAGGTCGCCTTTGCCGTGGCCGAAGCCGACGGCATCACCGTGATCCGCCTGCCGGATGGCGCCGGCCAGCCGCGCTGGCAGCTGGTGCTGCCGGCCGAGCGCGCCGAGGCGGTGCGCGCGGCACTTGCCGCCTCGCTGCAGGATGCGACGCCCGCGCTGTGGGACTGGCTGGAAGTGCAGTCGGGCCTGCCGCGCATCGTCGCGGCCACGCAGGAGCAGTTCGTGCCGCAGATGATCAATTTCGAACTGGTGGGCGGGGTCAATTTCCGAAAGGGCTGCTATCCCGGCCAGGAAATCGTCGCGCGCAGCCAGTACCGCGGCACGCTCAAGCGCCGCATGTGGCTGGTGCAGGGTGAAGGCGAAGTGCCGGCGCCCGCGGCTGAAATCTACCGTCCGGAAGATCCGGGCCAGCCGTGCGGCATGATCGTCAACGCCGCACCGGCGCCCCAGGGCGGCTGGGCCGGGCTGGCCGAGCTGAAGATCGATGCCGCCGCCAGTGCGCTGCGCCTGGGCAGCGCCGAGGGCGCGGCAGTGGCTACGGCCACCCTGCCCTACGAGGTGCCGCTGGGCGAGGCCGCCCAGGCCGCTGGCTGAAACCCACAGGACCTGCCATGAGCGATCACCTCTACGTCTATTTCCGCGTCCCGGAAGCCGTTGCCGCCGAGGCGCTGCCGCACTGGCACCGCTGGATGGAGACTGTCGCCGAAGCAACCGGAATTGGTGGTACGCTGATGCGCAGGCCGGAAACCCGCGCCGGCGTGCAGACCTGGATGGAGTGCTATCCCGACGTGCCGCCCGCGTTCGATGCCACGCTGGAAGGCCTGTGGCGGCAGAGCGGGCTGGACCAATGGGTCGATGGCGAGCGGCGGGCCGAGCACTTTGTCGACCTGGACGTGCTGTAGGCGTCCATGCCGTTGGACTGAAGTACGCCGGGTGCCACTGCAGCCACCCCGGCGGCAAAGGAAGCAAAGCGATGTGTCTGATCCTGGTTGCCTGGCAATCCCACCCCGACTATGCCCTGGTCGTCGCCGGCAACCGCGATGAATTCTATGTCCGCCCCGCGGCGGCCGCGCACTGGTGGCAGGATGCACCGCAGGTGCTGGCCGGGCGCGACCTGGCGGAAGTCATCGGCGAGCCCGGCACCTGGATGGGCGTCAACGCCGACGGCCGCTTCGCGGCACTGACCAACTACCGCGCCCCGTCCGAAAAACGCACCGACGCGCGCTCGCGCGGCGAGCTGGTGGCCGGTTTCCTGCGCGGACGCGAGGCGCCGTTCGACTACCTGGACGGCCTCGCCGGCGAAGACGGCCGCTACAACGGCTTCAACCTGCTGGCGAGCGACCTGCGTGAACTCTGGTGGTACAGCAACCGCGCCGCCTCGCGCCAGCCGCAACGGCTGCGCCCGGGGCTGTACGGCCTGTCCAACGCCCTGCTCGACACGCCCTGGCCCAAGGTGCGCAGCCGCGTGGGCGCGCTGGCCGAAGTGCTGGCCGCCGACAGCGGCCAGGCCAACGCCAGCGCCGAGCCCTACCTGCAAATGCTCGCCGACGAGCGCCAGGCGGCGGATTTCGAACTGCCTGCCACGGGCGTGGCACCGGAATGGGAAAAGCTGCTGTCGTCGGCCTTCATCCGCTCGCCGCTGTACGGCACGCGCGCCAGCACGGTGCTGCGCGTGCGCCACGATGGCCGTTTCGACCTGAGCGAGCGCAGCTTCGACGCCGACGGCCGCATCGGCGACGTCAACTTCCACGGCAAGCTGAACCTGCAACGCGACACCGGCATCGTGCCAGCGCCGCGCTGAGGCCCGCTGGAACCGAGGATTCCGGCGCTCAGCCGGCCAGCCGCTTGCGCATCTCCACGTGCGGGATGCCCGCCTCTTCGAATTCCGGCCCCACCTGCGCAAAGCCCACGCGCGCATAGAATGGCGCCGCGTGCGTCTGCGCATTGAGCACCAGTTCCGGGTAGCCAAGCGCTTCAGCCTTGCGCATCAGCGCGTCCAGCACCATTGCACCGACACCGGTGCCACGCACGGACTGCAGCACCGCCATGCGCCCGATATGGCCATCCGGCAGCAGCCGTCCGGTGGCCACCGGCGTGCCATCCTCGGCCAGCGCCAGCGCGTGCCAGCTCGGCTCGTCCCACTCATCCCATTCCAGTTCCACCGGCACGCATTGCTCTTCGACGAAGACGGTGTAACGGATGGCGCGCGCGCGTTCGCGCGCTTCGGACCAGGGGCAGATCAGGACAGTGATGGACATGGCGTGTGGAATCAGGCGCTTGGAGAACGATTGCGTCGGGCAGGGGATGCGGACGGGCGCCCATGATACGCCAGTGTCGCAGTGACCGTCGATGCACCAAAGCGGATCACTCGCCGCATCTCCGCTCTTGAAGTTGCACCATATCAGGGTTTGCCCGGGGTCGGCAGCGTCCTAGCAAATTTGTATGATGACCTGATTACCGAATAACCCGGGAAGCTGCCGTGTTCCAGAAAGTCCCTGCCCGCGCCCTCACCGACAATGTCGCCGAACAACTGCTGGACAAGATCCAGAGCGGCGCCTTTGCCCGCGGCGACAAGCTGCCGACCGAGGCGGTGCTGTCCGGGGAATTCGGCGTCAGCCGCACCGTGGTGCGCGAAGCCATCTCCCGGCTCAAGTACGAAGGCGTGGTGGAGTCGCGCCAGGGCAGCGGCGTGTTCGTGACGCTACAGGCCGGCATCCGGCCGCTGCGCATCGACTACACCGAAACCGGCACGCTGGAATCGGTGCTGCAGATCGTCGAACTGCGCCGCGCGATCGAGGCCGAGGTGGCCGCGCAGGCCGCCCGCCGCCGCACCGATGCGTCGATGGCGGCCATCGACGCCGCACTGGCCCGGCTCGACGAAGAGGTTGCGCAAGGCGGCGACGGCGTGGCCGAAGACGTGGCCTTCCACCGCGCCATCGCCGAGGCCACCGGCAACCCGTATTTCCTGAAGACGCTGGCCTTCCTCAGCCAGTACCTGGAAGCGGCCACGCGCGTGACCCGCACCAACGAGGCGCGCCGCGCGGACTTTTCGCGCCAGGTGCGTGAAGAACACCAGGCCATCGTCGCCGCCATCCGCGCCGGCGACCCGTTGGCCGCGCGCAATGCCGCGCAGAACCATATGTACAACGCCGCGCACCGTCTCGCCCAGCTGGGTGCGGACGAGAGCGGCGAAGCGCACGGCGCCGCCAACTGACGCGCGCGCAAGCCCGAACCATCGAATTATCCGTATCTGTTTCAGGAGTCCCTTCATGTCCAGGAATATCGGCGTCATCGGCCTTGGTGCCATGGGCTTTGGTGTCGCGCAGTCGCTGCTGCGTGCCGGCTTCAACGTGCACGCGTGCGACCTGCGCCCCGAAGTGCTGCAGCGCTTTGCCGATGCCGGCGGCGTGCCGTGCGCCTCGCCCTCCGAGCTGGGCAGCCGTTGCGACGTGGTGCTGACGCTGGTGGTCAACGCGCAGCAGACCGAGGCCGTGCTGTTCGGCGCCAACGGTGCCGCGGCCGCGATGCAGCCGGGCAAGCTGGTGATCGCCAGCGCCACCGTGCCGCCGGGCTTTGCCGAGGCGCTAGGCCGCCGGCTGGCGGAACAGGGCCTGCTGATGCTGGACGCACCGGTCTCCGGCGGCGCCGCGCGCGCCGCCAGCGGCGAAATGACCATGATGACTTCCGGCCCGGCCGAAGCCTACTCGCTGGCCGAGGACGTGCTGGCCGCCATCGCCGGCAAGGTGTATCGCCTGGGTGCCGCGCATGGCGCGGGCTCCAAGGTCAAGATCATCAACCAGCTGCTGGCCGGCGTGCATATCGCCGCGGCCGCCGAAGCGATGGCGCTGGGCCTGCGCGAAGGCGTGGACCCCGATGCGCTCTATGACGTGATCACGCACAGCGCGGGCAACTCGTGGATGTTCGAGAACCGCGTGCCCCATATCCTGAAGGGCGACTACACGCCGCTGTCGGCGGTCGACATCTTCGTCAAGGACCTGGGCATGGTGCTCGACACCGCGCGCCACAGCAAATTCCCGCTGCCGCTGTCGGCCGCCGCGCACCAGATGTTCATGATGGCGTCGACCGCCGGCCATGGCGGCGAGGACGACTCGGCCGTGATCAAGATCTTCCCGGGCATCGAACTGCCGGGCAAGGCTGAATAAGGGGGAAGCGAAGATGACTGCAGGCACCCTCGCCCATCGCCCGCTGTTGGGCTGCATCGCCGACGATTTCACCGGCGCCACCGACCTCGCCAACACGCTGGTGCGCAATGGCATGCGCACCGTGCAGACCATCGGCCTGCCCGACGTGGGCGCCGTGCAGGACATTGGCGAAGCCGATGCGCTGGTGGTGGCGCTCAAGTCCCGCACCATCCCGGCCGTCGAGGCCGTGGCCCAGTCGCTGGCCGCGCTGCAATGGCTGCGCGCGCAGGGCTGCCGCCAGTTCGTGTTTAAGTACTGCTCCACCTTCGACTCGACCGATGCCGGCAATATCGGCCCGGTGGCCGAGGCGCTGCTGGCGGCACTGGACAGCGACTTCACCATCGCCTGCCCGGCCTTCCCCGAAAACGGCCGCACCATCTTTCGCGGCCACCTGTTCGTGGGCGATGCGCTGCTCAATGAATCGGGCATGGAGCACCATCCGCTGACGCCGATGACCGATGCCAGCCTGGTGCGCGTACTGCAGCGCCAGAGCAAGAACAAGGTCGGGCTGCTGCGCTACGACGCGGTTGCGCGCGGCGCGCATGCCACCGCCGAGCGCATCGCTGCGCTGCGCAGCGACCGCGTGCGCATGGCGATTGCCGATGCGGTGTCCGACGCGGACCTGTTCACGCTGGGCGAGGCCTGCGCCAACCTGCCGCTGATCACCGGCGGCTCCGGCATCGCGCTGGGACTGCCCGAGAATTTCCGCCGCGCCGGCCTGCTACCGCAGCGCGGTGACGCGGCCTCGGTGCCGGCCATCGACGGCCCGGGCGTGGTGCTGGCCGGCAGCGCCTCGCGCGCGACCAATGGCCAGGTAGCACGCTGGCTGGAGCAAGGCCGCCCGGCGCTGCGCATCGACCCGCTCGCGCTGGCACGCGGCGAAGCCGTTGCCGACGCGGCGCTGGCCTTTGCCGACGGTCATGGCGAACCGGTGCTGATCTACGCCACCTCCAGCCCCGACGAAGTCAAGGCCGTGCAGGCCGAACTGGGCGTCGAGCGCGCCGGACACCTGGTCGAACAGTGCCTGGCCACGGTTGCCGCCGGGCTGCTGGCACGCGGCACGCGCCGCTTCGTCGTGGCCGGCGGCGAAACCTCCGGCGCGGTGGTGCAGGCGCTGGGCGTGCGCGCCTTGCGTATCGGCGCGCAGATTGCACCGGGCGTGCCGGCCACCGTCACGCTGGATGCCAAGCCGCTGGCACTGGCGCTCAAGTCGGGCAACTTCGGCGGCCCGGATTTCTTTGACGAAGCGCTGCGCCAGCTTGGAGGTCACTGATGAGCACCGAAAGCAAGCTGCGCGAAGAGATCTGCCGCATCGGCGCCAGCCTGTACCAGCGCGGCTATACCGTGGGCTCGGCCGGCAATATCAGCGCGCGGCTGGACGACGGCTGGCTGATCACGCCGACCGATGCCTGCCTGGGGATGATGGACCCGGC
The DNA here is from genome assembly GCF_058787575.1 of Cupriavidus sp. FW305-3-2-15-C-LB2. Classification (NCBI taxonomy): domain Bacteria; kingdom Pseudomonadati; phylum Pseudomonadota; class Betaproteobacteria; order Burkholderiales; family Burkholderiaceae; genus Cupriavidus; species Cupriavidus sp. FW305-3-2-15-C-LB2. Next base: position 91,825 of record NZ_JBYSZW010000010.1, read on the forward strand.
CGCGGTCGCCAAGGTGGCCACCGATGGCAGCTGGGTCTCCGGCGACAAGCCGTCCAAGACGCTGATGCTGCATCGCGCGATCTACGACAACAACCGCGAGGCGCACGCCGTGGTGCATACGCACTCGACGCACCTCGTGGCCCTGACGCTGGCCGGTGTCTGGCAACCGGACGACGTACTGCCGCCGCTCACGCCCTACTACGTGATGAAGGTCGGCCATATACCGCTGATTCCCTACCATCGCCCCGGCGATCCGGCCGTGGCCGCGCGCGTGGCCACGCTGGCCGCGCAGGTGCGTGGCGTGCTGCTGGAGCGCCTTGGTCCGGTAGTGTGGGAATCCAGCGTCTCGCGCGCCGCGTTCGCGCTGGAAGAACTGGAGGAAACCGCCAAGCTATGGATGACGATGAAAGACACGCCGGGCTTCGCCGCCCGCGCTGCGCTGCCCGACGGCGCACTGACTGAGCTGCGCGACGCCTTCCAGGCGCGCTGGTAACAACCGCTTTTCCCCGATAAACGACGGCTTCACCCAGCGCGGTTGCCTTGCGGCCACCGTGCGGGGGACGCGCATGCCTGCAGTCCGCGCGCCGCCGCATTAGACCCACCACCATACCCGGAGACCACCGTGAATCCAAACCAACCGGCGGCAAGCGTGCCCGCCCTTGACAGCCTGGGCGGCAACGCCCGGCTGGATACCGAAGCCCAGATCGAAAAACGCGCCTACAGCAAGGTGTTCTGGCGCGTCATGCCGTTCCTGATGCTGTGCTACGTGGTCGCCTACCTGGACCGCGTCAATGTCGGCTTCGCCAAGCTGCAGATGGGCCAGGACCTGGCCTTCTCCGAAACCGTGTTCGGCCTCGGCGCCGGCCTGTTCTTTATCGGCTACTTCCTGTTCGAGGTGCCCAGCAACCTGCTGATGCATCGTATCGGCGCGCGCATCTGGATCGCGCGCATCATGATCACGTGGGGCATCATCTCGGCGCTGTTCCTGTTCGTGAAGACGCCGACCCAGTTCTACGTGATGCGCTTCCTGCTCGGCCTCGCCGAAGCGGGTTTCTATCCCGGCGTGATCCTGTACCTGACCTACTGGTTCCCGGCCAACCGCCGCGGCAAGATGATCGCGCTGTTCATGTCGGGCATCCCCATCGCGGGCATGTTCGGCAATCCGCTGTCGGGCTGGATCATGGACGCGTTCAACGGCACACACGGCATGCGCGGCTGGCAATGGATGTTCCTGCTCGAGGCCCTGCCCGCGCTTGTGATCGGCGTGGTGACGGTGTTCGTGCTGCGCGACGGCATCGACAAGGCGCCGTGGCTCGACGCCGATGAAAAGCGCGTGCTCAAGCGCAATATCGAGGAAGACCAGCGCGGCGCCCATAACGCCGCCAGCGCCGCCGGCAAGGCCCACGGCCACTCGCTGGGCGCGGTGTTCTCCGACCGCCGCGTGTGGTGGATGTGCCTGATCTACTTCTGCTTCGTCACCGGCCAGTACGCGCTGACCTTCTGGATGCCGACGCTGGTGAAGGCCAGCGGCGTGACCGGCAACCTGAACATCGGCCTGCTGTCGGCGATCCCGTTCATCTGCGCCGTGATCGTCATGAACATCCTGGGCCACAGTGCCGACGCACGCCGCGAGCGCCGCTGGCACCTGATCGTGCCGGCGCTGATGGGTGCCACGGGCTTTGCCATTGCGGCCTCGTTCACCAACAATACAACGGTGGCCATCGCCGCGCTGTCGCTGGCCGCCGCCGGGGTGCTGACCTGCGCGCCGCTGTTCTGGTCGCTGCCGACCTCGTTCCTGTCGGGCATTGCCGCCGCTTCCGGTATTGCCGTGGTGAATTCGGTGGGCAACCTGGCCGGTTTCGTGTCGCCGTACATGGTCGGCGCGCTGAAGGACATGACGCAAAGTACGCAGCTGCCCATGTACGTGCTGTCCGCGATCCTGGTCGTCGGCGCAGTGCTGGTGTGGCTGACGCCCGCTAAACTGGTCAACCGCTGATCCTGGCCGGCCCGCTTTCGACGTAGTCTCGATCGGGCCGGATCCGTACCACCGCTTTGGAGTTCCGAATGCCGCGCTTCGCCGCAAACCTCTCGATGATGTACAACGAGCACGCCTTCCTGGACCGCTTTGCCGCAGCCGCGGCCGACGGCTTCCGGGCGGTGGAGTTCCTGTTCCCGTACGAGCACGCCGCCGCCGAGCTGCGCGCGCGCCTGGACGCGAACGGCCTCACACAGGCACTGTTCAACGCGGCGCCGGGCGACTGGGCAGCAGGCGAACGCGGCCTGGCCGCCCTGCCCGGGCGCGAGGCGGATTTCCGCGGCACCATCGGCCGCGCGCTGGAATACGCCGGCGTGATCGGCAATGACCGCATCCACGTGATGGCGGGCCTGATCCCTGCCGATGCCGACCGCGCGCGCTGCCGCGCCACATACCTCGAGAACCTCGCCTTTGCTGCCAACGCTGCCGCCGCCCAGGGCGTGACCGTGCTGATCGAGCCGATCAACACGCGCGACATGCCGGGCTATTTCCTGAACCGCCAGGACGACGGCCAGGCTATCTGCAAGGAAGTCGGCGCGGCCAACCTGAAGGTGCAGTTCGACTGCTACCACTGCCAGATCGTCGAAGGCGATGTCGCGATGAAGCTCAAGCGCGACATCGCGGGCATCGGCCATATCCAGATCGCCGGCGTGCCCGAGCGCCATGAGCCGGACGTGGGCGAGCTGAACTATCCCTACCTGTTCGAGGTCATGGACACGCTCGGCTACGACGGCTGGATCGGCTGCGAATACCGCCCGCGCGCCGGCACCTCGGCCGGCCTGGGCTGGCTCAAGCCCTACCTGGGCCGCTGATCGCGACCAACCCCAAGAACAACCGCTCCCATCCTGCCATGAACGTACTGATTACCGGCGGCGCCGGCTTCCTCGGCCTGCAACTCGCCCGCCTGCTGCTGCAACGCGGCACCCTGAACCTGGACGGCCAGCCCGTGGCCATCAAGCGCCTGACGCTGCTGGACGTGGTGGCGCCGCAAGGCCTGGACGATGCGCGCGTGCGCGTGGTCACCGGCGACCTGTCCGACCCGGCCGTACTGCGCCAGGCCATCGACACCGACACTGGCGCCGTGTTCCACCTGGCGGCCGTGGTCAGCGGCCAGGCCGAGGCCGACTTCGACCTGGGCATGCGCGTCAACCTGGACGCCTCGCGCGCGCTGCTGGAAACCTGCCGCGAGCTGGGCCACCAGCCGCGCGTGCTGTTCACCAGCTCGGTCGCGGTCTACGGGGGCCAGTTGCCGCCGGTGGTGCAGGACGATACCGCGCTGAACCCGCAATCGTCATACGGCGTGCAGAAGGCCATCGGCGAGCTGCTGCTGTCGGACTACAGCCGCCGCGGCTTTGTCGACGGCCGCGTGCTGCGCCTGCCGACCATCAGCGTGCGCCCCGGCAAACCCAATGCGGCGGCCTCGTCGTTCGCCAGCGGCATCATCCGTGAGCCGCTGTCTGGTGTTGCTGCCAACTGCCCGGTGGCACCGGAAACGCCGCTGTGGCTGCTGTCGCCGCGAGCGGCCGTCGCGGCACTGGTCAATGGCATCGAACTGGCCGGCGAACGGCTGGGCAACCGCCGCGTGGTGAACTTGCCGGGGTTGTCGGTCACGGCTGCCGGCATGATCGAAGCCCTGCGCCGCGTGGCGGGCAATGCCGTGGCGGACCGCGTGACGTGGGAGCGCGAAGCGCGCGTGGAGAACATCGTCGGCACCTGGCCGGCGGCGTGGAACGCGGAGCGTGCGCTGGCGCTGGGGTTCCAGAGCGACGCGAGCTTTGATGAGGTGATTCGCGCCTATATGGAAGATGCGGGGCTGGCCAAGTAAGCGAATCTCGCCTCCCTGCTGCGACGGCCCTAATATTTGCTGAGAGCCGCTCCCCTCTCCCGCTTGCGGGAGAGGGGAGCAAACAAGCGGGATTTGAAGACTCGTCGGCACGGAATCACCCCGCCGGCTTCACCACCTCATACCCCTCGATAATCTCCCGCACCGGCCCCGGAATCGCCGCCGATTTCTGCGTGGCCGGGTCCGCGCACACATAGACGATCTCACCGGTAATCAGGTGTTCGTCGCCGCGGAACATCTCCACCCGGAACAGCATGCTCGAGCGCCCCAGGCGCGACATGCGGCCGCGGATTTCCAGCTCGTCGTCAAAGCGCGCCGAGGCGTGGTATTCCAGCGTGGACTTGACCACGAAGATGTCCACGCCATGCGCGTGCAGCACATCTTCCGGATAGCGGATGCCCAGCGCGCGCCAGTACTCGGTCACGCAGATATCGCAGTACGTCAGGTAGTGCGCGTTGAAGACGATCGACTGCGGATCGACTTCGGCCCAGCGCACGCGCAGCGGGATACTGTGGCGAAAATCCTCTTTGGCCATCGGCCTGGTCTCCTTGTTTGTCGTGGCTTGTCAAAGCACCAGGCCGCCGGCCCGCCGGACAGGACCGGCAGGCGCGGCGGCCTGGATCGATGATGGCGGCGGCAGGCTGATTGCGCTTACTGTGCCTTGGCCAGCCCCAGCTTCTCGATGATCGCCTTTTCCTTCTTGACGGTCTCGGCCGCAAACTGCGCGTATTGCTGGCTGTTCATGTAGTACGGCTCCATGTCGAACTTGGCCAGCGATTCGCGGTAGTTGGGCATGTCCATGGCCTTCTTGAAGGCGTCATGCAGCTTCTGCACGATCTTCGGATCGGTGCCCTTGGGCGCGACCAGGCCGAACGGCGAGGTCTGCACGATGCCGATGCCCAGTTCCTTCAGCGTCGGCACGCTGGGGAAGCGCGCCGAGCGCTTCTCGCCCCAGGTCGACAGCAGGCGCAGCTTGCCCTGCTCAACGTACGGTGCCCATGCCGGCGTGTCGGCCACCGACATCACGTGGCCGCCCAGCAGCGCCTGCATCGACTCGGAATTGCCCTTGTAGGGGATGTGCGAGAACTGCACGCCCTGCTTCATCGCCAGCTCTTCCATGGTCAGGTGCAGCGTGGTCATCGAGCCCGGCGAACCGTAGGTCAGCTTGCCCGGATTGGCCTTGGCGTAGGCAATGTACTCCTGCATCGTCTTGATCGGCGAATCGGCCGGCACCACCAGGCCGAACGAATAGCCGGCGAGGTTGATGATGTAGTTCAGGTCCTTGACCGGGTCCCAGTTGATCTTGGTGGTGTACGGCAGGCGGTAGACCGGCATGGCGACCTGGGCCAGCGTGTAGCCGTCCGGCGCGGTGGACTGCATCATCTGCGCGGGCAGCACGCCACCCGCGCCGGGCTTGTTCTCGACGATCACGGGCTGGCCCAGGATCTTGGAGGCGTTGTCGGCGAGCACGCGGAACGGGATATCCGTGGAGCCGCCGGCGGTGTAGCCGATCACCAGGCGGATCGGGCGCTGCGGGAACTTGTCGGCCTGTGCCTGGGCGGGCATGGCGGCAAGGCCCAGTGCCGCGGTGGCGGCGGCGATGCCCGCGCGGGCGATGAAGTGGCGGCGTTGCATTTGACTATGTCTCCTTGTGCTGCAAGTCACTGCTGAAAATGGAAGGCCAGGGCCGGTGCGGCCCTGACCGTGGCTGCTGGTCTAGTTGTGCGGTGTGCCGAACGCGGCGCGCAGCGCGGCAACGGCCTCGGCATGTGCCTGCGCCACCGCCGGCACGAACCGGCCCAGCTTGAAGAAATCATGGATCATGCCGGGGTAGTCCGCCAGCGTGGCGGCCACGCCGGCGGCGCGCAGCTTCTCCGCGTAGGCCACACCCTCGTCATGCAGCGGATCGTAGCCGGCCACGGCGATCCAGGCCGGGCATGTGCCGCGCACCTCGGCGCCGGCGCCGCCGCCATCCAGCGGGGCGAAACGCCAGTCGTCGCGGCTGGCTTCCCGGTCCAGGTACTGGGCAAAGAACCAGCGGATCATGTCCGCCGTCAGCAGGTAGCCATCGGCCAGCGCGCGGTGCGACGGCGTGTCCTGGCGTGCACAGGTGCCGGGATAGATCAGCAACTGCAGCACGGGCGCCAGGCCCGCATTGCGGGCCTCCACGGCACACGCCGCGGCCAGCGTGCCGCCGGCGCTGTCGCCACCCACGGCGATGCGCGCCGGGTCGGCACCGAGCCGGCCGGCTTCGGCGAAGACCCAGTGCAGCACATCGAAGGCGTCGTTGGCCGCCGTCGGGAAACGCCATTGCGGCCCGAGCCGGTAGTCCACCGACAGCACCATGCAGTCCGCCTGGCCACACAGCAGCCGGCACAGCGGATCGTGCGAATCGACGCTGCCGACCGTGAAGCCGCCGCCATGGAAATACACCAGCAAGGGCAGCGGCTCGGTCCAGCTGGCCTCGCGCGGGGTGTACAGCCTGAGCGGGATGGCGTGGCCGTCGCGCGCCGGCGCCAGCAGGTCTTCCGCCATATACACGGGCGGCGGGTTGATATCGAGGATCGGCGCGCTTTTCTCGTAGGCGATCTTGGCGTCCTCGGGCTCCATCGCGTGGATCGGCGGCCGCTTGGCGCGCGCGATCAGCTCCAGCAGCGCGGCCACCTGCGGGTCGAGCGGGCTGGACGGCAGGCCGGGCGTGGCGGGCGCATCAGGGCTGGAAGACGGTGCGGCGGACATAGGGAATGACGCGGATCCGGAGCCGGTGCCAGCGGCGTGCAGAAGTTCTGCGCGTCGCCCGCATCGGGACAAGTTCGAATTGTGAACGATCGTTCGATTTTAGTATGATGCCAGATGTTCCAGGTGCCCGGCAGTACGAGATAACCCCGAAAAGTCGCTGTCAGCCTGCCACGCGGCAAGTTTTTGCGCGATGATCGGCTGAAGCGGTCCCGAGGGCTCCGGAAACGCAGTAGTGCAGGTCCATTGAAACCCAAGACAGCGGGCCTGGCGAGCATCCGCTCCAGGCCCGTGCAAAAGACAATTTGGCGGCAGATCCCGGCAGGAGACAAGCAAACATGGCGTTTATCTACTATCTGACCCACATCCACCTGGATTTCGGCGCGGTAAGCCTGCTCAAGTCCGAATGCGAGCGCATCGGCATCCGCCGCCCGTTGCTGGTGACCGACAAGGGCGTGGTCGCCGCGGGAGTGGCGCAGCGTGCCATCGATGCAATGCAGGGCCTGCAGGTTGCGGTATTCGATGAAACCCCGTCGAACCCGACCGAGGCCATGGTGCGCAAGGCCGCCGCACAATACCGCGAGGCCGGCTGCGACGGGCTGGTGGCAGTGGGCGGCGGCTCGTCGATCGACCTCGCCAAGGGCATCGCCATCCTGGCCACGCATGAGGGCGAGCTGACCACCTATGCCACCATCGAAGGCGGCAGCGCCAGGATCACCGACAAGGCGGCGCCGCTGATCGCGGTGCCCACCACCTCGGGCACCGGCAGCGAGGTGGCGCGCGGCGCCATCATCATCCTGGACGACGGCCGCAAGCTGGGCTTCCATTCCTGGCATTTGCTGCCCAAGTCCGCCGTCTGCGACCCGGAACTGACGCTGGGGCTGCCGGCCGGGCTGACCGCGGCCACCGGCATGGATGCGATCGCGCACTGCATCGAGACCTTCCTGGCCCCCGCCTTCAACCCGCCCGCGGACGGCATTGCGCTGGACGGGCTGGAGCGCGGCTGGGGCCATATCGAACGCGCCACCCGCGACGGCCAGGACCGCGACGCACGCCTGAACATGATGAGCGCGTCGATGCAGGGCGCAATGGCGTTCCAGAAGGGGCTGGGCTGCGTGCATTCGCTGTCGCACCCGCTGGGCGGGCTGAAGATCGACGGCCGCACCGGCCTGCACCACGGCACGCTCAACGCGGTGGTGATGCCGGCGGTGCTGCGCTTCAACGCCGATGCGCCCACGGTGGTGCGCGACGACCGCTACGCACGCCTGCGCCGCGCCATGCACCTGCCCGACGGCGCCGATATCGCGCAGGCCGTGCACGACATGACCGTGCGCCTGGGCCTGCCCACCGGGCTGCGTCAGATGGGTGTCACCGAGGACATGTTCGACAAGGTGATTGCCGGTGCGCTGGTCGACCATTGCCACAAGACCAACCCGAAAGAAGCCAGCGCCGCGGATTATCGGCGTATGCTTGAGCAGTCCATGTAGCACACAGCGGCTTCCCGCCGGTCAGACCGACCAAGCGGCTGTCCGGCGGCCCTCCCTCCACAGCGCAGGAGACAACATGAGCGGCGAGCACTTGCAGGTAGTCCATGGCGATATCACCCGGATGGAAGTCGATGCCATCGTCAACGCGGCCAATAGCGGCCTGTTGGGCGGCGGCGGCGTCGACGGGGCCATCCACGGGGCAGGCGGCTCCGCGATCAAGGAGGCCTGCCGCGCGATCCGCGACACGCAGGGCGGCTGCCCCACCGGCGAGGCGGTGATCACTACCGGCGGCCACCTGCCGGCGCCATACGTGATCCACGCGGTCGGGCCGGTCTGGCAAGGCGGCGACCAGGGCGAGGACGAACTGCTCGCCAACGCCTACCGCAACAGCATCCGGCTGGCGGCGCAGCACCACCTGCGCAGGCTGGCCTTTCCCAATATCAGCACCGGCATCTACGCCTTCCCGCGCGAGCGCGCGGCGGATATCGCCATCGCCGCGGTGCGCGAGGCGCTGGCCGCGGCGCCGGAGATCGAGCAGGTCACCTTCGTCTGCTTCGACGACGAGAACTACCGCCTGTACCGCGAGCGCTTGTCCTGAGACGGATCGCGGGGCATGCCCCGCGATCTCCACCGCCTGCGTCAGAACTTGTGGCGCAGGCCCACGCGCAACACCGCCTGGCTGTCATCGGCCGACGGACGCACGCCGTTGATCGCGGCCACCGCGCGCTTGCCGGTGGAATCGATCCCCGAGGCCTTCTGGTAGATCGCCATCGCGTAGACATCGGTGCGCCTGGACAGGCTGTAGTCCGCCCCCAGCACGAACTGCCGGTAGCTGGCGTCATTGATGCCGCTGCCCCTGGCATAGTCCGCGGCCACGCCCATCAGCAATGCCGGCGTCACCTGGTACTTGAAGCTGACTTCCACATTGTTGAAGGTCGCGGTGCCGCGATAGCCGAACGGATTCGGGCCGGACGACAGGTCTCCCAGGTCCTTGAAGCGCGTGTTGGAGTACGTGGTCCCGACCGTGGCCGCGCCGAAGCTGTACGCCGCGCCCGCGGCAAAGACTTCCTGCGAGCGCGCCGACGCGTAGCCCGACTGCACCGGCGAGCCGATATTGGTCAGCGTGTTCAACGGTGCCGAGCCGGTGGTGTTGGCCGTGACACCGGTGCCGTAGAACGAGGTATTGGGGTTCCTGACGTTCAGGTAGCCGATGCCGAGCAGCAACGGCCCGCTGCCATAGCCCGCGCCCAGCGACCAGATCTGGTTGCGCGCCGGGCTGCCCGCCACGCCGCCCAGGCTGTAGACCCCGCCAAAACTCAGGCCGCCGTAGTTCTGGCTGCGGAACTTGATGGCGTTGTTGACCCGGGCGGAGTTGTTCAGGTTGTCGATATCGCCGGGGTGGGCGTTGTAGAAGCCGCCCCATTGCGCGCCGATGTTGAGCGGACCGACAAAATCCACCACCGAGTCGTACTGGCGGCCCATGGTCACCGTGCCGTAGTTGCCGGACAGGCCGACGTACGCCTGGCGCCCGAATATCAGGCCGCCCTGCCCCAGCTTGCCGCTGCTGGCGTCGAAGCCGTTTTCCAGCACGAACAGCGCCTTCATGCCACCGCCCAGGTCCTCACTGCCGCGCAGGCCGAAGCGGCTGGCCTGGATCACGCCGCTGACCAGGCCAAACTGGTGATGGCCACCGGCGTTGTTGTTGTAGGTCAGGCCTTCATCGACGACGCCATAGAGGGTCACGCTGCCCTGTGCGCAAGCCATCTGCGCGAATCCGCCGATCAATGCAAAACCTGCAAGCTGCTTTTTCATTCTGTTTCCTCCGTCTATGAATTTGTTGCCGCACCTGTTGATTCGCGTCCCTCGCATATGCGCCGACTGGGTGCGGGCCCTCCCGGAACTGCCTTCGAAAACCACTGCAACGACACCTGCGGAGGGATTCCGCCCGCGTTTCGCTGGCGATGGGCGTGACAAAGCCGCTCACGCCGTGAGCACGGCTTTGCGCCGCTGGCGCAAAGCCGAACATCCACCCCTGGAAAAATCAGAACCAAGAACCGCCGCGCGTTTTGAAAACGACGAGACGCAGGCAGGAATGCGCGTCAGGCCGTCCCGCCCGACAGCCGCCGCGCCTTAGCCATCGAAATGGATCCAGGGCCGGCGCAACCGGTCCGCGCCCTGGAACGCGTCGATGCTTGACGCCAGCTTCAGCGTCAGCGCGATCGGGTCCAGCCCTTCAAGCAGCATCTGCCGCTGCTCGCTGCCCAGCGTGAAGCCGTACCGCGCGCCCGCTGGCGACACCACTTCCAGCTGCCGGAGGTCGACCGTCACCTGCCGCGTGGCCGGCGCTGCGGCGCAGTCGTCGGCGAGTGCCTGCACCGTTGCCATCGGCAGCACCACCGGAAGCAGGCCGTTGCGCACGCAGTTGTTGTGGAAGATGGCACCGAAGCCGGGCGCAACGATGGCGCGGATGCCGAACTCCTTCAGCGCCCACACCGCATGCTCGCGCGAGGAGCCGCAGCCAAAATTGCTTCCGGCCAGCAGGATCGACGCCCCGGTGTACTCCGGCTGGTTCAGCACGAACAAGGGATCGGGGCTGCGGTCCGTCCCCGCCAGGTAGCGCCAGCCGGCGAACAGGCCCTCGGCCAGCCCGTGCCTGGAGACGCGCTTCATTTCCCGCGACGGGATGATGGCGTCGGTGTCGATGTTGATGCGCAGCAGCGGCGCGGCCACGCCGCGATGCATGGTAAATGGCTCCATCTCAGGCTCCCGGCAGCCGGCGCGGGTCGGCGATGCGCCCCAGCACGGCCGATGCCGCCACGGTGACCGGGCTGGCAAGGTGGGTGCGGGTCTGCGGGCCCTGGCGGCTTTCAAAATTGCGGTTGGTGCTGCTGATCACGCGCTGCCGGTGGCCGAAGCTTTCGCCGCCGGCGTAGAAGCACATCGAGCAACCCGATTCACGCCACTCGAATCCCGCTTCACGGAACACGCGATCCAGCCCTTCGGCCTCGGCGGCGCGCTTGACGGCGCTGGAACCCGGCACGCAGATGGCCGTCACGCCGGGCGCCACCTTGCGCCCGGCCAGCACACCGGCCGCGCTGCGCAGGTCCGACAGCCGGCCGTTGGTGCAGGAGCCGATAAATGCGGCATCGATGGCGATGTCCGCCATCCGCTGCCCGGGACGCAGGTCCATGTAGGACAGTGCGCGCTCCATGGCCTGGCGCGTATCGGCATCGATCGCCATGGCGGGGTCGGGCACGGCGCCGTCGACGGCCACGCCGTGCTGCGGGCTGGTGCCCCAGGTCACCATCGGCGCCAGCTGCCTGCAATCCACCGACAGCTCGCGGTCGAACACGGCGTCGGCGTCGCTGTACAGGCTGCGCCAGTGCCACAGCGCTGGTTCCCACTGCGCACCGGCGGGCGCATACGGCCGGCCGGCGAGGTATTCGAAGACCGTGTCGTCGGGCGCGACAATGCCCGAGAACGCCGAGAACTCCACCGCCAGGTTGCACAGCGTCAGGCGCGCCTCGACCGGCAGGCTGCGCACCGCGCTGCCGCCGAATTCGAGCATATGGCCGCCGGCGCCCGCCGCCGAGTAGCGTGCGATCAGCCACAGCATCAGGTCCTTGGCGCCGACGCCCGCTGGCAGCGCGCCGTCGAACGACACCCGCATGGTGCGCGGCCGCGTCACGCGCAGCGTCTGCGTCGCCAGCGCATGTTCCGCCTCGGACGAGCCGATGCCCCAGGCCAGCGCGCCCAGGCCGCCCTGCGTGCAGGTATGGCTGTCGGGACAGACCACGGTGGTGCCGGGCAAGGCAATGCCCTGTTCCGGCGACACCACATGGACGATGCCCTGGCCGGGATCGCCGATATCGAACAGCCGGATGGCCTCGCGCCTGGCGCTGTCGCGCGTGCTGGTGATAAAGGCCTCGCCGCCCGGCATCAGCGTGCTGTCGTTGCGCCCGGGCCGCGTATCGACGATATGGTCCATGGTGCAGAACGCCAGCGCCGGCGCGCGCACGCGCCGCCCGGCCGCGCGCAGCGAGCTCAGCGCGATGCTGCCGGTGCGCTCGTGCAGGAAGACGCGGTCTATATGCAGCAGGCTGGCGCCGTCCAGTTCGGCAATGGCATGCACCTGCCAAATCTTGTCGAACAGGGTCCGGCCCTGGGACATGGCGCTCATCGCTGCGCTCCGATCGCGCGCTCACTCTCCAGCGTGTCGATGGCGTCGCCGCTCATGCCCGTGGCCAGCAGTGCCGTGCGCGAATGCTCGCCGGCGCGCGGCAGGTCGCGGTAGACGTCGAAGCGCCGCCCGTCCATCGCAATCGGCAGCGCCGGCAGCCGCACCTGCTGGCCCGAGGGCAGCGTCACCGGCACCAGCCCGCCGCCCGCGTTCAGGTGCGGATCGTCGAACAGGTCTTCGGGCCGGGAAATCGGCGCGAACGGCAGGCCACACGCTTCCAGCTTCGCCATCAGTTCCTGCTTGCCGAAGCTGCGGAACATCGGCGCCAGCGCGCCCAGCACGCGCGGCCGCTGCCGCACGCGTCCGTCGTTGCGGTCCAGGGTGGGGTCGCCGATGAAGTCGGCCAGTGCAAACGCCTCGCAGAACTTGCGCCACTGCGTGTCGCTGACGATGCCGACAAAGACCGGGGCGCCTTCCATGGTCTCGAAGGTGTCATAAACCCCCCACGCCGAACTGCGCACCGTCATCGGCGGAGCGGGCGTGCCCGTCACGGCCTGCTGTGCCATATGCTGGCCGACCAGGAAGGCCGTGGTCTCGAACAGCGAGCTGCACACATGCTGCCCGCGTCCGGTCCGGTGCCGTTCCTGCAGCGCGCCGAGAATGGCGATCACGCCGAACATCGCGCCGGTGACGTCGATCACCGAGGCGCCGGCGCGCATCGGCTTGCCCGGCAGGCCCGTCATATAGGCCAGCCCGCCCATCATCTGGGTGACTTCGTCCAGTGCCACGCGCCGGTCGTAGGGGCCGGCAAGAAAGCCCTTGGCCGAGCAGTAGATCAGGCCGGGGTTGTGCGCCGCCAGCACGCCGTAGCCGAAGCCGTTCTCGTCCATCGCCCCGGCACGGAAGTTCTCGATCACCACGTCGGCGCTGTCCACCAGCCTGCGCACGGCGTCCCTGCCCGCTGCCGACTTCAGGTCCGCGCACAGGCTCTGCTTGTTGCGGTTGTACATGGCGAAGTAGCCCGCGCCCGAGCCCCCCAGCCGGCGCGTGTTGTCGCCGCCGGGCGGCTCGACCTTGGTCACCTCCGCGCCCATGTCGGCGAGGATCATGCCGATCGCCGGCCCCATCACCATGTGGGTGAATTCGACTACCTTCAGGCCAACCAGCGGCCTGTCCATTGTTGTCATCCGTCGCTCCTGCTGATCATTGCCACGCCGCCAGGACGGCAGGCACGAAGCCCTTGGGCAGGCCGGCCTCCGGCGTGTGCCCGTAAAGCGGTTCGTCCGCCAGGTTGGCCCTGACGATGTCGCGCACGCGGAACAGCGCCTCCAGGTCGATGCCGGTGCGCAGCCCCATCGACTCGAGCAGGAACACCAGGTCCTCCGTCACCACATTGCCGCTCGCACCGGGCGCGAACGGACAGCCGCCGAGCCCGCCCAGCGAGGCATCGACCGTGGTCAGGCCCACGTCGATCGCCGCCAGCACATTGGCCAGCCCCTGCCCGCGCGTGTTGTGCAGGTGGATGCCGCTCAGGTGCTGCTGCCCGATCGCGCGCCATACCGCCAGCGTCAGGCTGCGCACCTGGCGCGGATTGCCGTAGCCGGTGGTGTCGGACAGGCCGACTTCGTCGCAGCCCGCGTCCATCAGCGCTTCGGCCAGCCCGACCACGCGCGCCTCGGCGACCGGGCCTTCCAGCGTGCAGCCGAATGCGGTCGACAGCCCCGCCTCGAAGCGCGGCCGCGCATGGGCCGGCAAGGCGCGGATGCGTTCGGCAATGCGCCGGACCTCGCGCAGCATCTGCTCATGGGTGCGGTTGACGTTGCGCAGGCTGTGCGTCTCGCTGACCGACACCGGGATGGTGAGCTTGTGCACGCCGGCGCCGATGGCGCGCTCGGCGCCCACGTAGTTGGGCACCAGTGCCGCCACCGTGAGCCCGCCGATGCCGAGCGCGTGCGCCACCACCTCGGCCGTGTCCGCCATCTGCGGCAGCACCGTGGCCGGAACGAACGAGCCGACCTCGATCTCGCGCACGCCGGCGGCGGCTTCCGCGCTGATCCAGGCCTTCTTGGCCGCGGTCGCCATCACGCGCCGGGTCATCTGCAGGCCGTCGCGCGGGCCGACTTCGCTGACCAGTACGTCGATGTTCTGCATGTTTGCTGTCATGGGTTTTCCTGTGGTTGGGAATCCTGTGCCGCGAACGCCGCGAGAATCTCGCCCGCGCCCGCGCTCCAGACTTCAGGTCTTGCCATCACGTATTCGAGCGCGGCTTCCAGGTAGCGGATCCGGTGCGGCTGCCCCAGCACCCACGGGTGCACGGACAGCGCGAGGATGCGCCCGCCCTGTTCGCGCGCTTCGTCGAGCAGCAGGTCGCAGGCGTCTTTCACCTGCCGCGCCCACGATGCTTCCGGGTGCAGGTTCTCCATCAGCACGAAGCGGTCCTCGAGCTCGGTCGACAGCGGCATCGCCCACAACTTGCCGTGGCGCGTGCGGAACGGGTAAGGCATGTCGTCGTTGACCCAGTCGCACAGGTACTCGATGCCGTTGGCGCGCAGCAGCTCCGGCGTATTGGCGCTCTGCAGCTTGCCGGGGCTGAGCCAGCCGCGGACGTCCTGCCCGCTGAGCGTACGCAGCCGGTCCAGCGAACGCCGGACGACTTCCGCCTCGACGGCTTCATCCAGGCCGCCGGCGTGTGCGGTGTCCATGCTCCATGAATGGCCGATGATCTCGTCGCCGCGCTCGCTCACCGTGGCGAGCAGCGACGGATACAGCTCGGCCAGCCGCGCATTGATGGCAAAGGTCGGGCGCACGCCGTAGCGGTCGAAGCCGCGCAGCATCCGGTGGATGCCGATGCGGTTGCCGTAGTCGCGCAGCGTGTAGTGGCGCAGGTCCGGATACGGCATGGTCATGTTGCCCGGCACCGCCACCGGTTTGCCGGTCGGGTTCAGCGGGAAGAACTGCAGGCTGACGTTGACCCACAGGGCCAGCGTCTTGCCGCCTGGCCAGCGCACCGGCGCGCGGCTTGCCAGCATCGACCAGTCATAGCGGTCGTGGTCCATGCCGGCGCGGCGGTGCGGGTATTGCGGGGCTTGATGGTCGCGTGGCATCAGCACGCCCTCCGCACCGGGTTGGCTGCGGCAATCGCAGCCGCGGCCGTGTCGTAGCAATGTTCGAGGTAGTAATCGGCGATCTCGCGGCCGGTGGTGACCCAGACATCCGCGTGGCCAGTGATGTATTCCAGCGCTTCCTCGAAGGCGCGCAGCCGGTGCGGGCAGCTGACCTGGTAGTTATGGGTCGGGATGCACATCACGGTGCCGGACTCGGCCCCTTCCGCATAGAGCCGGTCGAAGCAGTCCTTCAGCATCTGCCCGTAGCGGCGCGGCTCGACCTTGTTCACCACGTAGGCGATGGTGTCGTTCATCTCCAGCGAGTACGGCAGCGAGATAAAGCGCTGGCCGCCGCGCACGCGCACCGGCGTGGGCTGGTCGTCATGGAACAGGTCGCAGGTATAGCGGCCGCCCAGTTCGGCGAACAAGTCCAGAGTCGATTCGCTGTGCGACAGCGCTGGCGCCAGGTAGCCGGCCGGCTTGCTGCCGGTGCAGTCCTCGATGATCTGCATCGACTCGCGGATCATCTCGCGCTCCTGTTCCTCGGACATGCCGTAGGTGTAGCGCGTGTTGTAGATGCCGTGCGAGAAGAACTCCCACTCGCGCTCCATGCACATCGCCACGATCTCGGGGTGATGCACGCACAGCGCCGCCGACAGCGACACCGAGCCGCGGATGCCGTACTTGTCCAGCAGCCGCATCTGGCGCTGATGGCCGACGCGGTTGCCGTAGTCGCGGATCGAGTAGCCCGGCACCGCGGGGTACGGATGGGGCCATGCGCGCCGGTGCGGATTGCCTGGCGGGTCGAGTTCATAGAACTCGATGTTGGGCGCGACCCAGAAGGCCAGCCGTGCCCCGCCCGGCCAGCGGATCCTGGGGCGGTCCTGGTAGGGCCAGTAGTCGTAGTAACCGGGGGTTTCAAGCATGTCAGTCCCCCTTGGACAAGCGCGGCGCGGCTTGCCTGTCCTCGAGCCAGTTCTGCACCTCGAGCACGTCGAGCACGTCGGCGTACTTCAGCATCAGGTCGGTCAGGTTGGCGAAGTGGTAGCTCTCATGCTTGTCGGCCACGCACTGCTCCGGCACGATGGTGCGATACCCGCGCGACAGCGAATCCACCGCCGTGGCGCGCACGCAGCCCGAGGTGGAGCCGCCGGTGATGACCACGGTATCCACCTGGTGCCACACCAGCAACGACTGCAGCTGGGTCTCGAAGAACGCCGACGGCATCTTCTTGCAATAGACCACGTCGCGCACCGGATCGACATCGACGCGGCTGTCGAACTGCGCGCGCTCCGACCCATGCTTGATGTTCTGCAGCGAATCCGGCGTATCGGTGCGGGTGCCCCAGATGCCCGCATCCTCGCCGGACGCCATGTACGCCACCCGCGTCCACACCACCGGCCAGCCCAGCGCCCGGAAGCGCCCCGCCAGCCCGTTGATATGCGCCAGCTGCGCGGGATCGGTCTCGTACGCGGTCTTGAAGCGGTCGGTGCAGGTGTAGGCGTTCTGCAGGTCGATATTGACCAGCACCGCCTTGCGCCCGAAGCCGAAGCGCGCCCGGCTGGGGTTGGCCCTGACCTCCTGCCAGATCTGGCGCGCGGTCTTGTCTGACAATTCCATCGGTTTGACTCCGTTCTTTGCTTCTCTGATTGCTGGATGGGTACGCTCACACGCCCAGGTAAGCGGCCCGCAGTTCAGGGGCTGCCAGCAGCGTCCCGGGCGTACCGGAGAACCTGACTTCGCCGTTTTCCAGCACGTAGGCCCGCGAGGCGATTTCCAGCGACAGCGCCACGTTCTGCTCGACCAGCAGGATCGACAGTCCTTCCTTGTGCAGGCGGCGGACCAGGCCGAACATCTCCTCGACCATCAGCGGCGACAGCCCGAGCGAGGGCTCGTCCAGGATCAGCAGGCGCGGATCGCCCATCAGGCCGCGGCCGATGGCCAGCATCTGCTGCTCGCCGCCGGACATGGTGCCGGCGCGCTGGCCCAGCCGTTCGCGCAGGCGCGGGAAGGTATCGAGCACCCATTCCAGGTTGGCCTTGAGCTGGCGCGTGGCGCGGCGGCAGGCGCCCAGCTCCAGGTTCTCCAGCACGGTCAGGTTGGGGAAGATGCGGCGCCCTTCGGGCACCTGGATCAGTCCGGCGCCGACGATGTCCTGCGGCCGGGCCCGGCTGACGTCCCGCCCGTCGAAGCGGACCGTGCCGGAGGTGCCGGACACCAGGCGGCAGGCCGTGTTGATCAGCGTCGATTTGCCGGCGCCGTTGGCGCCCAGCAGGGCCACGATCTCGCCGCGATTCACCTCCACGCTGACGCCGTGCAGCACCTGCACCGCGCCGTAGCCGCTGTGCAGCCCTTGCACCGACAACAGGGTCTCAGGCATGGGCGGCCGCCTCCTGCTGCGCACCGATGCGCTGCGCCATGCCGTGGCCCAGGTAGGCCTCGATCACCTGCGGGTCGCGCGTCACCTGCGCGGGCGAACCCTGCGCGATCAGCCGGCCGCCGGCCAGCACGAATACGTCCTGCGCCAGGCTCATCACCGCCTGCATCACGTGCTCGATCATCACGACGGTGACGCCGTCGTCGCAGATGCCGCGCACCACCGGGATCATCGCGGCGATTTCGCCGGGGTTGAGCCCGGCCAGCACCTCGTCCAGCAGCAGCAGGCGCGGCCGCGTGGCCAGTGCGCGCGCCAGCTCCAGGCGCTTGCGCCCGGCCACGGTCAGGCTCGAAGCGCTCTTGTGCAGCTGGTCTTCCAGCCCGACCCGGCGGGCCACTTCATCGGCCTGTGCCAGCGCCACATTGCGGCCGCGCACATGCAGGTGCGCGCCGACCGCGATGTTCTCGCGCACGGTCTGCCCGGCAAACGGCTGCACGATCTGGAAGGTGCGCGCCAGCCCGAGCCGGCAGATGACATGAGGCGCGAGCCCGTTGAGGGTGCGGCCTTCCAGCTCCACCGTGCCCTGCGTGGGCGCGAGGAAGCCGGACAGCATGCCGAACAGGGTCGACTTGCCGGCGCCGTTGGGGCCGATCAGGCCGGTGATGCGGCCGCGCGCAATGGACAGGTTCACGTCCTGCACCGCCGCCAGGCCGCCGAAGCGGATCGACAGTCCGTGGGTCGAAAGTATGGTCTGCATCGTCATTTCCCTTGCCTTATGCCCTCGCCTTGCGCACCGATCCGGCCGCCCCGGCCAGGCCCTGCGGCAGGAACATCACCATCAGCACCAGCAGCGCGCCGTAGATCACCAGGCTCACGCCCGGCACATCGCCCAGCGCATTGCGCGTCAGCTCGTTGAGCAGCTGCAGCGCCAGCGCGCCGAGCAGCGGGCCGAATACCGTGGCGGTGCCGCCGATCACCGCCCCCACCAGCGCGGCCACCGAAAAGGCCGGACCGTAGGCGATATGCGGATCGAGGTATTGCAGGTACTGCGTATAAAAAACGCCGGCCGCCGCCATCAGCGCCGCGGACATGGCAATGGCTACCAACTTGACGCGCAGCACGTCGATGCCGAGTGCCTTCGCCGCGTCCTCACTGTCCCGCACCGCCATCAGGCAGGCACCGAAGCGCGACCTGCGCAGCCACCACGAGAGGAGAAGGCCCGCGGCGACGAACGTCAGGATGAACCAGAGGTAGCCAGCCTTGCCGGCAAACTGGAGATGCAAGGCACCGGGCTGCAACGGCAACTGCATGCCTGCGCCGGCACCGGTAAAGCCCACCGCATTGGCCACGATGCGCAGCACCTCGGCCACCGCCAGCGTCGCCAGCGAGAAGTACGAACCCTTGAGCCCGTAGCGGAACGACAGCACGCCCACGCCGACGCCGGCGAGCGCGCCGACGCCGGTCGCCAGCACCAGCGCCAGCCACGCATTCATGCCGAACGCGACCTGCAAGATCGCCATGGCATAGGCACCGGTGCCGAAGAACGCCGCGTGGCCGAACGAGAACTGCCCGCCAAAGCCGCCGAGGATGTTCCACGACTGCGCCATCAGCGTCATCAGCAGCACCATCACCAGCAGGTTCAGCGCGAAGCCGGAGGACAGCCACAGCGGCGCCGCGGCAAAGCCGGCCAGAACGATGGCGATCCAGCCGAGCGTGGGAAGAGAAGAAATTCGATTCATGTCAGGCTCCTCGAGTCACGCCTTCGCGCCGAACAGGCCCTGCGGACGGAACAGCAGCACCAGGATGAAGATCAGGAAAATGCCGACCTGGCCCAGGCTGTCGCCCAGCCACAGGCCGCCCAGTGACTCGACCACGCCGATCAGCAGGCCGCCCCACAGCGCCCCGGCGAAGCTGCCCATGCCACCCAGCACGACCACGGTGAAGGCGATCAGCACGAAGCCGTCGCCGACGCGCGGATTGACGTAGTAGGCCGGCAGCAGGAAGCAGGCGGCCGCGCCCAGGCAGGCCAGGCCGATGCCGAAACTGAGCGCATAGACGCGCTCGACATCGATGCCGACCACGCGCGCGCCCTGCTTTTCCCTGGCCACCGCGCGGATGGCGCGGCCCAGCGTGGTGCGCCGGATCATCAGCATCAGCAGGCCGCAGGCCAACAGTGCGCCGGCGAAGGCGATCACCTTGGGCAGCGCGATCGATGCACCCAGCAGCTCGACGGTGGACAGCGCATAGGGCGTGTCGATGGTGTAGGTGTCGGAGCGGAACAGGTACAGCGCCAGGTTCTCCAGCACGATCGAGATGCCCAGCGTGACCAGCAGCACGTTCTGCTCGTTGCCGCGACTTGCCCGCGCGATCAGGTGGCGCTGCAGCAGGTAGCCCGCGGCGAACATGGCCGGCACCATCACCAGCAGCGCCGCGTAGGGATCGACATGGAGCCGGGTAAAGAGGAAATAGACGCCATACAGCGCCGCCATCAGCGCGGCGCCGTGGGCGAAGTTGACGATATGGAGCACGCCGTAGATCAGCGTCAGGCCCAGCGCGACCAGGGCATAGATCGCCCCGGTGGTCAGGCCGTTGAGCCAGGAGGCCCAGAGTATCGGGATATCGAACATTTAATGCGTTCCTCGCGGCAACAGGAGTCCAGCGGTCGGGAAGCGGGCTTCCCGACCGTAGCGACTAGGGATAAACGGCGTACCGGCGCGACCGGCGTGAAGCGCTTAGCTGGCCGGCAGCGGGAACACCGCGTCGACCTGCCGGTAGGCGTTGGGGAAGACCACCTTGATGTCGCCATCCACCACCTGCGTCAGCAGCGGCTGCGCGCCGGTGTTCTGGCCGTTGACGAAGCGCGTCGGCCCGTACGGCATGAAGTGGCTGCTGAAGCTGCTGCTGGCGAGCGCTTCGATCACGCGCTCGCGCTGCGCCGAGCCGGCGCGCTCAATGCTGTCGGCCAGCAGCATGGTGGACGCATAGGTGCAGAAAACCTCGTAGGTAAAGAACAGGCCGCTGGCCTCAACGCGCTTGCGCAGCGCAATGGCGCGAGGATCCCTGGGGTTGTACCAGTGGTTGCAGTCCAGCACATGCTGCGCCGCCGCCGGGAACTCCTTGATGAACTTGAAGCTCGACGCCGCGCCGCCCAGCACCGAGTAGACCGCCTTGGGCCGGAACTTCTGCTGCTGCATGGTGCGCATCAGCAGGGCGTACTCGTTGTAGTAGTTGGCCGCGATCACGATGTCCGGATTGGCCGCCTTCATGCGTAGCACGATATTGCTGAAGTCGCGCGTCGGGTTGGCGTGCTTGACCACCTCCTTCACCTCGAAACCGAACTCCGGCAGGCGCTGGCTCAGCAGCTTGGCCGTGCCACTGCCGAACAGCGATTCCTCGTGGATGATCATCGCCGTGCGCGCGCGGTTGCCGCTGAGCTGGTTGAGCGTGCGCAGGTTGCTCATCGCGGTTTCGGTGGCGACCTTGTAGCCGGGGCCGAAGCGGAACGTGTTGGTCAGGCCGCGCTCGACGATGGCATCGGCCACGCCCACGTCGACCACATGCGCCAGGCCATGCCGCGCCGCCGCCTGCGTGGTGGCCAGGCAGATCGCGCTGGCATAGGCGCCGACCACGGCGCTGACGCCGGCCTCGTTCATCTTCTCGACTTCGGCCGCGCCGATCTCCGGCTGCGACTGGGCATCGCCCAGCACCGCTTCCAGCCTGGCGCCGCCCAGCGACTTGATACCGCCGGCGGCGTTGATGTCGGCAATCGCCAGCAGCGCGCCGGCACGGCATTGCGTGCCGGAAAACGCCAGCGCTCCGGTG
This sequence comes from Cupriavidus sp. FW305-3-2-15-C-LB2, assembly GCF_058787575.1. Taxonomy (NCBI): domain Bacteria; kingdom Pseudomonadati; phylum Pseudomonadota; class Betaproteobacteria; order Burkholderiales; family Burkholderiaceae; genus Cupriavidus; species Cupriavidus sp. FW305-3-2-15-C-LB2. The sequence goes on from NZ_JBYSZW010000010.1 coordinate 113,409, forward strand.
ACCGGATGCAGCACGCCGATGCGCACCGGCCTGGGCTGGGCCCGTCCGATCTGCGGCGCCAGCGCACCGGCGCCAAGCAGCGCGGCCTGGCCCAGGAACCGGCGTCTTGCCGGATAAGTCTTGGTCATTTCTGTCTCCTCCCGATTTCTTGGATCACCGCGTCGCGGTGGATAGGTCGCGCGCAAGCCAGATACGCGCCTTGTCTTCGCCAGCGCGCGTCAGCGCCATGCGGTAGTCGTAGCATTGCGGGCGATACAGGCCGCTGAGCCACTGGACCGGGTTGCCGTCGACATCGCGCACCACGCGCACCACCGACAGCAGCGCCGCACCCACCGGCTCGTCCAGCAGCGCCGCGGCCTGCGCGTCGGCAAGGCAGCAGGACAGCGTCTGGTCGGCGTGGCCGATGCGAACCCCGCCGCCTTCCAGCAGCGCCAGCATGGGCTGCTGCTGCAGCGCGCCCGGTGTCAGCAACAGCGCCACGTGCGGCGGCGACCATGTCGTGATCAGCGAGACCGGTTCGTCCCGGTGCAGGCGCACGCGCATCACGTGCAGGGCTTCGTCCCGCTCCGCCAGCCGCAGCGCCTCCCGGACGTGCGTGGGGCAGCTCCGCATGCCGAAATCGACCACCCGCACCGAGGTGCCGGCGACGACTTCGAGCAGGCTGTCGAGCAGGCCGCACATCTGCGCTGGTGGCCTGTTCAGCCGAACCTGCTCGATATTGACGAATGTCCCCTGCCCGGGCCGCCGGTAGATCAGGCCTTCCTGGAGCAGCTCGGCTAACGCCCGCCGCACCGTCACCCGCGCCACGCGATACTGCTCCATCAAGCGGAACTCGGCCGGCAGCCCGCTCTCGTCGTATAACCCGTTCAGGATTTTCTGCCGCAGCACCAGGTAAATGCGGTGATACCGCGGCATCGGCGAATTTTGGTTTCCCATAAATGGCGGCTGCTATCTTTCGACCCGTTGAAATTTATCGGTTCACCGACATCGATACTTCCCGTTCAGGCCAATTAGTCAAGGGAATATCGGCTCTGAAGCATGGACCGAAAGATATATCAGTATTATTGTCGCTTCAATAGGACAACTAATAGGACATCGTAGATATTTTCCCCAATGAGACATGGAATGAAAGCCAGCCCTTAATAAAAAGTCAGGGGTCGTCCGGATTACTCAGTAAATGCTTCAGACGCTCCGGAAACACCAGCGCGAGCCGGACAGCGCCAGGCATGGCGCACCAAAAAAAAAAAAAGCCCCGCCATCAAGGCGGGGCTGAAGCTGCTGACTGGGGTTTCGTTGGCGGCCCGAACGACATCTGGCAGCTACCCCGGCAGCGCACTCCGGATCAGCAGGTTGACGCGTTCCGGCTGCTCATGGATCACCCAGTGCGTGCCCTCGGGGATGCGTTCCAGGCGCAGGTCAGGCACGAAGTCGCCCAGCCCGTCCACCAGCGACTTCGGCAGCGCGCGGTCGCGTTCGCCCCAGATCACCAGCGTGGGTACCTTGACCACAAACGCGGCCGAATCCAGGCGCGAGATATCGGGCGGCGGCTCGCCCTCGCCCGGCGGGTGCATGGGCGAGGCGCGGTAGAAATTGACGCCGCCGGTGAGCGGATGGACGCCGGCGTCCTGGCCTTCGCCCGGCTGGGACCATGCCGCGTGGTACCTGGCGCGCGTCTCCGGCGTGTACCATGCCGCCGGCTTGCCGTCGGCCTCGGCCAGCATCCGGTCCAGCAGCGCGAAGTCGTTGGCGGCCAGCGCCTTTTCCGAGCCCGGCTTGCGCAGCCAGTTCATGTAGGCGGAAGCGGCCTGCTGCTCGGGATCGGTGGCCAGAGCGCGCGCAAACAGGTACGGATGCGGCGAGTTGACGATGACGAGCTGGCGCACCAGCTGCGGGAACTGGATCGCCAGGTTCCAGCAGATCGCCCCGCCCCAGTCGTGCGCCACCACCACGGCCTGGTCATAGCCCAGCGCGCTGACCAGCTGCACCAGGTCTTCGACGATATGGCGCGGCCGGTAGGCCTCGACCTCGGCGGGCTTGCTCGACAGGTTGTAGCCGCGCAGGTCCGGCGCCACGGCAAAATGCGTGCGTCCGAACTCGGCCAGCTGGGCCTCCCATTCGAACCAGAATTCAGGAAAGCCGTGCACGAACAGCATCAGCGGCTTGCCGCGCTCGCCCGCGCTGGCGTAGTGCAGGCGGGTGCCGTTGGGCAGCGTGGCGTACTGCAGGTGGCGGATCACGGCGGCGGGGGCAGCCATGTTGTTCTCCATATGCGGTCCTCCTCGTTGTGGCGTTGTGCTGGCGTCAGCCGCGCAGCGCGGCAACGAGGCCCGCGCGGACCTCGGGCTTGTCGGCAAACGGATCGCCGGGATTGCGCTGCCCGACGATGTCCTCGAAGCGCTGGCGCACGGGGGCGAGCGCCTGGGGGTGGGAATAAATATAGAAGCTTTCGTCGCGGATGGCATCGAAGGTCAGCTGCGCGACCTCGGCGGCGGTCACCTTGCCGGAGCCGACGGCCTTGTCCGACAAGGCCTGCGACACCAGCTGCGAACGCGTCGGCGGCGCCTGGTTGGCCAGGTCGGCGGGCCGGTTGCGCTGGGACTGGTTGATGCCGGTGGGCACGAAGTACGGGCACAGCACCGAGCAGCGCACCTGCTCCGTCACCAGGCCCAGGTCCTGGTACAGGGTTTCGGTCAACGCCACCACCGCGTGCTTGGACACGTTGTACACGCCCATTGCCGGCGGGTTCAGCAAGCCCGCCATCGACGCCGTGTTGACGATATGGCCCTGGTAGGCCGGATCCTTCTCCGCCGCGGCCAGCATCAGCGGCGTGAAGATGCGCACGCCGTGCACGACGCCGTACAGGTTGACACCCAGCACCCACTCCCAGTCCTTCTCGGAGTTCTCCCAGATCAGGCCGCCCGCGCCCACGCCGGCGTTATTGAACAGCAGGTTGACCTGGCCGAAGGCCTCGATGGCGGCATCGGCCAGCGCCTGCACCTGGTCGGCACGCGAGACGTCCGTGCGCAACCCGATCACCGGCACATTGCGTGCCTTGAATTCCGCCACGGTCGCGTCCAGCGCGTCTTCCTGCACATCCGCCAGCACCAGCTTCATGCCGAGGTCGGCGGCAATGTGGGCAAACTCCTTGCCGAAACCCGAGGCGCCGCCGGTAATGACAGCCACCTTGTTGGAGAAGTCCTTCATATCGTCTGTCCTGTCGCGTGATTCGTTTTGGGAAACGGCGGGCCGTGTGCCATGCGCGCTCAGGCGGCGCGCTGCACCTGGTAGCCCTGCCGCGGGAAATGCACATTGAGCGCGCCGGCGCGCGGGTCCTGGCGGCGCAGCGTGACGCGGCGCGCGCTCAGCGCCAGCAGCACGCCGGCCACCGGGTCGCGCGCATAGTCGGTCGGCGTGACGGTGACGGCGTCGCCGGCCTGCAGGCCGGCATCCACGACCACGCCCTCATCCAGCGCCAGCGGATCGGCACTGCGCGCGGCGCCGATCGCGTCCTCGCTGTCGATCACGCGCGGCCGGCCATGGCCGAAGGTGTTCATGCGCGCATACCAGGCCTGCAAGCGCGGATAAGCCTCCAGCAGCTGCGCCAGCGCGCCGGCGCGGCGGATAAACCAGAGGTTGTGGTACAGCGAGAAATCGGCAACCGACAGCGCCGGCCCGGCCACATGCCCGATCCCGGCAGCGAACTGCGTTTCCAGTTGGCCGAACGTTTCATGCAGCAGCGCGGTGGCTTCGGGCAACGGCATGCGCAGCGCATTGGTGTCGCCACGCATGGCCTTGCGGTCCGCGCTGAAGGCCTGGACCTGCGCCGGCGACAGGTGGCCCAGCATGCTGGCAACGCCGGCCGGCTGGAACACATAGGTCACCGATGCCGTGAACAGCGCCGCATCGAACCAGGCTGCCGCGACCCGCGCCGCCGCGGCCTGGGCCGGCGGATACAGCGCCGGCGCGGGCGCCAGCGCGTCCAGCACCTCGCAGATCAGCGCGGTATCGCAGTAGATATCGGCACCGACCTGCAGCACCGGCGTGCGGCGGTAGCCGCCGGTCAGCGCCAGCAGGTCAGGCTTGGGCAGGATGGCGGGGATTTCCACCGCGTGCCAGGCCAGTCCCTTGGCGCCCAGCAGCAGGCGGACCTTCTCGGAGAATGGCGAAGTTGCGTACTGGTGAAGAATGATGTCGGCCATGCGATCCAACTCCATGTTTGCCAGCGGGTGCCGTGCGGTTCAGTCCAGCAGGTCCGGCTGCTCCTTGACGATGCGGGCATAGAGCGGCTGGAACTGGAACCAGCCCGCCTGCGCCGTGCCGACGATCGAATAGGCCTGGCGCGCGGCCGCATCGGAGATCAGCTTGAGCGGCGCCTGGGTGCGCGCCGCGGCGGCTTCGGCCAGCAGCTGGACCTGGCAGGAGCGCTCCATGGTGATGAACCACCAGGCGGCTTCGTCCACGGTCTTGCCGACCGTCAGCAGGCCATGGTTCTGCAGGATCGCGGCCTTGTTCTGGCCCAGCGCATTGGCGATGCGCTGGCCTTCGTCGAGCTCCACCACCACGCCGCCGAAATCGTCATAGACCGCATGATCCTGGTAGAACGCGCACACGTCCTGCGTGAGCGGATCGAGCGGGCGGCCCAGCGTGGACCACGCGCGGCCATGGGTGCTGTGCGAATGCGCTGCCGCGACCGCGTCGGAGCGGGTCTGGTGCACGCGCGAATGGATGGCGAAGGCCGCGGCATTGACCGGGTAGTCGCCCTCGACCACGTCGCCGTGGTGGTCGCAGCGGATCAGGTTGGAGACCTTGACCTGGCTGAAATGGACGCCGAAGGGATTGACCCAGAAGGTATCGGGAAACTCCGGGTCGCGCGCGGTGATATGGCCGGCCACGCCTTCGTCGAAACCGAACCTGGAAAACAGCCGGAAGGCCGCGGCCAGGCGCTGCTTGCGGTGCAGGCGCTCTGCGGCGGCGGTGGCGAACTGCGGCGGGCGCGGCAGGTTGCGGTAGCGGGCCTTGACCTCTTCGGGCAGGCCGGCGCCGATCTCGTCGCCGCTCTGGATTTGCGGGGCTTGCGGGGCTTGCGGGGCATTCATCGGTGTCTCCATCTTTTTGGTGAAATCCGTTGCCCGCGGCGCGCCCGGCAGGCGCGCCGCGGCCCTGCATGCGCCGGTCAGACCAGCTTGACCAGCTGCTTGCCGAAGTTCTTGCCCTTGAGCAGGCCGATAAAGGCTTCCGGCGCGCTGGCCAGGCCTTCGGCAATGCTCTCGCGGAACTTGAGCTTGCCCTGGGCGACGGCGGTGCCCAGTTCCTTCAGCGCCTGCGGCCAGACCTCCATATGCTCGGAGACGATAAAGCCTTCGATGGTCAGGCGCGACACCAGGATCAGCTGCGGGTTCTTCAGCGGCAGCGGCTGACCGTCATAGCCCGCGATCATGCCGCACATGGCGATGCGGCCGAAGGCGTTCATGCGCGTCAGCACGGCGTCCAGGATATCGCCGCCGACATTCTCGAAATAGCCGTCGATGCCGTCCGGGGTGGCTTCCTTGAGCATCTTGTAGAGTTCCTTGGGATCCTTGGCCGCCTTGTAGTCGATGCAGGCATCGAAGCCCAGCTCATTGACCACGTAGTCGCACTTGTCCTTGCCGCCGGCAAAGCCGACCGCGCGGCAGCCGGCCAGCTTGGCCAGCTGCCCGACCACGCTGCCCACTGCGCCGGAGGCAGCGCTGACCGCGATGGTCTTGCCCGGCTTGGGCAGGATGATCTTGTTCAGGCCATACCAGGCGGTCACGCCCGGCATGCCGACCGAACCGAGGTAGGCCGACAGCGGGATATGCGTGGTGTCGACCGGCTGCAGGCCGGTGCCGTCGCTGACGCCCATCTCCTGCCAGCCGAACATGCCGACCACCTTGTCGCCTGGCTTGAACTTGCTGTTCCTGCTTTCCACCACTTCGCCCACGGTGCCGCCGATCATGACCTCATCGAGCGGCTGCGGCGCGGCGTAGGACTTGCTGTCGTTCATGCGGCCGCGCATGTACGGGTCCAGCGACAGGTAGTGGTTGCGCACCAGCACCTGGCCGTCGGCGATCTGCGGCACGGGCACTTCTTCCAGGCGGAAATTGGCCGGCGTCACCGCGCCTTCGGGACGCGAGGCCAGGACGATGCGCTTGAACGTTTTGGACATGGTCGATTCCTTTCAGTAGGAATATGGAACGGCTTGAATACTGCGTCGGGAAGGGACAGCCGCGCTGCCCCGTCTGCTGCATCGGTGCCGGCGCTCAGCCGTCGGCACCGGTATCGGTCTCACCCGGGCGCTGCGGCGGCATGCGCCGGATGTACTTGAAGGTGCCCGAGCCGCGCGCCACGGTCTTGCCGTCGGCGTCGACGATCTCGGCTTCGCAGAACACCATGGTGGTGGTGCGGTGCACGGTGGTGCCGCGCGCGGTCAGCGCGCCGCGCCCCGGCGCCATGAAGCTGGTCTTCATCTCGATGGTGACCACGCCCCGGCCATCCGCGTCGCTGCTGCGGCCGGCCACCGCCATGGCCACGTCGAGCAGCGTCATGATTACGCCGCCGTGGGCCATGTCCCAGCTGTTCTGGTGGCGCTTCTCGATCGGCAGCGCGATCTCGCTGCGGCCGCCTTCGGCGAGGTTGCAGGTCACGCCGAGGTCGGCGAGGAAGGGAATGTGGGTCAGGGGGCCTTTGAACTGGTTCATGGCAATTGCGAGTCCGAGAATTAGGTGCCGGCGAGGCCGAGGCCTTGCGCCGGCCCCAAGTTTGAGGGCAATCCGGGATTCCGCCAAGCCGCACGGTGCGGCTTGCCCGGAATGCGCCCTGCCCGGCTCAGACCGCGCTGACGCCGCCGTCCACCGCCAGGATCTGGCCGGTGATGTGTTTGCCGGCGTCGCTGGCAAACAGCAGCGCGGCGCCCTTCAGGTCCTCGTCGTCGCCCAGGCGGTGCAGCGGCACGCCGGCGCACATGGCCTCAACGCCCATGCGCTCGAGCGAGCCCTTGGTCATCTTCGACGGGAAGAAGCCCGGCGCGAGCGCGTTGACGGTGATGTTGTGCTCGCCCCACTCGGCCGCCAGCGTGCGCGTGAAGTTGACCACCGCACCCTTGGAGGTGTTGTAGGCAATGGTCTCCATGCTGCCCGGCGGGTTGCCGGCCAGCCCCGCGATCGACGCCACGTTGATGATGCGGCCGTAGCGGCGCGGGATCATCGACAGCTTGCCGATGCGCTGGCTCAGCAGGAACAGGCCGCGGATGTTCAGGTTCATCACCTTGTCCCAGGCTTCGACCGGATGGTCTTCGGCCGGGGCGCCCCAGGTGGCGCCGGCGTTGTTGACCAGGATGTCGACGTGGCCCAGCTTCGCGATGGCCTCGTCGGCCAGGCGCGCGATCTCCGACTCCTGCGAGCCGTCGGCGGCGATCCAGTCGGCCTCGATGCCGAGCGACTTCAGGTGCGCCTGCGCCGCCTGCAGCTCGTCGGCCTTGCGCGCCGACAGCACCAGGCGCGCGCCCTGCTCGCCCAGCGCCTCGGCAATCTGCAGGCCAAGCCCGCGCGAGCCGCCGGTGATCAGCGCGGTCTTGCCCTTCAGGTCAAACAGTTGCTGGATGGTACGCATATTGTCTTCCTTCGTTCTGTAGTGTTCGGGGATGGGCAAGCGCCGCTCAGAACCACGCGTCCTGCATGTCGAGCGTGGTGCGGTCGAGCGACTCGAGCAGCGCCAGCTGCGGGCCGACCTTAGGCAGCTCCCAGCGGAAGAAGTAGGCCGCCGCGGCCAGCTTGCCGCGGTAGAAGTCCTCGTCTTCCTTGCCGTTCGCGCGCGGCAGCGCGGCTTGCGCCAGCAGTGCCTGTTCCAGCCAGATCCACGCCACCACCACGTGCCCGAAGGCCTCCAGGTAGACCGAGGCATTGGCCAGCGTCACGTTGGGGTCGCCCGCGCTCCACAGCGCCTGCGTGACCTCGGCCAGGCGCTTGGTGGCGGTGCCGAGGGCGCCTGCCTGCTGCGACAACTCGGCATTGCCGGCGGCGAGCGCGCGGGTGATGGTGTCCTGCACGCGCTCGCCCAGCAGCTTGAAGGCGGCGCCGTCCTTCATCACCACCTTGCGGCCCAGCAGGTCCAGGCCCTGGATGCCGTGCGTGCCTTCGTGGATCGGGTTGAGGCGGTTGTCGCGGTAGAACTGCTCGACGTTGTACTCGCGCGTATAGCCGTAGCCGCCATGCACCTGGATCGCCAGGTTGTTGGCCTCCAGGCACCATTGCGACGGCCAGCTCTTGGCGATCGGGGTCAGGATATCGAGCAATAGCGCCAGGCGCGCATGCGCGGCTTGGTCGCCGGCGGCCGCAGCGGCCTCTTCCTCGTCGACCAGGCGCGCGCAATAGAGGTTCAGCGCCAGGCCGCCTTCGACATAGCTCTTCTGCGCCAGCAGCATGCGGCGGATATCGGCGTGCTCGACCAGCTTCACCTGCGGGCTGGCCGCATCCTTGCCGCCGGGGCCGACCGCGCGGCCTTGCGGGCGGTTGCGCGCGTAGTCCAGCGCGTGCAGGTAGCCGGTATAGCCCAGCATCACCGCGCCCAGGCCCACGCCGATGCGCGCCTCGTTCATCATGTGGAACATGCAGGCCAGGCCCTTGTGCGGCTCGCCCACCAGGTAGCCGATCGCGCCGGCCTTGCCGCCCGGCCGGTACTTCATGCCTTCGCCGAAGTTGAGCAGGCAGTTGGTGGTGCCGCGGTAGCCCATCTTGTGGTTCAGGCCGGCCAGCACCACGTCGTTGTGCTCGCCCAGCGAGCCGTCTTCATTGACCAGGTACTTGGGCACGATGAAGAGCGAGATGCCCTTCACGCCCGGGATCAGCTTGCCGTCCGGGCCGGGGATCTTGGCCAGCACCAGGTGGACGATATTTTCCGACAGCTCGTGCTCGCCGGCAGAGATCCACATCTTGTTGCCGCGCAGCCGGTACTGCGCGCCCAGCGGCGATTCGCCCTCGTACTCGGCGCGCGTGGTGATGTCCGACAGCGACGAGCCCGCCTGCGGCTCGGACAGGCACATGGTGCCGAAGAAGCGACCGTCCATCTCCGGCTTGACGAAGGTCTCGACCTGCGCCGGCGTGCCGTGCGTCAGCAGCAGGTTGGCGTTGCCGATGGTCAGGAACGGGTACGAGCTGGTGCCGACGTTGGCACCCTTGAAGTAGGCAAAGCCAGCCTTCTCGACCACCACCGGCAGTTGCATGCCGCCCAGTTCGTAGTCCTGGCCGGCGGCCATCAAGCCGGCCTCGCAGAAGGCCTTCAGCGCGGTGCTGACCTCGGGGATGATGCTGACGGTCTCGCCGTCGAAATGCGGCTCTTGCTGGTCGTTCTTCTTGTTGTGCGGCGCGAACAGGTCGGTGGCGATTTTCTCGCAGGTGTCCAGCGCGGCGTCGAAAGTCTCGCGCGAGTGGTCGGCATAGCGCGGGATGCGCGTGAGCTCGTCGACCCTGAGCCATTCGTACAGCACGAAATTCAGGTCGCGGCGGGATAGGATCATCGACATGGTGTCTCCATGCGGCGCACTGCGTGGCGTGCCGCGAGTTCTTTTTGCTAGCATGGGAGGCGCCGGGCGCGGTCAAAAAAGGGCGCTGCCGCGCCCTTCCCTGCGTGCCGCTCAGGCGCCTTCGCCAAGGCGCGCGATCGTTCCCTGCGCCACCGCGCAGAGCCTCTCCTCGCCATCCCTGACGACGTACACGTCGCAGCGCACCACCGCCTGCTGGCGGCCGGCGCTGACGCATTCGGCGCGGGCGATCAGCAGCTCGCCGATCGCCGGGCGCACGTAGTTGATCTTGTACTCGGATGTCACGACCGGCACCGCCATGGCCGCGCCGCCCGCGTAGGTCAGCGCATTGTCGGCCAGGTAGCTGACCACGCCGCCGTGCAGGAAGCCGTGCTGCTGCCGCAGGTCCTGACGGATCGGCAGGCGCAACTCAGCCTTGCCCGGCGACAACGCCGCCAGTTCGGTGCCGACCAGGACCGAGAAGGGCTGGCTGGCCAGCACCTCCCGGCCCCAGGCGAGCATGTCGGCGGGCGTGGCCCGCGCGGTGCCCGCAGCCGACATCAGAGCACTTCGAACAGGCCGGCCGCGCCCTGGCCGCCGCCGATGCACATGGTCACCACCACGTACTTGACGCCGCGGCGCTTGCCTTCGATCAGCGCATGGCCGACCAGGCGCGCGCCCGACACACCGTAGGGGTGGCCCACGGCGATGGCGCCGCCGTTGACGTTCAGCCGGTCCATCGGGATGCCGAGCGTGTCGGCGCAGTACAGCACCTGCACGGCGAAGGCTTCGTTCAGCTCCCACAGGCCGATGTCGTCGACCTTCAGGCCGGCCTTCTTCAGCAGCTTGGGCACAGCAAAGACCGGGCCGATACCCATCTCGTCCGGCTCGCAGCCAGCCACGGCAAAGCCGCGGAACACGCCCAGCGGCTGCAGGCCGCGGGCCTCGGCGACGCGCGCATTCATCACCACCGCTGCCGAAGCGCCGTCCGAGAACTGCGAGGCATTGCCGGCGGTGATCACGCCACCCGGCACCGCGCTGCGGATCTTGGACACGCCTTCCAGCGTGGTATCGGCGCGGATGCCCTCGTCGGCGGAGACGGTGACTTCCTTGGTCACCAGCTGGCCGGTCGATTTGTCGGCCACGCCCGCCAGCACCGTCATCGGCACGATCTCGTCCTTGAACTTGCCGGCTTCCTGCCCGGCGGCGGCGCGTTGCTGGCTGCGCACGCCGTACTCGTCCTGGCGCTCCTTCGAGATGTTGTAGCGCTTGGCCACGTTCTCGGCGGTCTGCAGCATGTTCCAGTAGATTTCCGGCTTGTTCTTCAGCAGCCAGCTTTCCTGGACCATATGGCGGTTCATCTCCTGCTGCACGCACGAGATGCTTTCCACGCCGCCGGCGACGAAGATGTCGCCCTCATCAGCGATCACGCGCTGCGCGGCCATGGCGATGGTCTGCAGGCCGGACGAGCAGAAGCGGTTGACGGTGGCGCCGGGCACGGTCACCGGGCAGCCGGCGCGCAGTGCGATCTGGCGTGCGATGTTGGCGCCGGTGGCACCTTCCGGGTTGGCGCAGCCCATCAGCACGTCTTCCACTTCGGCGGCCTCGATCTTGGCGCGGGCAATGGCGTGCTGGACGGCATGACCGCCGAGCGTGGCGCCGTGGGTCATGTTGAAGGCGCCCTTCCAGCTCTTGGCCAGCGGGGTCCGCGCGGTGGATACGATGACTGCTTCGTTCATGTCTTGCTCCTCGGATTCTCTTGTGTCGTTCAGTTCGGTGGTTCGGTTCAGCCCTGGCCCTTGAGCAGTTCAGCGGACGTGACGCGCGCAACGCCGGCGGCGCCGAGGTCCTGCCATGCTTTGGCCAGCGACCCTTCCAGGTCGATGGCGCGGCAGGCATCCTCGATCACCGCGGCCGCGAAGCCCGCGGCGCGTGCATCGAGCGCGCTCCAGGCCACGCAGTAGTCCGTCGCCAGACCCGCGCAGAACACGCGCCTGACGCCATGCTCGCGCAGGTAGCCGGCCAGCCCGGTGCGCGTGGTGCGGTCCGCCTCCAGGAAGGCGGAGTAGCTGTCCACATCGGCGTGATGGCCCTTGCGGATCACCAGCCGCGCATGCGGCACGTGCAAGCCCGCATGCAGCGCAGCGCCGGGCGTGCCCTGCACGCAGTGCACCGGCCACAGCACCTGCTCGCCATACGGCAGCGCCAGCGTCTGGAACGGCTGCGTGCCCGCATGGTTGGCCGCGAACGAGACGTGGCTGACGGGATGCCAGTCCTGCGTCAGCACCACATGACCGAACGCACGCGCCAGCCGGTTGATGACGGGCACCACTTCATCGCCGTGGGGCACGGCAAGCGCGCCGCCCGGCATGAAGTCGTTCTGCACGTCGATCACCAGCAGGCAATCGTCCGGTCCGATGGTGGTGTTCATCTCAGCTCCAGGCTGAACCATGTGGCGGTATTAACCGTTGAAGCCCTTGCCTTCGTCCGCCAGCTTCTGCAGCAGCGGCGCGACCTGCCACGCTTCACCGTGGTAGCCCTTGGCGTAGCGCTTCATCGACAGCGCCACGTTGTACAGGCCGACCTGGTCCGCGTACAGCATCGGGCCGCCGCGGAACAGCGGGAAGCCGTAGCCGGTCAGGTACACCATGTCGATATCCGAGGCCTTGGAAGCAATGCCTTCCTCCAGGATCCTGGCGCCTTCGTTGACCAGCGCGAACACCAGGCGCTCGACGATCTCTTCGTCAGAGATCTTGCGGCGCGTGATGCCCAGGTCCTTCGAGTGCTGCACGATCATGTCGTTGACCTGCTGGTTCGGGTACGGCTTGCGGTCGCCCGCCTTGTAGTCGTACCAGCCCGCGCCGGTCTTCTGGCCGAAGCGGCCCATCTCGCACAGCAGGTCGGCGGTCTTGGAATACTGGATCTCCGGCTTGTCCACCGCGCGGCGCTTGCGGATGGCCCAGCCGATGTCGTTGCCGGCCAGGTCGCCCATGCGGAACGGGCCCATGGCAAAGCCGAACTTCTCGATGGCCTTGTCGACCTGCTCCGGCAGCGCGCCTTCGTCCAGCAGGTAGCCAGCCTGGCGGCTGTACTGCTCGATCATGCGGTTGCCGATAAAGCCGTCGCAAACGCCCGACACCACCGCGGTCTTCTTGATCTTCTTGCCGACCTGCATGACCGTGGCCAGCACGTCCTTGCCGGTCTTCTCGCCGCGCACCACTTCCAGCAGCTTCATCACATTGGCCGGGCTGAAGAAATGCATGCCGACCACGTCCTGCGGACGCTTGGTGAACGAGGCGATCTTGTTGACGTCCAGCGTGGAGGTGTTCGAGGCCAGGATCGCGCCTTGCTTGGCGACTTCATCCAGCTTCTTGAACACGGTCTCCTTGACGCCCATCTCTTCGAACACGGCCTCGATGATCAGGTCGGCGTCCTTGAGGTCGTCATAGGACAGCGTGGTGCTGAGCAGGCCCATGCGCTGCTCGACCTTCTCTTGCGTGAGCTTGCCCTTCTTGGCGCTGTTCTCGTAGTTCTTGCGGATGATGCCGACGCCGCGGTCGAGCGCTTCCTGCTTGGTTTCCAGGATGGTGACCGGGATGCCCGCGTTGAGGAAGTTCATGCTGATGCCGCCGCCCATGGTGCCGGCGCCGATCACGGCGACCTTCTCGATCTTGCGGGTCGGCGTGCCTTCGGGCACATCGGGGATCTTGCTGGCGGCACGCTCGCCAAAGAAGGCGTGGCGCAGCGCGCGCGATTCCGGCGTGGTAACCAGGTAGAGGAAGCCCTCGCGCTCTTGCTTCAGGCCCTGTTCGAACGGCTTGAGCGAGCCGGCCACCGCTTCCAGGCACTTCAGCGGCGCCGGGAAGTTCTTGGCCATCGCGGCCACGGTATTGCGGGCAAAGCCCAGGTAGCCTTCGGGGTTCTCGTGGCGCACCTTCAGGTCGCGCACCTTCGGATGCGGGCCGGTGGCGGCGCCAACGTTCTGCGCGAACTTGACCGCGGCGGGCAGCACGTCACCGTCGACGATTTCATCGAACAGCTTGGTGCCGGCAAACTTCTCGGACAGCACCGGGGTGCCCGACACGATCATGTTGGCCGCGGCCTCCAGGCCGATCACGCGCGGCAGGCGCTGCGTGCCGCCGGCGCCCGGCAGCAGGCCCAGCTTCACTTCCGGCAGCGCGATCTGGGCGCCCTTGGACGCCACGCGGTAGTTGCAGCCCAGCGCCAGCTCCAGGCCGCCACCCATGGCGACCGAGTGCACGGCGGCCACGACCGGCTTGGACGAGCCTTCCAGCACGCGGATCACCGAGTGCAGCGTCGGCTCCTGCATGGCCTTGGGCGTATTGAATTCACGGATGTCGGCGCCGCCCGAGAAAGCCTTGCCAGCGCCGGTGATGACGATGGCCTTGACGGCGGCATCGTCCAGCGCACGGGTCATGCCTTCGACGATGCCAAGCCGGGTGCTGTGACCCAGGCCGTTGACAGGGGGATTGTCGAGCGTGATGACGGCTACGCCGTCCTGAACCTGATACTGCGCTGTCATGCTGGTTCCTTTGGTGTCAAAAGTTGTCTCGGGATTCGAATTCTCGAATTCAATTTTTACTGCACGGCGCGGCCGGCAGCGGCCGGCGACTGCTGCGGGAGGCTGCCGTCATGAGCGGGTAAACCCTCCGCCCGACCTGCCGCTTTCCCGCGTCCCGCAACGCCTTCCGGCGCCTGGGCGAAACAAGCATACACAAAATAGCACGGTCGTTCAATTTTAATTTTCGGACTTTTCCGGCGACATGCGCGGCGCTAATGCCGCCCCTGACCGCGATGCATGGCGGGGCGCCTGACGCGGTGCCAAATCGTCCCGCCATGGCGGATAAAGCACTTGCCGAGTGCGACTGAGTGCCGCCTCTAAACCAGTATCGGACTTTATTTGGCCGACACGGACAAATCGCGCGGGCCGACCCTGTAAACTCGCGGCTTTTCGTTTTTTGCCGTCCGGGTTCCACAAGATGCCGGATCGGCGGAAGGTCCAGCGACCCTGATGTCTTCCCCCTCGCATTCCCACGCCCACGAGCACCAGCACCCGGTGGTCGAGCACGACCACCTCAAGCGCAGGCTCAAGGCCCGCCACCTGAGCATGATTGCCATCGGCGGCGCGGTCGGCACCGGGCTGTTCGTGGCCTCGGGCGCCTCGATCGCGCAGGCCGGCCCCGGCGGCGCGCTGCTGATGTATATGCTGCTCGGGCTGATGGTCTATTGCCTGATGACCAGCCTGGGCGAGCTGGCGGTGCATATGCCGGTGGCCGGCTCCTTCGTCACCTACAGCGCGCTCTATGTCGACGAAGGCTTCGGCTTCGCGCTGGGCTGGAACTACTGGTTCAGCCTGGCGGTGACCATCGCCGTGGAACTGACCGCGGCGCAGCTGGTGATGCAGTACTGGTTCCCCGAAATGCCCGGCGTGGTCTGGAGCGCCGCGTTCCTGCTGCTGATGTTCGGGCTCAATGCATTCTCGGTGCGCGGCTTCGGCGAGGCCGAGTACTGGTTCGCGCTGATCAAGGTGGTGACCGTGATCGTGTTCCTGGGCGTGGGCCTGCTGATGATCTTCGGCATCATGAAAGGCGGCCCGCAGTCTGGCTGGCACAACTTCACCATGGGTGACGCGCCCTTTGTCGGCGGCATCCCGGCCATGATCGGCGTGGCGATGATCGCGGGCTTCTCCTTCCAGGGCACGGAAACGGTGGGCGTGGCCGCCGGCGAAGCGGAGAACCCGGCCAGGACCATCCCGCGCGCGATCCGGCAGACCTTCTGGCGCATCCTGCTGTTCTATGTGGTCGCGATCCTGATCATCGGGGTGCTGATTCCCTATACCGATCCCAGCCTGCTGCGCAACGACGTCACCGACGTGGGCGTGAGTCCGTTTGCACTGGTGTTCCGCCACGCCGGCCTGGCCTTTGCTGCGGGGCTGATGAACGCGGTGGTGCTGACCGCGCTGCTCTCGGCCGGCACCTCCAGCATGTATGTGTCGACCCGGATCCTCTACGGCCTCGCCGTCAGCGGCCGCGCGCCGCGCGCGTTCGGCAAGCTGACCGTGAGCGGCGTGCCGTTCAATGCGCTGCTGGCCACCACCGCCGTGGGCGCGCTGTGTTTCTTCAGTTCGCTGTTCGGGGACAAGGCGGTCTACCTGTGGCTGCTCAACACGTCGGCCATGACCGGCTTCTTTGCCTGGCTGGGCATTGCCATCAGCCATTACCGCTTCCGTCGCGGGCTGGTGCACCAGGGCTATGACGTTGGCATGCTGGCCTACCGCTCGCCGCTCTATCCCTTCGGCCCCATTTTTACCGTGGTGCTGTGTGTGGTGATCGTGGCCGGGCAGAACTACCAGGCGTTTGCGGATATTCCGAACCGGTGGCCGGAGATCGTGGCGACCTATATCGGCGTGCCCGCGTTCCTGGCGCTGTGGTGGGGGTACCGGGCGGTGAAGAAGTCGCGGCTGATCGACTATGAGGATATGCCGTTTGACTTGCCAAAGCCGGCGGTTTTCGGCCCTCTCCCGCAAGCGGAAGAGGGAGCACACAGTTGGCAAGGGGAGCGCACAGTGGCCGAAGTCAAACCTCCAGCCACTCCTTCCTGATTTGCGAGTTGGCCTTCAGTTCCGCGGGCGTCCCCTCGAACACAATATGCCCGTGCCCCATCACGTAGACGCGCTGGGAAATATCCAGCGCGATCGCCAGCTTCTGCTCGATCAGCAGCACGGAAATACCCCGCTCCTTCAGCGTCTTCAGGTAGTCCCCGACCAGGGCCACGATCATCGGCGCCAGGCCTTCGGTCGGTTCGTCGATCAGCACCAGGTCGGGGTCGCCCATCAGCGTGCGGCACAACGTCAGCATCTGCTGCTCGCCGCCGGAGAGCACGCCGGCCGAGGTGTTCTCGCGCTCCTTCAGCCGCGGGAACATGTTGAACATGTCCTCGACGGTCCAGCGCGGCCTGGCCTGCCGTGGGTTGCGCTTCTCGCCCAGCAGCAGGTTCTGCCGCACGGTCAGCGTCGGAAAGATATCCCGGTTCTCCGGCACATAGCCGATCCCGAGGTGCGCGATCTCGAAGGTGCGCCGCCCCAGGATCTCTTCGTCGCGAAACCGCACCGAGCCCTCGGCCTTGACCATGCCGAGGATGGCCTTGGCCATGGTCGAGCGCCCCACCCCGTTGCGGCCCAGCAGCGCGACGATCTCGCCTTCGTCGATATGCGCGTCCACGCCGTGGAGGATATGGCTCTTGCCGTAGTAGGCGTGCAGGCCCTGGACGTTCAGCATGCGCTTGCCCATCAGTGCGCTCCTTCGGTGGCTTCCTCGTCGAGGGTTGTGCCCAGGTAGGCTTCCTTGACCTTGCGGTTGTTGCGGATGGCCTGCGGGGTGTCCGTGGCGATCACTTCGCCGTAGACCAGCACAGAGATGCGGTCGGCCAGGCCGAACACCACGCTCATGTCGTGCTCCACCATCACCAGCGTCTTGCCGACGGTGACCTTGCGGATCAGCTCCACCGCGTGATCGGACTCGGAGCGGCTCATGCCCGCGGTGGGCTCGTCCAGCAGGATCACCTCGGCGCCGCCGGCGATGGTGATGCCGATCTCCAGCGCACGCTGCTCGGCATAGGTCAGCAGGCCCGCCTGGCTGTCGCGGCGGTGCTGCATGCCGATCAGCTCCAGCACCTCCTCCGCGCGCTCGCGCGTGTCGCGCAGGCCCTTGAGCCGGTGCCAGAACGAATACTTGTAGCCGAGCGACCACAGCACCGCGCAGCGCAGGTTCTCGAACACCGACAGCCGATGGAAGATGTTGGTGATCTGGAAGCTGCGCGACAGCCCCATGCGGTTGATCACGAACGGCTGCAGCCCGCCGATCTCCGCGCCATTGAGCCGCACGGTCCCGCTGCTCGGCGCAAACCGGCCGGAAATCAGGTTGAAGGTCGTCGACTTCCCTGCGCCATTGGGCCCGATCAGCGCATGGCGCTCGCCCTTCGGGATGCTCAGGTTCACGCCGCGGATGATTTCCGTCTGGCCGAACTTCTTGCGTACATCGGTCAGTTCCAGTGCCGCTGTCATGGCCTGCCTCCTGCGATTTCCATCTGTACCTTGTCCCACGCGCTGCGCACCCGCGCCGCCGCCAGCCGCCACGCGAACAGGCCAGCCGCCCACAGCGCGGCCGCCGCCAGCCATGGCGTCCAGGTTGCGGCATCGAAGCCGACGCCGAACAGCGACATCGTGGTGCCGTTGGCGCTGTCGACCTGCACCTTGTAGACCAGCTCGACCGTCAGGATCATGGCCAGCAGCAGCACCACGGCGGCGCCGCCGGCACGCGCGTAGGACGGCAGCATGCGGCCCAGCTTGCCCTTGCCCAGCAGCGGCACCTGCATCAGCAGCAGGCTGGCCAGCCCGCCCGGCACGAACATCACCATCAGCACGAAGAACAGGCCCAGGTACAGCAGCCAGGCCTTGGTCAGGTCCGACAGCGCCACCGCGAACAGCACGAACACCACCGCGCCGATGATGGGCCCGAAGAACACGCCCGCGCCACCGATGAACACCGCCAGCAGCACGCCGCCGGAGCGCACCGCGCTGACGTTCTCGGCCGAGACGATCTCGAAGTTGATGGCGCCCAGCGCCCCGGCGATACCGGCGAAGAATGCCGACAGGATCAGCACCAGGTAGCGCACGCGCTGGGTGTTGTAGCCGATGAACTCGACCCGCTCGGGGTTGTCGCGCACGGCGTTGGCGATGCGGCCCAGCGGCGTCTGCGTCCAGGCGTACATCGCCACCATCGACAGC
Source organism: Cupriavidus sp. FW305-3-2-15-C-LB2 (assembly GCF_058787575.1). Taxonomy (NCBI): domain Bacteria; kingdom Pseudomonadati; phylum Pseudomonadota; class Betaproteobacteria; order Burkholderiales; family Burkholderiaceae; genus Cupriavidus; species Cupriavidus sp. FW305-3-2-15-C-LB2. The sequence continues at coordinate 131,747 of NZ_JBYSZW010000010.1, forward strand.
AGGCACCACGCCGCGATCAGGTAGTAGACCTGGCGCCCGGGCCCGAAGGTGATGCCCAGGAACGGATCGCCGACCACGCGGTTGGTGGAGATGCCACCCTCGCCGCCGAAGAACTCCGGAAACATCAGCGAGCTGGCGAACACCATCTCGCCGATGCCCATGGTGATCATGGCAAAGGTGGTGCCGGACTTCTTGGTGGTGACGTAGCCGAAGATCACGCCGAAGAAGGCGCCGGCCAGGCCGCCCACCAGCGGCAGCATCGACACCGGCAGCCAGACCTTGCCCGCCCCGACCATGTTCAGCACATGCACGGCGATAAACGCGCCCAGGCCGGAGTAGACCGCGTGGCCGAACGACAGCATGCCGGTCTGCCCGAGCAGCATGTTGTACGACAGCGCAAAAATGATCATGATGCCCATCTGCGACATCAGCGTGATGGCGAAGCCCCCGGTGAAGATCAGCGGCAGCACCAGCATGACCAGCACGGTCAGGCTCCAGATGATCCAGCGCGCCAGGTTCAGCGGGCGGTAGCGCAGGGTGCGGCCGGTCACCACCGGCTCGCGGGGTTGTTGCATCGCTTGCTCCATGGTGTCAGCTCTCCCGGGTTCCCATCAGTCCACGCGGGCGGAAGATCAGCATCACCACCAGCAGCAGGTACGGCAGCACCGGCGCCACCTGGGCCACCGTGAGCTTCCACAAGGAATAGAACGGCGTGGCCTCGCTGACCGCCAGCCCCAGGCTGGTCATCAGGCCCGCCAGCGAGGCGTCGATGGTGACCGCGAAGGTCTGCAGCACGCCGATCAGGATCGACGCAATGAAGGCGCCCACCAGCGATCCCATGCCGCCCACCACCGCCACCACGAACACGATCGACCCGACCGCCGCGGCCATCGATGGCTCGGTGACAAAGGCATTGCCGCCGATCACTCCCGCCAGCCCGGCCAGCGCGGCGCCGCCGCCAAACACCATCATGAACACGCGCGGCACGTTGTGGCCCAGCGCCTCGACCATTTCCGGGTGCGTCAGCGCGGCCTGGATCACCAGCCCGATGCGGGTACGCGTCAGCACCAGGTAGATCGCCACCAGCATGCCCAGCGACACCAGCATCATGAAGGCGCGGTACTTGGGGAAGGACGAGGTGAACACCGTGAACAGCGGCCCGTCCAGCTCCGCGGGGATCCGGTACGGCACCGCCGCCAGGCCCCACACCAGCTTGACGCCCTCTTCCATCAGGTAGGCCAGGCCGAAGGTGAACAGCAGCTCGGCCACGTGGCCGTACTTGTGCACCGTGCGCAGGCCGAAGCGCTCCACCAGCGCGCCCGCGCCGGCCACCAGCAGCGGCGCGAAGATCAGCGCCGGCCAGAACCCGACCTTGCTGGCGATGGTGTAGGCGAAGTAGGCGCCCAGCATGTAGAAGCTGGCATGGGCAAAGTTGAGCACGCCCATCATGCTGAAGATCAGCGTAAGGCCCGATGACAGCATGAACAGCAGCAGCCCGTAGCTGATGCCGTTCAGCAGTGAGATGACGAAGAATTCCACAGCGTGTCCTTCAAGCTGGCGCCGCCATGCGTGGGCATGCCGGCGTCCGTCCGGTTGGATTGAGGGTGAGCGCCCCCCTCCGGGGGCGGTTGCCCGCCCCGGACGCTCCCCGGTATCGACCGAAAAAGACTGAAAGTATGCAGGATCGGGCGGCCACTTTGTCAGCGTGGCCGGCCCGTCACGGACAGGATCAGCCCGGCCGCTTCATCTGGCAGGAGGTCGGCTGGGCCGACACGTACTGGTCCATCAGCGCGTTGGTCTTCCAGCCGTAGCCGGTGTTTTCCTGGTCGTACTTGATTTCCTTGCCATCCACCTTGGTCCAGGTGGCGACCACCAGCGGCTGCTGCGCCTGGTGGTCCGAGTTGCGCATCTCGACCGTGCCGTTCATGCTGTCGACCTTGATGCCCTCGAGCGCCTTGGCGACCTTGATCGGATCGGTCGAGCCGGTGTCCTTGAAGGCCTTGGACAGCATGGCAATGCCGGTGTAGGAGGCCATCACGTAGAAGTCGTCGTTGTACTTCTTCTTGAAGCCCTCGATGACATCAGCCCCCTTGAACCCCTTGTTGTTGGGGTTGTAGTAGCCGACATACTTGACGTGCTCGGCGCCGGTGGCGCCCATCGCCGTGGGCACGCCGGTGGTGCCGGCGTAGTAGGTGTAGTAGTTGGTGGTCAGGCCGGCATCCTTGCCCGCCTTGATCAGCAGCGCCAGGTCGCTGCCCCAGTTGCCGGTGATCACGGTATCGGCGCCGGAGGCCTTGATCTTGGCCGCGTACGGGGCAAAGTCCTTGACCTGGGCCAGCGGGTGCAGGTCTTCACCGACGATCTGGATGTCCGGGCGCTTGCGCTTCAGGTAGTCCTTGGCGGCACGCGCCACCTGGTGGCCGAACGAGTAGTTCTGGTTGATCAGGTAGACCTTCTTGACGTTCGGGTCCTTGGCCAGGAAGGTGGTCAGCGCCTCCATCTTCATGTCCGAGTTGGCGTCGAGCCGGAAATGCCAGAAGTTGCATTTGGAATTGGTCATGTCCGGGTCCACCGCGGCGTAGTTCAGGTAGACGATTTCCTTGCCCGGATTGCGCTCGTTGTGCTTGGCCACCGCGTCCTGCAGCGCCAGCCCGACCGACGAGCCGTTGCCCTGCACGATATAGCGGATGCCCTGGTCGACCGCCTGCTTGAGGATGGTCAGGCTTTCCTGCGGCGACAGCTTGTTGTCGAAACCCACCACCTCGAACTTGTGCGCGCCGGCCCAGTTCTTCTGGTTGGCGATGTCGGCGACATACTGCCAGCTCTTGAGCTGGTTCTGCCCAACGGGAGCCATCAGCCCCGATAGCGGGTCAATGAAGGCAATCTTCACCGTATCCGCGAGTGCGGTACCTGAAACCAGCGCAGAACCCAGTGCGGCAAACACGGCCACACCGGCCACCAGCGGACGCATTTTGGTCATACCTGTCTCCTTCACTCTTGTCGTTGGCTTGTCGTCGAATTTGGCTGGCTGCGCGGCGTCCTCCATGCCACGCCTTGCAGCCGCCCCGAACACGCCATGCCGCAAGCAGGCATGGCGCACCGGAAAGCGCGTGCCGGCGTCAGGCAGTCGGCAGCTTGTAGTCCTTGAACTGCTCGCGCAGCTTGAGCTTCTGCATCTTGCCGGTGGCGGTCAGCGGGATCTCGGTGACAAAGGCCACGTCGTCCGGGATCCACCACTTGGCGACCTTGCCATCGAAGAACTGCAGCAGTTCTTCGCGGGTGACTTCGGCGCCGGGCTTCTTCACCACCACCAGCAGCGGGCGTTCATCCCACTTGGGGTGGTAGGCCGAGATGCAGGCCGCCATATGCACCGCGGGGTGCGCGGCGGCGACGTTCTCGATATCGATCGACGAGATCCATTCGCCGCCGGACTTGATCACGTCCTTGCTGCGGTCGGTGATCTGCATGAAGCCATCGGCGTCGATGGTGGCCACGTCGCCGGTCGGGAACCAGCCGTCGGCCAGGGGGCTGGTGCCATTGCGGTAATACTGCTCGATGACCCATGGGCCGCGCACCATCAGGTCGCCGAAGGCCTTGCCGTCCCACGGCAGCTCCTTGCCTTCGCCGTCGACAATCTTCATGTCCACACCGAAGATCACGCGGCCCTGTTTTTCCTGGATTTTGTGGCGATCCGCGTCAGAGAGAGCTTCGTGCCTGGCTAGCAGCTTGCACGCCGTGCCAAGTGGTGACATCTCGGTCATGCCCCAGGCATGGATCACTTCGACGTTCAGCGCCTCGAACGCACGGGTCATCGCGGGCGGCACAGCCGAGCCGCCGATCACGGTGCGACGGAAGCTGGAGAACTTCAGCTTGTTCGACTGCACGTGCTGGAGCAGGCCGAGCCACACCGTCGGCACGCCGGCGGAGAAGGTCACCTTCTCCTGCTCGAACAGTTCATAGATCGACGCCCCGTCCAGCTTGGCACCGGGCAGCACCAGCTTGGCGCCGACCAGCGGCACCGAGTACGGCAGGCCCCAGGCATTGACGTGGAACATCGGCACCACGGGCAGGATCACGTCGCTGGCGGAGCAGCCCAGCGCGTCGGGCAGTGCCGACGCGTACGAGTGCAGCACCGTCGAGCGGTGCGAGTACAGCGCGCCCTTGGGGTTGCCGGTGGTGCCCGAGGTGTAGCACAGGCTCGACGCCAGATTCTCGTCGAACTGCGGCCATTCGTAGTCGCCGTCCTGCGCGTCGACCAGCTCCTCGTAGCACAGCAGCGGCACCTTGGATTCGGCCGGCATATGCGCGCGGTCGGTCATCGCCACCCAGCCCCTGACGTTGGGGCAATGCGGCGCCACGCCTTCCACCAGCGGCAGGAAGGTCAGGTCGAAGAAGACATAGCCGTCCTCCGCATGGTTGACGATATAGGCAATCTGCTCGGGAAACAGGCGCGGGTTGATGGTATGGCAGACGGCGCCCATGCCGGACACGCCGTAGTAAATCTCGAGGTGGCGGTAGCCGTTCCAGGCCAGCGTGCCGACGCGCTCGCCCTGCTTCACGCCCAGTGCGCCGAGCGCCTGCGCCAGCTTGCGGGCGCGCAGTTCGCAATCGCGGTACGTGTAGCGATGCAGGTCGCCCTCCGTGCGCCGCGAGACGATCTCGGTGCTGCCGTAATAACGCGCGGCGTGTTTGATGATGGAGGAAATGAGCAGCGGCGCGCTCATCATTTGACCCATCAATGCCATGAACCTGCCTCCTGAAAGTCTTGTGTGATTCGCCTGAAAACGAACAACCGTACTATTTTTTGTCGGTCGTTTCCATGCACCAAATCGGCGTCCGGCCGATCTCGTTGTGCACTGCCGTACTGTTGTTGTGTATTGCCGTCGGGGTTGCCGCCGGCATTGCCATCGAATTCGGGGCCGCAATTCTGCGAAAAGCCCATGCACCGGATTCATGTGCGCACTGAAGGAGGAAAATAACCGTGCGGTGCATGGCGGCATTAACTCGGTCGAGCGGTCGAGTGCCGTTGAGGACGTACAATACTGCGTGGCATGTTGCACCTCAACATGTCGTTTTCCCTAGCCACCACCGCATTTTCGTGCCCCCGGCATGCCGCGCCGCACCGCCTTTTACGCGGTTCGCCGCACATGGACGAGCGCACGGAATTCGCACCGCCCCTTGCGCCCCGAGGCGCCCCTACGCGATGCCAGACACGCCCCAGTCACAAGCTCCGCAGCCCTCCGACGCAGCCACGCCGGCAACGCTGTCCGCGCCCTGGCGCACCGCGCCCGGCTTTGCCGAACTCGGCGCGCAGTTCTTCACGCGGCTGCGCCCGACGCCGCTGCCAGCGCCCTACCTGGTGGGGGTGGCGCCGGCCGCTGCGGCCCTGCTCGGCTGGGATGCCGGCATCGGCAGCCAGCAGGACTTCATCGAGACCTTTATCGGCAACCAGGTGCCGGACTGGGCCGACCCGCTCGCCACGGTCTATTCCGGGCACCAGTTCGGGGTCTGGGCTGGCCAGCTCGGCGACGGCCGCGCCATCCGCCTGGCGCAGGCCGAGACCGCCACCGGCCCGTGGGAAATCCAGCTCAAGGGCGCGGGCCTGACGCCCTACTCGCGCATGGCCGATGGCCGCGCGGTGCTGCGCTCGTCGATCCGCGAGTACCTCTGCTCCGAAGCCATGGCCGCACTGGGCGTGCCGACCACGCGCGCGCTGTCTATCATGGGCTCGGACGCGCCGGTGCGGCGCGAGACCATCGAAACCTCCGCGGTGGTGACCAGGCTGTCGCCGACCTTTATCCGCTTCGGGCACTTCGAGCATTTCGCCGCGCACGACGACGTCGCCGCGCTGCGCAAGCTGGCGGATTTCGTCATCGACAACTTCATGCCCGCGTGCCGCGACGACGCCCAGCCCTACCAGGCGCTGCTGCGCGAGGTCTCGCTGCGCACCGCCGACCTGATCGCGCACTGGCAGGCGGTGGGCTTCTGCCACGGCGTGATGAACACCGACAATATGTCGATCCTGGGCCTGACCATCGACTACGGCCCATTTGGCTTCCTCGACGCGTTCGACGCCAACCATATCTGCAACCACTCCGACACGCAGGGCCGCTACGCCTACAGCCAGCAGCCGCAGGTGGCATTCTGGAACCTGCACTGCCTGGCGCAGGCGCTGCTGCCGCTGTGGCTGCCGCCAGAGGATGCCGACCAGGAAGGCGCGCGCGACGCTGCCGTGGCAGCCGCGCGCGC
>NZ_JBYSZW010000010.1:138003-160103 GCF_058787575.1 Cupriavidus sp. FW305-3-2-15-C-LB2
CCCCCCCCCCCCCCCCCCCCCCCCCCCCCCCCGCGGCGCTGGACCCGTTCCGCGACCGCTATGCCGCGGCATTCTTCCGCCACTACCGCGCCAAGCTGGGCCTGCGCCCGCCCGCCGGCGGCGATGACAAGAGCGATGAGCCGCTGCTGACCAGCCTGTTCCAGCTGCTGCACGGCCAGCGCGTGGACTACACGCTGTTCTGGCGCAAGCTGTGCGGCATTTCGTCCACCGATGCCTCGCGCGACGCGCCGGTGCGCGACCTGTTCCTGGACCGCGCCGCCTTCGACGCATGGGTGGCCGACTATCGCGTGCGCCTGCGCGCCGAGCAGTCGCACGATGCCGCGCGCGAACTGGAAATGCTGGCAGTCAACCCCAAGTACGTGCTGCGCAACCACCTGGCCGAAACCGCGATCCGGCACGCACGCGAGAAGGACTTCACCGAAGTGGACCGCCTGCTGGCAGTGCTGTCGCGCCCCTTCGACGAGCAGCCGGAAGCAGAGCACTACGCGGCGCTGCCGCCGGACTGGGCCTCCGGCCTGGAAGTCAGTTGCTCGTCGTGACGTCATGTGATCCGTGCCCTGCACGCCGGCGCCTGCCGGTGTAAGGTTCGCGCAGTTCGCACGACCAATGCCTTAACTGAGGAACCCATCCGAGGAAGCCCTGCGAGGACAAGACCATGACCACCACCAAGACCGACGCCGAGTGGCGTGAACAACTCTCCGACATCGAATACCGCGTGACCCGCGAGGCCGCCACCGAGCGCCCGTTCACCGGCCGCTACTGGGACCACTGGGACAACGGCATCTACCACTGCGTGGGCTGCGGCACGCCGCTGTTCGAATCCGCCACCAAGTTCGATGCCGGCTGCGGCTGGCCCAGCTATTTCCGCGCCATCAACGGCGAGGTGATTGCCGAGCACGTCGACCACAGCCACGGCATGACGCGGGTGGAGGTACGCTGCAAGGAATGCGGCAGCCATCTCGGCCATGTCTTCGAGGATGGCCCCGCCCCGACCGGCCTGCGCTATTGCATCAACTCGGCTGCGCTAAAATTCGATGATCGCGACCCGGCACAGCGTGCGGCGGATGATGCCCACGCCGCCGGCAGCGACGACAACCCCCGGCGCGACCCGCAGCGCTGAATGCTCCGGCAAGCACGCCGGACACAACCTGGTACCGCATGAAATTCCTGTTCGACCTGTTCCCGGTCATCCTGTTTTTTGCCGCCTTCAAGCTGGCTGACATCTACACCGCCACCGCCGTGGCCATTGGCGCCACCGTGCTGCAGATCGGCTGGGTCTGGTTCCGCCACCGCAAGGTCGAGCCGATGCAGTGGGTCAGCCTGCTGATCATCGCGGTGTTCGGCGGTGCCACGCTGGTGCTGCACAACGAGACCTTCATCAAGTGGAAGCCGACCGTGCTCTACTGGATGTTCGCGGTGGGGCTGCTGGGCTCGGTGATCGGCTGGCGCAAGAACCTGATCCGCGCCATGATGGAAAAACAGGTGACCCTGCCCGACCCGGTGTGGGCGCGCCTGAACGCCGCCTGGGCCGGCTTCTTTGCCGCCATGGGCGTGCTGAACCTGTACGTGGCCTACCAGTTCTCGACCGAGGCCTGGGTCAACTTCAAGCTGTTCGGCAGCATGGGGCTGATGCTGGTGTTCATCGTCGCCCAGAGTGTCTGGCTGTCGCGCCACATGCCCGAGAACAGCCAGGACTGACGGCCCCGCCCCCGCACCCCGAACCGAAGGAAACCATTGATGGCAGCCGATCCCGCCACTATCGAGGCGATGCTGCGCGAAGCGCTCGCCCCCAGCCACCTGGCCGTGCGCGACGACAGCGCGCTGCACGCCGGACATGCCGGCGCCGCATCCGGCGGCGGACATTACGACGTGACAATCGTCAGCGAGCGCTTTACGGGTCACAGCCGGGTTGCGCGACACCGCATGGTGTATGATGCGCTGCGCGGTCTGTTCCCCGCGCAGATCCACGCACTTGCCGTGACTGCGTTCACCGACCAAGAGTACCAATCCCGCGCATCATCACGCGATTCTTCCAGCAACTCTCAGACCTGATTCCATGAAGACCACCGTCCTCTCGTTCAGCCTGGCGGCTGTGCTTGCTGCCGGCAGCCTGCCGGCCATCGCCCAGAATGCCGCCGTCGTGAATGGCAAGGCCATTTCATCGGCAAAGCTGGACAAGTTGATCGCCGGCACCGGCCAGCCCGACAACCCGGAGCTGCGCTCGCGCGCGCGCAACATGCTGATCGACCGCGAACTGCTCGTGCAGGAAGCCAACAAGCGCGGCCTGACCCAGCGCGACGACGTGCAGGAACAACTGGAACAGGCCCGCCTGAACGTGCTGGCCGGCGCAGTGTTCGAAGACTACGTTAAGACCCACGGCGCCAGCGACGCCGAGCTGCGCAAGCAGTACGACAAGATCAAGTCGCAGTTCGGCAACGGCAAGGAATACCACGCCCGCCATATCCTGGTGGAAAAGGAAGCCGACGCCAAGGCGATCATCGCCAAGATCAAGGGCGGCGCCAAGTTCGAGGACATGGCCAAGGCCTCGTCCAAGGACCCGGGCTCGGCCGCCAACGGCGGCGACCTGGACTGGGCCAACAGCAGCAGCTACGTCCCTGAGTTCTCGGCTGCCATGACCGGCCTGAAAAAGGGCCAGCTGACCGATACCCCGGTCAAGACCCAGTTCGGCTGGCATATCATCGAACTGGTCGACGTGCGCGACGCCAAGATCCCGTCGTTCGAAGAGGTCAAACCGCAGCTCACGCAGATGCTGATGGGGGACCAGAACTGGCAGCGCGAGCAGTTCCAGGCCATGATGAAGTCACTCAAGGACAAGGCCAAGATCCAGTAAGGCACGGTCCGGTCGCCCCCGCCGGTCCTGCAAGATTCAAGGATGCAGCGCGTGGAGTCGACTGGCCGCTACTGGCAACTCTGGCATCTCTCGTCCCGGGGCATGTGCTATTGCGCACTGGCCTGGGCGACCCTGGACGGCGCCGCCCCCGGCTGGCGCCAGCTCCACCCCTATCTCCCGTTGCGTGACCGTTACGCGCCCGAGAAGATCCTGCACGCCGTGGTGGCTTACAAGGAGGCTCGCGGCGAGATCAGGGCGCCCCCTGGTTTTGAAGCCGGGCGGATGCTGACTTATGCCTATGCGTCGTGGAGTTCACGCCTGCTCCCTCCGCTTGCCGGCTGAAACCTGCCTTCACCGGCGCAGCGAAAAACTAAAAAGCCACCGGCGCTGCCGGTGGCTCTTGCTTGGGACGAAGGGCGCAAGCCCTGGGCTGCTGCTTACCCCACCCACTTCCGCGCATTGCGGAACATCCGCATCCACGGGCTGCCGCCATCGGCCACCTGCTTCCACGCGTCCGGGGCCCAGCTCATGGTCGCGGCACGGAACACACGCTCCGGGTGCGGCATCAGCACGGTGAAGCGGCCATCGACGGTGGTCACCGAGGTGATGCCGTCGGGCGAGCCGTTCGGGTTGAGCGGATAGGTCTGCGTGACCGCGCCGTAGTTGTCGACAAAGCGCAGCGCCACGTGGGCCTGGTCGATATTGCCCTGCTGCGAGAAGTCGGCAAACCCTTCGCCGTGGGCAACCACGATCGGAATGCGGCTGCCTTCCATGCCGGCGAAGAAGATCGACGGCGACGACTGCACCTCGACCGTGACAAAGCGCGCCTCGTACTGCTCCGACTGGTTGCGCGTGAACTTCGGCCAGGCGCCTGCGCCCGGGATGATCGGGGCCAGGTTGCTCATCATCTGGCAGCCGTTGCAAACGCCCAGCGCAAAAGTGTCCTGGCGGTTGAAGAAGGCAGCGAACTGCTCGGCCATCTGCGCGTTGAACAGGATGGTCTTGGCCCAGCCCTCGCCCGCGCCCAGCACGTCGCCGTAGCTGAAGCCGCCGCACGCGACAAAGCCGCTGAAGTCGGCCAGATTGGCGCGGCCTGCGATCAGGTCGCTCATGTGCACGTCGTGCGTATCGAAGCCGGCGCGATCCATGCTGTACGCCATCTCGATCTGCGAGTTGACGCCCTGCTCGCGCAGGATCGCCACGCGCGGGCGGGCGCCGGTGGCGATGAACGGCGCGGCGATGTCTTCGGCCGCATCGAAGGTCAGCACCGGGCTGATGCCGGGGTCGGCGGCGTCGAGCAGGCGGTCGTATTCGCTGTCGGCGCAGGCCGGGTTGTCGCGCAGGCGCGCGATGCGCCAGCTGACTTCGCTCCAGTTGCGCTGCAGGTCGGTGCGCGAGGCGCCGAAGACCTTCCTGGCATCGCGATAGACCTCGATCTGGTCGGTCGCGTTGGGCTTGCCCACCACATGGCTGCAGGCCGACAGGCCGGCTTCGCGCAGCACGGCAAAGACCGTGTCGCGGTCTTCCATGCGCACCTGCACCACCGCGCCGAGCTCTTCCGAGAACAGCGCGCGCAAGGTCTGGTCGTTGCGGCGCTCGGCGATCTGCTGCGCCCAGTTCTTGGCGTCGCCGTAGTCCTGCTCCTGCTGCGGGTCCAGCGCCAGCATGTCGACGTTGAGCGAGATGCCGCAGTGGCCGGCAAAGGCCATTTCCGCCAGCGCGGCCATGAAGCCGCCATCCGAGCGGTCGTGATAGGCCAGCAGCTTGCCTTCGCGGTTCAGGCGCTGGATCACGTTGAAGAAGTTCTTCAGGTCTTCGGCGTTATCGACGTCGGGGGCGCTGTCGCCGACCTGCTGCGTCACCTGCGCCAGGATGCTGCCGGCCATGCGGTTCTTGCCACGGCCGAGGTCGACGGCGATCAGCACGGTGTCGCCGGCGTCGGTGCGCAGTTGCGGGGTCAGCGTGCGATTGACGTCGTCCACCGCGGCAAAGGCCGAGATGATCAGCGACACCGGCGCGACCACTTCCTTGTTGACGCCGTCGTCCTGCCACTTGGTGCGCATCGACAGCGAATCCTTGCCGACCGGGATGCTGATGCCAAGCGCCGGGCACAGTTCCATGCCGACGGCGTGCACGGTGTCATACAGCTTCGCGTCTTCGCCTTCCACGCCGCAGGCCGCCATCCAGTTGGCCGACAGCTTGACCTTGCCCAGGTCCTTGACCGGCGCGGCGGCCAGGTTGGTCAGCGCCTCGCCGATCGCCATGCGGCCGGAGGCCGGCGCATTGATCACGGCCAGCGGGGTGCGCTCGCCCATGGTCATCGCTTCGCCGGCCTTGCCCTGGTAGTCGAGCGTGGTCACGGCCACGTCGGCAACCGGCACCTGCCACGGGCCGACCATCTGGTCGCGCGCGTTCATGCCGCCCACGGTACGGTCGCCAATGCTGATCAGGAACGACTTGTTGGCCACGGTCGGATGGCGCAGCACGTCGCGCACCGCCTGCTCCAGGCTGATGCCGGTCACGTCCACCGCCGGCAGTTCCTGCTCGACGCGCTTGACGTCGCGATGCATGCGCGGCGGCTTGCCCAGCAGCACGTCCATCGGCATGTCGACGGCGTAGTGCTCCTTGAGCGCGGCGTCGACGCTGGCGTCGACCAGTTGCAGCTGCTTTTCTTCCGTGGCAATGCCAACCACCGCGAACGGCGAGCGCTCGCGCTGGCACATGGCCTGGAATTGCGGGAAGCTGTCCGGCGCGATCGCCAGCACATAGCGTTCCTGCGACTCGTTGCACCAGATCTCGGCCGGCGACAGGCCGGACTCTTCCAGGTGCACCTGGCGCAGGTCGAAGCGTGCCCCGCGGTCGGCGCCGTCCACCAGTTCGGGGAAGGCGTTGGAGATGCCGCCCGCGCCGACGTCATGGATCGACAGGATCGGGTTGGCGTCGCCGAGCTGCCAGCAGGCGTTGATCACTTCCTGCGCGCGGCGCTCCATCTCGGGGTTGCCGCGCTGGACCGAATCGAAGTCCAGATCGGCGGTGTTGGTGCCGGTCGCCATCGAGCTGGCGGCGCCGCCGCCCATGCCGATGCGCATGCCCGGGCCGCCCAGCTGGATCAGCAGCGTGCCGGCCGGCAGCGGGTTCTTGTGCGTGTGCGCGGCGTCGATATTGCCGATCCCGCCCGCGATCATGATCGGCTTGTGGTAGCCGCGCACAGTGCCGCCGACGTTCTGCTCGTAGACGCGGAAATAGCCGCCCAGGTTGGCACGGCCGAATTCGTTGTTGAAGGCGGCGCCGCCGAGCGGGCCGTCGATCATGATCTGCAGCGGCGAGGCGATGCGGTCCGGCTTGCCGGTCACGCCGGGCTTGTCTTCCGGGTTGCGGTGCGCCACCGGCTGGGCGGCGTCGCGGTCGTTTTCCCAGGACTCGACGGCCTCGGGCAGCATCAGGTTGGACACCGTGAAGCCGGTCAGGCCGGCCTTGGGCTTGGCGCCGCGGCCGGTCGCGCCCTCGTCGCGGATTTCACCGCCGGCGCCGGTGGAGGCACCCGGGAACGGCGAGATCGCGGTCGGGTGGTTGTGCGTCTCCACCTTCATCAGCGTGTGGGTCAGCGCCTCGTGGCGGCCGTACTTGTGGTCATCGCCGCGCGGGAACCAGCGCTCGGCCACGTCCCCCTCCATCACCGCCGAGTTGTCCGAGTAGGCCACGATCGAGCCTTGCGGATTGAGCTGGTGCGTATTGCGGATCATCGCGAACAGCGACTTGTCCTGCTGCACGCCGTCGATGGTCCAGGTGGCGTTGAAGATCTTGTGGCGGCAGTGCTCGCTGTTGGCCTGCGCGAACATCATCAGCTCGACGTCGGTCGGGTTGCGCTCCAGCTTGCCGTAGGCTTCGACCAGGTAGTCGATCTCGTCCTCGGACAGCGCCAGGCCCATCTCGACGTTGGCCGCGGCCAGCGCGCTGCGCCCGGCCGAGATGTCGATAAAGCGCAGCGGCTTGGCCGGCAGTTCCTGGAACAGGCCGGCGGCATCGTCACGCGAGGCGACCACGGTCTCGGTCATGCGGTCGAACAGGTGCGCGGCGACGGCGGCGCGGGTATCCGCGTCCAGCGTCTTGCGCCCGCGCAGCAGGCCCTTCTTGCAGATCACGGTGATCTCGATACCGCGCTCGATGCGGTGGATATGCGTGAGGCCGCAGTTATGGGCGATATCTGTGGCCTTGCTGGCCCACGGCGAGATCGTGCCGAAGCGCGGGATCACCACGAAGCGGTCGCCGTCGGGCTGATCGGCGAATGGTGCGCCGTAGGTCAGCAGCGCCGCCACGCGGGACTGCTCTTCGGCCGACAGCGGCGTCTGTGCGTCGACAAAGTGCAGGAACTGGCCATGCACCGATTCAATATCGGCGTCGATCTGCCGCAGGGCGGTGAGCAGGCGTTGCTGACGGAAGGCGGAAAGCGCCAAAGCGCCGGGGAAGCACGAGAAATGCGCCATGATCGTAGCGGTCGGGAGGCGGTGAGGTAGGGGCTGCTGCTTAGCCGGCACCGCTGCATGGGGTGCCGACTGGCGGGAAACCGCTATTGTACCTTGCCGGCACCCGGATTTTGCACTGCGACATCACGACGGGGCCGTGTTACCGCCCACCCTGATAATGCTTATGCGTCACTTTTACCGAATGGACGGCTCAGAGTGACGTCGCCGAGCGCGCGGCCTGCTCGTACAGGCCGGTCAGCACCCGCATCAGCCGGGCGAGCTCCCCGATCTCGGCATTCTCTTCGCTGCCTTCGGTGAAGTTGCTGGTCAGGCATTGTTCGCGGATCTCGCGATAGCGTGCGCAGGCCTCGGCACCGGCCGGGGTGGTCGAATAAGTGGCCTCCTTGCCGACCCGCTCCCCGCTCACCAGCCCCAGCCCCTGCAGCTTCTTCAATGCGTAGGTCACCAGGTGGGTGTCTTCCACGTTCAGCACGAAGCAGATATCGGCCAGCCGCTTGGGCCGGCCGCGATGGTTCACGTGATGCAGCACCAGCACGTCCAGGAAGGTCAGGTCGCGCACCCCCGCCGCCCCCATGCAGCGCACCACCCAGCGGCTGTAGGCATTGTAGGCGGTGTTCAGCCCGAACTCGAACTCGGACAGCTCGGGGCTGCGCACCGACACCAGGTGCGAGGACGACACGATATTGGCCCCGGCCGCGCGCGACAGCGCGGTGGCCGGCCTTGCCTTATCGGCAACGGCAGAGGCATCGGCCACGGCGGCGGCGGTATGCCCGCTCTCGGCTGGCTTGCGTGGCATGCGGGAGGCTCCTTTCGATGGGACGGCGCTGGCGTGCTAGGTATAAGCCCGGAGCGCGCCCCGGCAATTTTAGCTTGACAGTTTATTGGCGAATTATGAGCATGAACACCTAATAAATACAGGTAAAGCATGAGGGAGGACGCCGGCCACGACTGGCCCTGCGCATGTGCACCGCGCCCTTCCCCGTGCCGGCAGGCGGCCGCCACCATGGCGGTGCCCGCCCCGCCCTCGCACCCCGTTTGCAGACCCCATGCCATCCATGCTTCCCGACCTCGACACCCTTAACACCCGCCTGCGCGACGGCGCCACCAGCCGTGCGCAGATCATCGAGCAGGCGGCCGCGCTTGCCGCCACGCCGGCTGCCGAGGCCGTGTTCCTGCACAGCACCTTCGAGGCCGCGGCCCAGGTCGCGCGCGCTGCCGATGCCGCCGGCCGCGCCGGCAAGGCGCTGCATCCGCTGGCGGGGCTGCCGGTTTCAGTCAAGGACCTTTACGACGTGGCCGGCGAAGTCACCAGCGCAGCCTCGCTGGTGCGCAAGGATGCCGCGCCGGCCACCGCGGACGCCACCGTGGTCGCCCGCCTGCGCGCTGCAGGGGCAGCCCTGGTCGGGCGCACCAACATGACGGAGTTCGCGTTCTCGGGCGTGGGCATCAATCCCCACTACGGCACGCCGGCCAACCCAGCCGGCACCGATGGCGTGGCGCGCATCCCGGGCGGCTCGTCGTCGGGTGCGGCCGTTTCGGTGGCGCTGGGGCTGGCGGTCGCGGCGCTTGGCAGCGACACCGGCGGCTCCATCCGCATCCCCGCCGCGCTATGCGGCATCACCGGCTTCAAGCCCACCGCGCGGCGCGTGCCGCTGACGGGGGCCTTTCCGCTGTCCTACACGCTCGACACCGCCTGCGCGATGGCGCGCACGGTCAGCGACTGCATTGCCGTGGACAGCGTGATCGCGGACAGCGCAGTGATCCCGCGCGTCACCAACCCCGCCGCGACGCGGCTGGCGATCCCCCGCCAGGTCCTGCTGGACGACCTCGACCCGGTGGTGGCGCGCGCCTTTGACCGCGCGCTGGGCCGGCTGTCGGCCGCCGGCGTGCAACTGGAGCATGTCGACCTGCCCGAGCTCGGCGAACTGGCGGGCCTGAACGCCCAGGGCGGCTTCAGCTCGGCCGAAGCCTTTGCCATCCACCGCCACCTGCTGGCCGCCCGGCGCGACCTGTACGACCCGCGCGTGGCCTCGCGCATCGACCGCGGCGCCAATGTCAGCGCCGCCGACTATATCGACCTGGGCCGCGCCCGGCTGGACTGGATCGCCCGCATGGAAGCGCGCCTGGCCCGCTTCGACGCCGTGGTCTGCCCGACCGTGCCGATGGTCGCGCCCGAGATTGCGCCGCTGCGCACCGATGATGCGCAGTTCTTCCGCGTCAATGCCCTGCTGCTGCGCAATACCTCGGCCTTCAATTTCCTTGACGGCTGCTCGATCTCGCTGCCCTGCCACGCGCCGGACGAGCTGCCCGTGGGCCTGATGCTGTCGCACGGCCCGATGCGCGATGCCGGCCTGCTGGGCACGGCCCTTGCGTTGGAACGCATCGTGCAACCTTCACAGCGCGACGACTGAGCCCTGCCGCCGCGCCGTTGATCTTGCGCCGGCGGGGGGGCCCCCAATGCGGCCACGACCGGCACCAGGTAGTACGCAACCAGCAGTACCACCGCGCCCCCGCGCGCACACCAGGAGAGATCGAGATGCGAGTCAAGGCAATCGTTGCGGCCGGCCTGATGCTGGCCGCCGTGGCGGCACAGGCGGATACCAAGTGGGACCTGCCGACCGGTTATCCGGCCAGCAACCTGCACACCGAGAATCTGCAACAGATGGCCAACGACGTGGACAAGGCCACCGGCGGCAAGCTCAAGATCGTGCTGCACCCCAATGGCTCGCTGCTCAAGGCCAACGAGATCAAGCGCGGCGTGCAGACCGGCCAGGTGCAGATGGGCGAGATCCTGATGTCCTTGCTGGCCAACGAGAATCCGGTGTTCGGCGTCGATGCGGTGCCGTTCCTGGCCACCAGCTATGCCGACGCCTACAAGCTGTGGCAGGCCTCGCGCCCGGTCACCGAGAAGGTGCTCGACAAACAGGGCATGAAGCTGCTGTACGCGGTGGCCTGGCCGCCGCAGGGCATCTATGCCAACAAGCCGATCAATTCCGCCGCGGACATGAAGGGCCTGAAATGGCGCGCGTACAACCCGGCCACCTCGCGCATCGCCGAGCTGGTCAGCGCCCAGCCGGTGACCATCCAGGCTGCCGACCTGGCACAGGCGCTGGCCACTGGCACGGTCAACTCCTTCATGTCGTCGGGCGCAACCGGCGTCGACACCAAGGTGTGGGAGAGCGTGAAGTACTTCTACACGGTGGACGCCTGGCTGCCCAAGAACATGCTGGTGGTCAGCAAGAAAGCGTTCGCGGCACTGGACAAGCCGACCCAGGATGCCCTGCTCAAGGCCGTCGCCGACGCCGAGAAGCGCGGCTGGCAGGTCTCGGAGCAAAAGACCAAGGAGTACCTGGCCACCCTGTCGCGCAACGGCATGACGGTGCAGCCGCCTTCGCCGCAGCTCAAGGCCGACATGCAGAAGGTGGGCAAGGTCATGGTGGATGACTGGGCCAAGGGCGCGGGCGAGGACGGCAAGGCTATCCTGGACGCCTACCGCAAGTAGGCTGATGTGCGCTCCCTCTCCCCTCAGCGGGAGAGGGGAGCAAACCTGCCTGATCGATGTTCGTCAGCAAGCCTGCTGCCCGCTTGCCTCAACTGCTGCCCATCATGCCAACTGCCCCCTCCTCCAAGCGCTGGCTCGACCGCCTGCTTGACCTCTTTGCCGTGCTCGGCGCGCTGTGCATCCTCGCCGTCTGCGTGATCATGATCCTGATGTCGCTGTCGCGGGAGACCTCGGTGATCTTCAAGGGTGGCGATGACATCGTCGCCTGGCTGTGCGCGGCGTCCGCCTTCCTGATCCTTGGCCAGACCTTCCAGCATGGCGGCATCGTGCGCGTCGAGATGCTGCTGGGGGCCGTGGGCCCGCGCCGGCGCCGGGTGCTGGAGCTGGTCTCGCTGACCGTCTGCCTGGCGTTTGCCGCCTACGCGGCCTGGGCGCTTGGCACCTTTGCGTGGCAGAGCTGGGAAATCGGCGATGTCTCCCAGGGCCAGATCGTGATTCCGCTGTGGATTCCGCAGAGCTTCGCGGTGCTTGGCTGCGTCGGCTTCCTGCTGGCGGTCGCCGATGAATGGCTGCGCGTGGTGCGCGGACACAAGCCGCGCTACCAGGTGGCCCATGAAGAAAAGCTCGCCGCCGGCGATTTCGGGGAGACGGTCTGATGAGCACAGTCGTGGTTGCACTGATCCTGCTGCTGGTGATGATCGTCTTCCTGGCGATCGGCGCGTGGATCCCCGTGGCCATTGCGGTCACCTCATGGGTCGGTCTGGTGGTGTTCTCGGACCGCGAGGCGCTGGTCAGCCTGGCCAACGCATGGTGGTCGTCGAGCGCCTCATACACGCTGGCATCGCTGCCCCTCTTTGTCTGGATGGGCGAGATCCTGTTCCGCACCAAGCTGTCCGAGCAGATGTTCAGCGGGCTGTCGCCGTGGCTGAGCTGGCTGCCCGGGCGGCTGATGCACGTCAATATCCTGGGCTGCGGCATTTTTGGCTCGGTGTCGGGGTCGTCGGCGGCCACCTGCGCCACCATCGCCAAATCGGCGCTGCCGGAACTCACGCGGCGCGGCTACGACGAGCGCACTACGCTCGGCTCGCTGTCCTGCGCCGGCACGCTCGGCATCCTGATCCCGCCGTCGATCACGATGGTGGTGTACGCGGTGTCGGCGGACGTGTCGATCATCCGCGTGTTCCTGGCGGGCTTCATACCCGGCCTGCTGCTGATGCTGCTGTTCTCCGGCTATATCGTGGTCTGGGCACTGGCCAACCCGGACAAAACCCCGCCGTCGGAGCACTTCAACTGGCGTGCGCGGCTGGCATCGATCCGCCAGCTGCTGCCGTGCATCGTGCTGATCGCCTTTATCACCGTGATCATGGTGACCGGCTACTCCACCGCGACCGAAGCCGCAGCCTATGGCGTGGTGGCTTCGCTGGCGCTGGCGTGGGCGGGCGGCTCGCTCACGCGCGCGGCGTTCTGGGACAGCCTGATGTCGGCCACGCGGCTGACCGCGATGATCATGTTCGTGCTGGGCGCGACCTCGTTCCTGTCGGTTACCATGAGCTTTACCGGCATCCCGCGCGCGCTGGCGGAATGGGTGGCGGCGATGCACCTGTCGCCGTGGGCGCTGATCGCCGTGCTGACAGTGATCTACATCGTGCTGGGCACGGCGCTGGACGGCATCTCGATGATCGCGCTGACCACCGCGACGGTGCTGCCGATGGTGCAGGCGGCCGGCTTCGACCTGGTCTGGTTCGGCATCTTCATCGTGCTGCTGGTGGAGATCGCCGAGGTGACGCCGCCCGTGGGCTTCAACCTGTTCGTGCTGCAGAGCATGACAGGCAAGGACAGCAATTACATAGCAAGGGTCTCGCTGCCCTTTTTCATGATGATGGTGGTGGCGATCGCCATCGTCACGATCTGGCCGGGCGTGGTCACCTGGCTGCCGGACATTGTCATGCAGCAGGAAGTCAAATAGCATTGGCCGGCCCCGCCCGGCCATTTGCCGCCGGCCCGGCAATATGGAGGGTCCCAGTCCGATGCATGTGATCGTCATCGGCGCCGGCGCGATCGGCGTCAGTTCCGCCTGGTACCTGCGGCAGGCCGGTTTCGACGTGACCGTGCTCGAACGCCGCGCCGCGCCGGCGCAGGAAGCCAGCTTCGGCAATGCCGGCGTGATCGCGCCCGGCTATGTCACGCCATGGGCGGCGCCGGGCATGCCCGGCAAGATCCTGCGCACGCTCTTTGCGCGCGAGGCGCCGGTCCTGTTCCGCCCTTCCGCCGACCCGGCCATGTGGCGCTGGATCGCGCGCTGGCTGCGCGAATGCCGGCTGGAGCGCTACCGCGCCAACAAGCTGCGCATGCAGCGGCTGGCGTTCTACAGCCGCGGGTGCCTGCACCGGCTGCGCAGCGAGCTGGAGATCGACTACGAGCAGTCGCAAGGCTACCTGCAGCTGTTCCGCACCGCGCGCGACCTCGACCTGGCCGCGCCCGCCGTGGCCCTGCTGCGCGAGAACAACGTGCCGCACCGGCTGGTCAGCGCGCAGGAATGCCGCCGTATCGAACCGGGCCTGGCGGCCGACACGCCGCTGGCTGGCGGGCTGCACCTGCCGGAAGACGAGTCCGGCAACTGCCCGATGTTCGTGCGCGCGCTGCACCGGCATGCCGAGGCCGCAGGCGTATCGTTCCGCTTCGACACCCGGGTGGCGCGCGTCAGGCCCGACAACGCGGGCAAGCTGCAGGTCGAGCTGCAGCACTCCGACAAGAAGCGCCCTGGCCAGGTGCTGAGCGCCGACCGCGTGCTGGTCGCGGCCGGCGCCGACAGCACCGCGCTGCTGCGCCCGCTGGGCCTGCGCATGCCGCTGTATCCGGTCAAGGGCTACTCGGTGACGGTGATGGTCCGCGACGAACTGCAGGCGCCGCTGGGCGCGCTGATGGATGAGTCCTACAAGGTCGCGATCACGCGCATGGGCAACCGCCTGCGCGTGGCGGGTACGGCCGAGCTGGGCTCACGCAAGCTTGATCTGCGGCCGGCCGCCCTGAACACCCTGGTCAAGGTCGCGCGCGACTGGTTCCCGGTGGCAGGCAACTACCAGGAAGCCACGCAATGGGTGGGCGCGCGGCCGATGCTGCCGGACGGGCCGCCGCTGATCGGCCCAACAGCCGTGCCCGGCCTGTTCCTCAACCTCGGCCATGGCTCGACGGGCTGGGCGATGAGCTGCGGATCGGGCAAGATTGCGGCTGACCAGATCGCCGCCAGCGCCGGCACCCATGGCGGCCCGGACATCGACATGGAGGGCCTGCTGCCCGACCGCTACGGCCTGGGGCCCGCCAGATAACCACACATGACACCCTCTGCCTCTACCGCCACCTCGCACGCAAACGGCGACGGCTGGTTTGCACTCGATGCCGCTGCCTCCGCACCGGTTCCGCTGTACGACGTCGCCGCCATCCGCCGCATCGAGAACGCCGCCTTCACGCAACTGCCCGCCTTTACGCTGATGTCGCGCGCCGGCGCCGCGGCCGCGCGCTGGCTGGCCTGCCATGCACCCGCCGGCCCGCTGCTGTTCCTGGCCGGCCCCGGCAATAACGGCGGCGATGCGCTGGTGGCCGCCACGCAATTGCACAGCGCCGGCCGTGCCGTGCAGGTATGGCTGACGGCGGACCCGCAGCACCTGCCCGCCGACGCCGCGACCGCCTGGCAGCAAGCGCACGCAGCCGGCGTCCCGGTCAGCGTGGTCGCAGGCATCGCTGCCTCGCATGACGCGGACTGGCCCGCGGGCACCGCTGCGCTCGTCGACGGCCTGCTCGGCATCGGCCTGAACCGCCCCGCCGACGGCACCATGGCGTGGTGGATCGGACAAATCAACCGCAGCGCGCTGCCGGTGTTTGCGCTGGACATCCCCAGCGGCCTGTTCGCCGACACCGGCGCGGGCGCGCCGGCCGTGCGCGCGCAGCGCACGCTGACCTTTATCGCCGCCAAGCCCGGGCTGCTGACGCTCGACGGGCGCGACTGCGCCGGCGAGGTCGATATCGCGCCGATCGGCCTTGACTATCCGCCGGACGAAACGCCCCATTGCCTGGTAAACGGCCCGGCGCTGTTCAGCACGGCGCTGCCGCGCCGCCACCATGCCAGCAACAAGGGCACGCATGGCTCGCTGGCGCTCATCGGCGGCAACCTGGGCATGACCGGGGCGCCGCTGCTGGGCGCCAGGGCCGCGCAGTTCCTCGGCGCGGGCAAGGTGCATATCGGCTTCCTGGCGCAGCCCGCACCGCTGTTCGATCCGCTGCATCCGGAGCTGATGCTGCATGCCGTGGACGCACTGGCCCTCGCTGCCATGTCGGCGCTGGTGATCGGTCCTGGCATGGGCACGGACGCCAACGCACACAAGCAGTTTGCGCGGCTGCTGCAAGCCGCGCCGCTGCCGCTTGTGCTGGATGCCGATGCCCTGAACCTGCTGGCTGCCGATCCGGCGCTGGCCGGGGCACTGGCCGCCAGCGGCGCGGCCTGCGTGATAACGCCGCACCCGCTCGAAGCCGCCCGGCTGATGGGCGTTCCCGTCGCCGAGGTGCAGCGCGACCGGCCCGCTGCTGCCGCAGCACTGGCTGCGCAATGGCAGGCCGTGGTCGTGCTGAAGGGATCGGGCACAGTGATCGCGGCGCCTGACGGCAGTCCATGCACGCTCAACCCGAGCGGCAATGCCGCACTTGCCAGCGCCGGCACCGGCGACGTGCTGGCCGGCATGCTGGGGGCGCTGCTGGCGCAAGGCATGGCGCCGCTGGCCGCGGCCCGGGCGGCGGTGTGGATCCATGGACGCGCCGCCGATGCCCTTGTCGCCCAGGGCACCGGGCCGGCCGGCGTCACCGCAAGCGAACTGTACGCGCCCGCGCGCACCATCTTCAACCAGTTGCTGGCCGGGGCCCGCGCATGACGCGCGGCGCGATGCTGCGCGATCCCGCCGACCGCCGCCACCTGCTCACCGGCATCGCCCTGCTGGTCATCGGGCAATGGATCCTCAGCCTGCTCGATGCCACCAGCAAGACCCTGACGCAGCAAGGACTGCCGCTGGTGGCCGTGGCATGGGTGCGCTATGTCGGCCATGTGGTCGCGATCTTCCTGCTGCTCGGCCCCGCCGGCTGGCGGCACCAGTGGCGGGCGGCAAGGCCAGGGCTGCAGTGGCTGCGGGGCGCGCTGATGCTGGTCTCGACGCTGGTGTTCTTCAGCGTGCTGATGCTGATGCCGCTGGCGCAGGCCACGGCGCTGAATTTCTGCGCGCCGCTGTTCGTGGTGGCACTATCGCCGTGGCTGCTGGGCGAGCGCCCCGGGCGCCATGCCCGCTGGATGCGCTGGACCGGTGTGGTGGTCGGCTTTGCCGGCATGCTGGTGGTTGTGCGCCCGGGGGGCCAGCTCAGTCCGCTCGGTGTCGGCCTGGGCCTGGTGTCGGCGCTGGTGTTCGCGCTGATGCAGATGCTGACACGCCGCATTGCCGCGCACGACACACCGATGACCACGCTGATCCAGAGCGGCGTAACCGGCGCCTGCCTGACCACGCTGATCGTGCCCTTCTTCTGGTTCAGCGCCTGGCCTACGCCGATGCAATGTGC
This sequence comes from Cupriavidus sp. FW305-3-2-15-C-LB2, assembly GCF_058787575.1. Taxonomy (NCBI): domain Bacteria; kingdom Pseudomonadati; phylum Pseudomonadota; class Betaproteobacteria; order Burkholderiales; family Burkholderiaceae; genus Cupriavidus; species Cupriavidus sp. FW305-3-2-15-C-LB2. Next base: position 154,454 of record NZ_JBYSZW010000010.1, read on the forward strand.
GCTGCTGTTGTCCGCGGGGATCACCGGATCACTTGGCCATTATTTCGTCATCCGGGCCTTCCAGTACGCGGATGCGTCTTTCCTGAGCCCCTTCCTCTACCTGCAGATCCTGTCCGCGACGGTGATCGGCTACCTGGCCTTCGGCCAGTTGCCCGACTGGACCACCGCAATCGGCATCGGCATCATCTGTCTGGGAGGCTTGTGCGTCGCTGGGGGAGAACCCGTGCTACGCGCCATCGCGGCCCGGCTCGGCGGCGCGCGCCGTCAGACAATGTCCGATACTTAGCCTGCGCCCACGGTGGTATGTTGCAAGTGGTAACGATATGACGCCGCTGCCAGGCCGGATCCCGGCAGCGCTGACGATATACTTGCATCTCTGTCTTGTGAGCCGGCAACGCCACGCGGCTCGCGCAACCTCGATTGTCCTGCATGCCCACTGACCTTCACGCCTGGAACGCCCTGCTGCGGCACCACGACACCCTTCGCGACGCCCAGATGCGCGACGGGTTCGATCGCGAAGGCGCGCAGCGCGTCGCACAATTCTCGCTGGAAGCCGCCGGGCTCTATCTCGACTATTCGAAGAACCGGATCACGCCCGAAACCATGCGCCTGCTGGTACAGCTGGCAGCCGAGGCCGGCGTGACCAGACGCCGCGACGCGATGTTCACGGGCGAGCATATCAATACGACTGAAGACCGCGCGGCACTGCACGTAGCGCTGCGCGCGACTGCCGGCGCCGGCTACAAGGTCGACGGCGAGCAGGTCATGCCGGCAATCCAGAAGGTGCTGGTACGCATGCGCGATTTCTCGGAACGCGTGCGCAGCGGCGCCTGGAAGGGTGCCACCGGCGAGCGCATCACCGATGTCATCAATATCGGCATCGGCGGCTCCGACCTGGGGCCGCGCATGGTGTGCCGCGCGCTGTCGCACCTGGCCGATGCCGATGGCAATGCCGCGCCGCGCATGCACTTTGTTTCCAATGTCGACGGCACCGACCTGGCCGAGACGCTGGTGCGGCTCGACCCGCAACGGACGCTGGTGATCGTCTGCTCCAAGACCTTCACCACGCTGGAAACCATGGCCAACGCGCGCAGCGCGCGCGCCTGGTTTGTCGCCAACGGCGTGGCCGAGCATGACCTTGCCAAGCATTTCGTCGCAGTCTCGACCAATACCGAAGCGGTGCGCGAGTTCGGCATCGACCCGGCCAATATGTTCGAGTTCTGGGACTGGATCGGCGGACGCTTCTCGCTGTGGTCGTCGGTCGGCCTGTCGATCACGCTGGCCGTGGGCTTCAACGCCTTCGCCGACTTGCTGGCCGGCGCGCGCGCCATGGACGAGCATTTCCGCACCGCGCCGCTGGAACGCAACATGCCGGTGGTCCTGGGCATGCTGGGCATCTGGTACCGCAATTTCTGGCATTTGCCCACCAGCTGCATGGCGCCCTACTCCACCTCGCTGGAGCTGTTTCCCGCCTTCCTGCAGCAGCTGGAGATGGAGAGCAACGGCAAGTCGGTGCAGCTTGACGGGCAGCCCGTGCGCACGCATACCTCGCCGGTGGTGTGGGGCACGGCCGGCACCAACGGGCAGCATGCCTATTTCCAGCAGATCCACCAGGGCTCGCAGGTGGTGCCGGTGGATTTTGTCGCGCCGCTGGTGCCGCCGCGCCGGCTGGCAGGCCATCACGCCAAGCTGCTGGCCAACTGCTTTGCGCAGGCCGAGGCGCTGATGCGCGGGCGCAGCGCCGATGAGCTGCGTGCCGCCGGCCTGAAGGACGAAGTCCGTATCGCCCATATGGTGTTCGAGGGCAATCGCCCCAGCAACACCTTGCTGATGGAAAACCTGACGCCGCATGTGCTGGGTGCGCTGATTGCGCTGTATGAGCACCGCACCTTCGTGCAGGGCGTGGTCTGGAAGATCAATTCCTTCGACCAGTGGGGCGTAGAGCTGGGCAAGATCCTGGCCCGTCCGATCGAGGCCGAGCTGACCGGGAATGCCGTCGGCCAGCACGATGCCTCCACCACGTCGCTGATCGAGCGCGCCCGCGCGGTGCTGAAGGCGGGCGCCGCCAGCTAGACCTCCGCGCCCATCCATTCATCGCTGGCCACGCGGCCGGCGTCGATGGTCAGGATACGGCCACAGCGCGCCGCCACCGAGCGGTCATGCGTTACCAGCACCAGCGTTGAGCCGGCATCGCGGTTAAGCTCGAACATCAGCGCGATCACGGCTTCGCCAGTGGCGGTATCGAGGCTGCCGGTGGGCTCGTCGGCAAACAGGATGTCCGGGCGCGCCACGAACGCGCGCGCCAGCGCCACGCGCTGCTGCTCGCCGCCCGACAGCGTGCGCGGATAGTGCCCCAGCCGCGCGCCCAGGCCCACGCGCAGCAGCATGTCCAGGGCGCGCTCGCGCACCTGCGACGTTTCGCCGCGCAGCTCCAGCGGCAGCATCACGTTTTCCAGCGCGGTCAGGTGGCCGACCAGCTGGAACGACTGGAACACAAAGCCGACATGGCGGCCCCGCACGGCGGCGCGCTGGTCCTCGTCCAGCGCGAACAGGTCCTGGCCCTGCAGCCGTACCGTGCCCGTGCTGGGCAGGTCCAGCCCCGCCAGCAGCCCGAGCAGCGTCGACTTGCCCGATCCGGACGCCCCCACGATGGCGAGCGTTTCGCCCGGCGTGACGGAAAAGGTCACGTCGTGCAAAATCGTCAGCGAACCGGTCGTGTCGGCAACGGTCTTTCCGAGGGACTCGACAGCGAGAATGGAAGAAGACATGGATATTGGGATCCGAGGCAAATGGCGCCGGCTGCTGCTGGCAACCGGCATGGCACTGACGATATCGGCCGGGGCCTCAGCCCAGGCTGCGGCGCCGGCACTGCTGGTGCTTGGCGACAGCCTCTCCGCCGAGTACGGCATCGCGCGCGGCGCGGGCTGGGTCACGCTGCTGCAGGACCGCCTGCGGCAGGAGCGCTTCGATTATAGCGTTGTCAATGCCAGCATCAGCGGCGAGACCACCATCGGCGGCAAGACGCGGCTGCCGGAGCTGCTGTCGCGGCACCGCCCGGCCATCGTGGTGGTGGAGCTTGGCGCCAACGACGCGCTGCGCGGATTGCCGCTGCAGACCACTGAGGCCAACCTGCGCAACATCGTCAGCATGGCACAGAAGGCCGGCGCGGGCGTGCTGCTGATCGGCATGCGCATCCCGCCCAACTACGGGCAGGACTACACCGAGAAGTTCGTCTCGCTGTATCCGAAGCTGGCCGGCGAGTACAAGGTGCGGCTGGTGCCGTTCTTCCTCGACAATGTCATCGCGCGGCAGGACTGGTTCCAGCCCGACCGCATCCACCCGACCGCCGCGGCACAGCCAGCGCTGCTCGATACGGTGTGGCCGCAGCTCAAGCCGATGCTCAGGCGCAGCGGCGCGAAGTAAGAATAAAAAAACCCCTGCCACCTGGCAGGGGTCCTTGCTGGCAGCGGGGCTGCCGGGGCTGATCTGGCGCTTACTCGGCGCCTTGCGGCTGCGTGGCACCCACCGGCGTCAGCATCTTGACCTTCGAGCGTGCCTTCAGGCTTTCATAGAATGCCTGCAGGTCGGTCTGGCCGGCGAGCTGCGACAGCTGCTGCGCTTCGGCCTGGCGTTGCGCCGGGTTGGCCTGCGTCGGCTGGCTGACCTTGGTGATACGGTAGACCGCGTAGCCTTCGGCCCCCAGGTCGACACCCACCACCGAGGGCAGCTTGTTCGCATCGGCGCGCAGCACCGCTTCGACCGCCTTCGGCGGCATACCCTCGGCCTTGGCGCGCGACACGGTCTGCACCGCGCCAAAGCCGTCGGCGCTGTCTGCCTTCTTCAGTGCGGCAAGCCGGGCCTCGCCGTCCTTGCGCGCCAGTTCGGCCGCCTGCTGGGCGATATAGCCCTCGCGCACCTTGGCTTCGACTTCCTCGAACTTGCGCACGGCCGCCGGGCGGTACTCGACGATGCGCGCGGCCACCAGCGTGTTCGGGGCCACCTGGACGGCCTCGGTGTTGCGCTTATTCTTGATCGCGTCGTCGCTGAACAGCGCCTTGAGCAGCTTGTCGTTGTTGAGCGGGCTCTGCGCGCCCAGCGCCGGGTTCGGCTGGCGCGTGACGTTGTCGGCGGTCTGGATGGTCAGCTTGAACTTGTCGGCGGCGGGCTTGAGGCTGTCAGCCTGCTCATAGACGGTGTTGCCGAAGGCATCGGCCTGCTCGGCAAACTTCTTGTCGGCGAACTGCTTGCGCAGCTCAGCTTCGAGTTCCGTGCGCACGGCTTCCAGCGGCTTGGTCTCGGCGGGCTTGATGCCAGTCAGCTTGATGATGTGATAGCCGTAGTCGGTTTCCACCACGTCGCTGACCTGGCCATCCTTGAGCGCGTACATGGCGTCCTCGAACGGCTTGACCAGCGCGCCGCGGCCCATGAAGCCCAGGTCGCCGCCCTTCTCGGCCGAGCCCGGGTCCTGCGAGTTCTTGCGCGCCACGTCGGCGAAGGTGTCAGGGTGCTTGCGCAGGTCCTCCAGCAGCTTGGTGGCCTTGTCCTTCGCGGCCTGGCGCTGGGCGGCCGGCGCATCCTTCGGCGCGCTGATCAGGATATGGCTGGCGCGGCGCTGCTCGTCGATGCGGAAGCGCGCGATATTGCTGTCGTAGTAGGACTTCAGCTCTTCGGGCGTGACCGGCTGCGTCGCGGCCAGGGCCTCGCCCGACAGCAGCAGGTACTCGACCTTGGCTTGTTCCGGCACCGAGAAGGCCTGCTGGTGGCTGTCGTAGTAGGCCTTCAGCGCGGCTGCATCAGGCTGCACCTTGGCGGTGTAGCCGGCCGGCTTGAACAGCAGCGCCTGCACATCGCGCTGCTGATCGCGCACGGCGATCAGGCGATCGAGCAGCGACTTGGGCACGAATGCCGTCGCGGCGACCGATGCGCCCAGCTGCTGCGTGGCCAGCTCGAAGCGCATGCGGGCATCGAACTGCTCGGGCGTCATGCCCTGCGACTGCAGCAGCTGCAGGTAGGCCTTGTCGTCGACCTTGCCGTCCTTGGTGCGCGGCAACTGCGCGATCGCCGGCAGGTTGCTGATTTCCTCGAGCAGCTTGGCGTCGGACACGGTCAGGTGCTCACGCGCCACGGCACTGGCCATCACGCGCTGCAGGATCAGCTGGTCCAGCACGGCCTTGCGGGCGTCCGGGCCTTCGAACTGGCGCGGGTCATAGCTGGCGCCCAGGACCTGGCGCGCGCGTTCGCTCTGGTCGCGCACGACGTTATCGATCTCCTGCACGCTGATGGCGCGGCCGTCGACCTTGGCGGCATCGTGCGAGCTGTCCATGAAGCGCGAATAGCTTTCCACGCCGAAGAACACGAACGACGGGAAAACAAGCACCAGCAGCAGCAAGAGCATCAGGCGCCGGTTGTTGCGTACGAAATCAAGCATGCGGATTCGGGTAGTGGATTGGCACGAAAGACAAACTCCACAATTCTATCAGGAGCCGCTGGGCACGCACCCTTGTGCAGGGTGGGAAACATGAGGGAACAAATGAAAACGCCCGCTGATGCGGGCGTTTTCAATAAAACTGGCGGAGTGGACGGGACTCGCCCACGTCCCGCGGGCCGCTGCTGCGCTTGCAAGCGCAGCCCTTCGATTCCCGCCGGAAGC
>NZ_JBYSZW010000011.1:0-156439 GCF_058787575.1 Cupriavidus sp. FW305-3-2-15-C-LB2
CCTTCCCGCCCCGCCGCTCCCTGCCGCAAGGCGCCTCTGCCGGCCCTGCCGGCACCCCGCGCAACTATCGCGGAGATCACTCTAAACCTTTGCCTTGCCCGGTCGATAACCCAAGCAACGGAGGCACTCTACGCCCTGCAAAGCAGGCCGCCAACGTTACGGCACTAGCCGGAATGCCCAAAACTTTGCATATAGGAGTCGTACCATGGCGCAAGTCATTAACACCAATTCGTTGTCTCTGATGACTCAGAACAACATGAATGCTTCGCAATCGTCGCTGAACACGGCGATCCAGCGCCTGTCGTCGGGCCTGCGCATCAACAGCGCCAAGGACGACGCCGCTGGTCAGGCGATTGCGAACCGCTTCACCGCGAACATCCGCGGCCTGACGCAAGCCCAGCGTAATGCCAACGACGGCATCTCGCTGGCGCAAACGACGGAAGGTGCGCTGACCGAAGTCAACAACAACCTGCAACGTATCCGTGAACTGAGCGTGCAGGCTGCCAACGGTTCGAACTCGGCTTCGGACCTGAAGTCGATCCAGGATGAAATCACGCAGCGCCTGGCAGAAGTCGACCGCACCTCGCAACAGACGGACTTCAACGGCGTGAAGGTGCTGTCCTCCAGCGCCAAGCCACTGACGGTCCAGGTTGGTGCCAACGACAGCGAAACCATCACCATCGGCCTGAAGCAGATCGATTCCAGCACGCTGGGCCTGACCGGCTTCACCGTCGCCAAAAATAACCTGAACGTCAGCAACGCCATTACTACCGTTTCGGCAGGCAGCGGCGCCCCCGTCAACGTTGACCTCTCCGCCGCAGCCACCTCCCTGGGCGTGAACGCTGCCGACCTGTCGCTGCACAATGTAAGTGGCGGCAGCAACTACGTGGTCAAGAGTGGCCAAGATTACTATGCTGCCTCGATCAACAAGACCAACGGCGCCGTTTCGCTGAACAAGGTGGACATCAATGTAGCCGACGCCGCCAACGGCAACGCAGCGGGCTCGAACGTAACCGGCATGCTGGTCAAGGTCGGTGCTGACTCCCTCGGTGCTGCCACCGGTTACATCACGATCCAGAACAAAAACTACGCAGTCGCCGTCGGCGCTCTGACCGACGGTGGCAGTGCCGGCACGACCAGCAGTCAGACTGGTACCACCATCAACCTGAGCCAGAACGGCGCCACCGCCGCCACCGCCCAGTTCACCGGCGTGGCAAGCGCCAACCCGCTCTCCAAGCTGGACGCCGCACTGAAGATCGTGGACGACCTGCGCAGCTCACTGGGTGCCGTGCAGAACCGCTTCGACTCGACCATCTCGAACCTGGGCACCACCATCACCAACCTGTCCTCCTCGCGCTCGCGCATCCAGGACGCGGACTACGCAACGGAAGTGTCGAACATGACCCGCGCGAATATCCTGCAACAGGCTGGTACCTCGGTGCTGGCGCAAGCGAACCAGACCACGCAAAACGTGCTGTCGCTGCTGCGCTAATTCGCCACAACCTTCCGCAGCAAAGCCGGGCCTGTAGGCCCGGCTTTGCTGCCGGAGTGCTACGCAAGCAGGCCGCTGCTTGCCTAGCGCTTCCAGTTTTTGCGACGAGACCTGACATGGCTACTTCCGCTGCTGCCTTTCCTGCCCTGACTCGCACATTGAGTGGTGAGACTTCCCAGCCACCTGCGCGATCGGCGCCGGCGACGGCTGCCCGAGATGGCCAAGTCCAGGCGGCGCCGGCGCTGGCAACGTTGCCGGCGGCAACGACCGACGCCATCAAGGAACTCAGCGAGGCGCTGCAATCCACTTCGATCAGCCTGCAGTTCAAGATCGACGAGGACTCACACAAGGTCATCACCAATGTCGTGGACCGCGACACCGGCGAGCTGATCCGCCAGATGCCGTCCGAGGAAATGATGCGGGTCGCGCGCGCCATGAACAAATTGCAGGGCCTGCTGGTCGAGCAGACTGCATGAACAAGCAAGTAGAACATTCCTGAACTAGAGCAGACAGCGAGGTATCTGATATGGCATCCGTCTCTTCCATCGGCATCGGCTCCGGCCTTGACCTGTCTGGTCTGCTCGACAAGCTGGCCACCGCCGAGAGCACGCCGCTGACGATGATCAAGAACCGGCAGACAGCCTACCAGGCAAAGCTGTCGGCCTATGGCACCGTAAAGAGCGTCCTGTCGGCGTACCAGGCGGCGGCCAAGAAGCTGGCGGACGTCATCACCTTCGGCGCGGTCAAAGCGACTGCCGGTTCAACCGATGTGCTGACCGTCAGTGCCGCGACAACCGCCATGACCGGCAGCTATTCGGTCAACGTCACCGGACTGGCCCAGGCGCAGTCTCTGGTGGGCGCAGGCCAAGCCAGCCAGACCACGGCGATCGGCACCGGCACGCTGACATTCGACTTCGGCAATGTGACTGGCTATGACAACGACCCTGCCTCGCCCACCTACGGCACCTATGTCAACCCCGCCTTCACCCCCACCGCCGGCTCCACCAAGACCGTTACCATCGACAGCAGCAACAATACGCTGCAGGGTATCCGCGACACCATCAACAAGGCCAATATTGGCGTGAGTGCCAGCATCGTCAACGACGGCAGCGGCACGCCTTACCGCCTAGTGGTAACGTCCAGTGCGACCGGTGAAGCGTCGACCATGCGAATTACCGGCTCGTCTCCCGCGATACAGAATCTGCTCGGCTACGATCCGGCGTCGACTAACCAGCCCAGCGGCGTAAGGGAGACGGTGCGCGCCACCAACGCCAATCTGAGCATCAACGGCATTGCCGTGACCAACGCCAGCAACACCGTCACCGATGCTGCGCAGGGCGTGACCATGACGCTCAACAAAGTAGGTAGCAGCAGCTTGACCGTTACACGCGATACCGACTCGATCAAGACGGCCATACAGGCCTTCGTCACCGCTTACAACAATCTGCAAAGCTCCGCCAGGCAGCTCACCGCCTTCGATACCGATGCACAGACCAATGCCGCCCTCACCGGCGACGGCGTGCTACGCAATATCCAGATCCGTCTACGCGGCATTCTGAATACGCCACAGGGCGGCAGCACCGGCCTGACCACGCTGTCGCAGATCGGGGTGTCGTTCCAGAAGGACGGCACCATGTCGGTAGACGACAGCAAGCTGAGCACGGCGCTGAAGGACAATCTGATCGGCGTGACGCAATTGTTCGGCGGCGACGGCACTACCGGAGGCTATGGGCGGCAGATCTCAGACGCCATTGACGGTTTCAACGCGACCGACGGTGCATTGAAATCCGCCACCGATGGCGTGACGAAGACTTTGAAGGACCTGGCGAACGACTACACCTCGACCGAAGACCGTGTTAACGCCACGATCGAACGTTATCGCACCCAGTTCACGCAGCTCGACCTGCTGGTCGCGCAGATGAACTCGACCAGTAGCTATCTGACGCAGCAATTTAACGCCCTGAGCAACTCGACCAAGAAGTAAACGAATATCCCTAAACAAGGTCCAACCATGTACGCACGCCAAGCCGCAAATGCCTATGCGCAGGTCGGGGCACAGACTGGCGCTATGAGCGCAAGCCCCCACAAGCTGATCGTCATGCTCTACGACGGCGCACGCTCGGCCATCGCTCAGGCCCGCTTCCACCTTGAATCGGGCAATGTGCAGGACAAGGGCAAGTCCATTTCCAAGGCCATCGAGATCATCGACAACGGCCTGCGCGCCGTGCTGGACCACGGAGCAGGCGGCGACATCGCGGCCAGCCTCGAGCAACTCTATGACTATATGTCGCGGCGTCTGTTGCAGGCCAACCTGCGTAACGATGTGGCCTTGCTTAACGAGGTCGACCAACTGCTCGAAGGCCTCGCTTCGGCCTGGGTCCAGATCGGTGACCCTACACAGCCCGCTGCCGCTCCGCAAATGGCTCTGGTGGAGAGCTAAGATGCATACCAAAAGCCCAATCCTGCGCTGCTACGAAGAGCTGGAGCTGCTGACCGAGCAAATGCTGGAAATCGTCCAGGCTGGCAACTGGGATGCCATGGAGGAACTCCAGGAGGTCTACGCCGCGCAGGTAGACTGCTTGCGCCGGATGGACCACAGTGCGCCGATCTCCGAGAGCGAACTGACCTGCCGTTATCAGCGGCTGGAGCGCATCCTCGCCTCCGACGCCGCCATTCGCAACCTGCTGACGCCGGAGTGGACCCGCCTGGGCATGCTGTTGGGCAATGCCCGCCGCCAACAGGAACTGGGGCACATCTACGGCATGCGGCCTGAATAGCGCTGCGCCCCCGTCAACCCAGATAACGTCTCCGCCTGCCATGACCGGCATCACCGTCTCGCCGGACCCTTCCCTGTTGCGTGGCGCCGATCCGCAAGGCTTGCGCAACGCGCTATCGGTTTCCAAGCTGGCGGCCATGCTGCCGACCGCCGACCTGGCCCAAAGCGGCGCACAGACCGCCAACGGCATGGCCGTGCAAGGACACGGCGTTAGCCCGATGGCCAGCTCTGGCGCCCGGCCTGACCACCCGGCCTTGACCGGCTCGACCCGCGAGACCTTGAGCTTTGCCGCGCGCGCAATTCTCGATGTGCTCGAGCGGCCAGACGCTCCGGCACCGCGCGCCACCGTGCCGTTGCTGCCCTCACCGCCGGCGGCCACGGCTGGCTTGCGCACTGCCTTGGAGGCGGTGGTCGGACAGAGCGGACTATTCTATGAAAGCCACCTGGCTGAATGGGTGAGAGGAGCGAGATCGCTCGTGGAGCTCCTCAAGGAACCGCAAGCCACGATACGATCGGCTACCAACAGACCGGGTGCTGCCGCAGCGCCGCCACCGCAGCATGCCACCGTCTTCAGCCCGGCGGCGCAGGCGCCGCTACCCTTGCTGCCGGCTACTGCCAAACTGGTTGACACGGGCATCAAGAAGGCGGTGGATCACGACCAAGACTTGCCTTCTCCTCCTCAGTCGCGGTTTCCCGGAATCGGGGAGGACCAACCGGCCGCGCCGCCTGCCATCTCGCGCGCCACGTCCGCCACGCAGCCCCATGCACGTGGGTCTATGCTCCCCAGCCAGGCGGCGCAAGCCTATGAGGCAGTGGCCAGGGAGGCTGAGCACCCGGTGGTTCAAGACTCACGGGTAAATCTCCGCGCAGCCTCGCACGTGAGCGACGACAGCCGGGAGCCATCCACGCATGCCGGCGGTGCAGGCCCCATCATGCACCCCGCCAGCGAGGGCATAGTGCGCCAGCAACTCGAACTGTTGGCCACCCAGCAGTTCCGCTGGGCAGGTGAAGCTTGGGCCGGCGTGCCGATGGCCTGGGAAATCCAGCGCGACTGCGAACGTAGCGGCGCCGGCATCGCGGAATGCCCGGAGGGCGCGTGGACCACGCGCCTGCTGTTGAGCCTGCCGGAACTCGGCCCGGTAGAGGCAAGCCTGACGCTGAACGGCACAGGACTGGAGGCACGCCTGCTCTCACCCGACCGCGCCATCGTCTCGCGCATGAACGCGGCGCGCTCAGCGCTCTCGGGCAACCTTGCCGCCAACGGCATCGTGCTGATGCGGTTGGCGGTCGATACCGGCGAGCCCGCGTGGCCAGGAGCGCAGCCTTGAGCGGCAACGGACCTGACGCGCCGCGTGGCACTGCCGTGGCGCTGCGCTACGAGAGCGACAGGGCGGCCCCGCGCGTCGTTGCCAAGGGCTATGGCGTAGTTGCTGAGTCGATCGTCGCGCGCGCGCAGGAAGCCGGCGTCTATGTGCATGGCTCGCCGGCGCTGGTGGGCCTGCTGATGCAGGTGGACCTCGATTCGCAGATCCCGCCGCAGCTCTATGTGGCGGTGGCCGAACTGCTGGCGTGGCTGTATAACCTCGACGCCGGAGACGGCACTGCATAGCAGGATGTAGTGGCGCCAAGCGGCCGCGTGCCGATGGTATCGCTGAATTGACGCCATTTTTGTTCTGTGTTCGCTCGTTGCCTACCGACGCGGCGAGGCTATCGTAATGGCGTTTCCCCTCCTGTCCGCTAGTTCAAGTCGGCCAACCGGGGAGCGCCCCGACCACTCAGTCGCCCAAAATTCATGCAACGTCAGCAACCCGCCTCCAAGGCGCAGCATTTGATCCGCAAGGCAAGCGCCAGCTACCAGACGGGCAACTATGCCGATGCCATCAAGGCCGCGCGCAACGCCGAGAAGCTCGACCCCAAAGCCTGCCACGCCTACTATTGGCGTGGCATCGCCACGCTCCAGCTAGGCGACGTCAACGGGGCCCTCGATCTCGTGCAGGAGGCACTAGCGAGATTTCCCGGAAACTTCGACGTCCTCTCGCTTAAGAGCCAAGTCTTCCTCGCAATGGGGAACTACCAGGAAGCCGCCGAGGTGCTAAGGACTTGCCTGGATATCCGGGACGACTACGTCGAGGGATGGGTCAACTATTCCGCGGCGCTGTTTAATCTGCAGCAATACTCAGCGGCGCAGGACGCCGCGGCGCGCGCCATTGCCTGGTCGCCCGACAATGTTGCTGCTTTGGGCAACTCGGCAAATAGCCTGAAAGAGATAGGGCGTGTTCCCGAGGCCATCGCGGCGTTGCGACGCGCATGCGGTTTGATTCCGGCGCATCACGTCAACCGCACCTCGCTACTGTTCGTCTTGCTATGCGACGAAAAGACCTCGGCAACTGACTTGCTCATCGAAGCCAAATCCTATGCCAAGGTTCTAGAGAGCACCGCGACTCACCGCCGTGTGACGCCGGCAACGTCCGGCGGCCGTATCCGCATAGGACTAATGTCCAATGACTTGAAACGGCACTCCTGTGCCTACTTCATCCTGCCGTTCATCGCCAATCTGGATCGCAGCCGCTTCGAGGTCATACTGTTCTGTCTTAACCGGCAGCGTGACGACATAACGCGGCGCCTCAGCCAGTACGCAGAGCACTTTATCGATATCGCCGGATTCACGGCTATCCAAGTCGCCCAAGCCGTGCACAAAGCCATGCCTGACGTACTGATTGATGTTGGCGGCTACACTGGCGTGTCTCCGCTGCAGTTCATGGCCCACCGCCTTGCCCCAATCCAGATGACTTGGCTGGGCTACCCGGGCAGCACCGGCATGAAGTCGATCGACTACCGCATCAGTGACTGGTGCGGCGACCCCGAGGGTTATGAAGCGCACTACACCGAGACCCTGCTCCGCGCGCCGGGCTCGTTCTGCACCTATTCCCCGTTGGTGGCCCGTCCTCTCGAGGCCTATGGCCCGACTTACCGGGTGCATGAGACTCCTGCCCTCGAAGCGGGCTATATCACCTTCGGCTCCTGCAACAACCTCGGAAAGATCACGGACAAGACTTTACGCATGTGGAGTGCCGTACTTGCCCGCTGCCCGCGCAGCAGGCTCCTTGTGGAGGCGATTGGCGTGGACAATGAATCCGTGCGCGACACGCTGCTGGCCCGCATGGAAAATGCAGGCATTGAAGCGCAGCGGGTCCAGTTTATTGCACGCGACAGCAAGAATCAGTACCTGACCTACAACAATATCGATATCGCCCTCGACACCGCCCCGCTGACCGGCGGCACCACCACTTGCGACGCTTTGTGGATGGGTGTTCCAGTGATAACCCTGGCTGGCCGCGCCTTCCATGAACGGCTCACCGCAACGGTGCTGCATCCGGCCGGGCTCGACTTCCTGATCTGCGATAGCGAAGCGGCTTACGTGGAGACCGCTGTCCAATTAGCGAGCGACATCGCCCGGCTTAGCGAACTCAGAATGTCGCTGCGCCCATGCCTGGAACAAAGCAGCATGTTCGATGCGGCCAGCTTTGCCCGCTGGTTCGAGCAACAAACTACCGCGCTCGTACAGCAGTACCGAACGCCGGAGGTAGTGGACAAATTGTCTACCGATGGCATTTTCTTTGCCGGTGAATGGTACTCCCACGCAGCTATCGCCATCGCGATTACTTCCTTACTGGAGAATCGCCTGTATGACGAATTGTGCGGGTTATTGGAGAACATTTCGGCGAAATGGAACAAGCACTGGCTGGTCGCCTATGCGTTGGCAGAAATGAGCTATCTGAACGGCGACAAAGTGGTGTCGCTCGAGTTACTGATAGAAGCCGCCGGCCTACGCAGGTACTCCCTGCAGCTATACCGACTCCTTAGCGCCAGGCTGGACGAATGCCAGGTCGAGAAGGATTTTCTTGCCAATTTGCTACAGGAGCAATTCGGCATCGACCTGGCTTATCTGGATCAATTGCCGATACCCACACTGCTCGAGATAGTGGGCATCCAGGCAGAAGCGGGGCCCGCATGAAAGCCGTTATTCTGGCGGGCGGCCTTGGCACCCGCATATCTGAAGAGTCGCATCTCCGCCCGAAGCCGATGATCGAGATCGGCGGCAAGCCAATCCTTTGGCACATCATGAAGATGTATTCCTTCCATGGCGTGAACGACTTCATCATCTGCCTGGGCTACAAGGGATACGCCATCAAAGAATATTTTGCCAACTATTTCCTGCACATGTCCGATGTCACCTTTGACATGAAGGAAAACACCATGTGCGTGCACCGCCGCAAAGCTGAGCCCTGGCGTGTCACGCTGGTGGATACCGGTGATGACACCATGACAGGCGGGCGGATAAAACGGATCGCCGACTATCTTGAATCCAAGGAGCCGTTCTGCTTGACCTACGGCGACGGTGTTTCCGATATCGATATTAGCGCCGAGATCGCGTTCCATCGCGCACATGGCAATCTGGCCACGGTCGCCGCAGTGCAGCCGCCGGGACGCTACGGCGCGCTTGAACGCGAATCGACCTATGTAAATGGATTCAGCGAGAAGCCGCGTGGCGACGGCGGGTGGATCAATGGCGGCTTCTTTGTGCTGCAGCCGGATGTCATCGAGCTGGTCGACGATGACTTCGCCAGTTGGGAAGACAAACCCATGCGCGAACTGGCCCGCCGTGGCCAGCTCATGGCTTACGAGCACCGCGGCTTCTGGCAACCCATGGACACGCTGCGGGAGAAGAACCTGCTGGAAGATCTCTGGCAAGCAGGAAAGGCACCCTGGAAATCGTGGTAATGGACAACCTCTCCTGCTATGCGGCGTGTCCGGTCTTCCTGACCGGCAACACCGGCTTCAAAGGCTCGTGGCTGACGCTTTGGCTGGCACGCCTCGGTGCGCATGTCACCGGCTATGCGCTCGCCCCCGGCGGCGGACCACAGCTATATTCGCTTGCTCGCATCGGCGAAGAACTGCGCCGGCAGCATCTGTCCGACATTCGCGACCTGGGATCGCTGCGGGAGGCAATGCAGGCAGCGCAGCCCGAAATTGTCTTTCATCTGGCCGCACAGCCACTTGTGCGCGCGAGCTTTCGCGACCCCGTCGATACCTGGTCAACCAATTTGATGGGAACGGTGAACCTTCTCGAGGCCGTGCGCTGCTGCCCTTCCGTCAAGGCGGTGCTAGTGGTCACCACGGACAAATGCTACGCAAACCGGGAATGGGCCTGGGGCTACCGGGAATCGGACCGCTTAGGAGGGCACGATCCCTACAGCGCGAGCAAGGCCGCGACCGAGCTTGTCGCCCACAGTTATCGCCAGGCCTTCCTAGCCGAACGCGGCGTCCTCCTCGCCACTGCGCGGGCGGGCAATGTGATCGGCGGCGGCGACTGGTCGGAAGACCGGCTGATCCCGGATGCGGCGCGCGCCGCCGCGGCGGGGACCGCCTTGCTAGTACGCAATCCACTGGCCACGCGCCCCTGGCAGCACGTGCTGGAATCGTTGCACGGATACCTGCAGCTTGGCGCCCGCCTGCTTGTCGGTGATGCGAGGGCTGCGCAGGCCTTCAACTTTGGACCCGAAACGACCGACAACCTTCCCGTTTCCCAGGTGCTGGATAGCCTGTGCCACCATTGGCCCGAGTTGCAATGGCAGGCCGATCCTGGCCACGAGGACGGCAGGCAACACGAGGCACGCTTGCTGTACCTTGATTCGGCGCTAGCGCGCCAGGCACTATCATGGCGCCCGGTATGGACGCTGGAGCAGGCTCTGGCTGCGACTGCGCAGTGGTACCGCGCTGTGCAGCGCGCCCCCCGGCAGGCCCGAACTGCCACGGAACAACAACTGGATGCATTCACCGCATGAGCGCCGATCTTCTACACGGCCCAATCTGCCGTTCCTGCGGGTTGCAGCTGGAACATAGCTTCGCCGACCTTGGCTTATCTCCCGTTTCCAATGCATTCATCCGACCGGAGAACGCCAACCGAAGCGAACTCTTCCACCCTTTGCATGCCATGGTTTGCCACCATTGCTGGCTAGTGCAATTGAGGGATGTCACCGGCGCGGGAGACCATTTTCACGGCGATTATGCCTACCTCTCTTCCTACTCGACATCCTGGCTAGCACATGCCAAGCATTATGTGGAGCAGATCACGGCACGTCTGCAACTGAGCGCAGCGAGCAAAGTCATAGAGCTCGCCAGCAATGACGGCTACTTGCTGCAGTACTTCGTGCGCGCCGGCATCCCTTGCCTTGGCATCGAGCCGTCGGGCAATACCGCCGCCGCGGCCCGCGAGAAGGGAGTCGCCAGCCGCGAAGTGTTCTTTGGGCGCGACTGCGCGCGAGCGCTGCGCGACGAGGGCTGGTGCGTCGATCTGTTACTGGGCAATAACGTGCTCGCCCATGTGCCGGATATCAACGACTTCGTCGGCGGCATGCCCTACGTACTGAAGGAAGAAGGTGTAATCACACTGGAATTTCCGCATTTGCTGCACCTGATCGAGCAGACCCAGTTCGACACCCTCTACCACGAGCACTTCTCTTATCTCTCACTTACCGCGCTGCTTCCGGTGTTCGCACGTGCCAGCCTGCGTGTCTTCGACGTCGAGCACCTTACCACGCACGGCGGGAGTTTGCGCATTTATGCTTGCCACAGCAGCGCAAGCCACCGCGCCACCGCCGCGGTGGCCGGCTGTCTGGTAGACGAACGCAATGCAGGCTTAAGTTCGCTGCGCCGCTATGCCGAGTTCGCCGAGCAGGTTCGCGAGACCAAGCGCACGTTGCTCTCCTTTCTCACCTCGGCACGCCGCGCCGGTAGGCGCGTAGTGGCCTATGGCGCGCCGGCCAAGGGCAACACCCTGCTCAACTATTGCGGTATCCGCACCGATTTCATCGAATACACCGTGGACCGCAATCCCCAGAAGCAAGGCAAGCTGTTACCGGGTACGCGCATCCCGGTGTATGCGCCCGAGAAGATCGCCGAGGACTGCCCCGACTATGTGTTGATCCTGCCGTGGAATCTGCGCGACGAGATCATGGCGGAGATGGCACACGTTCGTCAGTGGGGCGGCCGCTTCGTGATTCCGATACCAGAGGTGCAGGTTGTATGAAGTTTAGCGAAACCCGGTTGCCCGGAGTCTATCTGGTGGATATCGTTCCGCACGAGGACGAGCGCGGGTTCTTCGCTCGCAGTTGGTGCGCCGACGAATGGCTGGCACAGGGACTCAACCCGTGCCTGGCTCAATGCAATATTTCCCTCAACCGGCACCGAGGCACCCTGCGCGGCATGCACTTCCAGACTGTGCCGCACCAGGAAGCCAAGCTGGTGCGGGTAACGCGCGGCACCATCTGGGATGTGGCGCTCGACATGCGGCCGGCCTCGCTCACCTTCGGCCAGTGGGAAGTCTTTGAGCTTAGCGCAGATGGCCATCGCGCTCTGTACCTGGGAGAAGGGGTGGCTCATGGCTTTCAGACCCTGGTAGACGACACGGAAGTGTTCTATCAGATGAGCACGCCCTACCAAGCCGATGCCAGCCGCGGCGTGCGCTGGGATGACCCGCGCTTCGGCATCGCGTGGCCGCTGCCACAGCCAATCATGAGCGAGCGCGACCGGTCCTACCCGTTATGGTCGGCGCTTCAGGAGAAAAACTGATATGCATCGATTCCATCCCGCGGCACGTATCTCGGCCTTGTGCGACATCGAGGACTCGCAACGAGGCAATAGCGTCACCATCGGCGCCTACAGCACGGTAGACTCCTTCGTCAAGATCAAGTTCGCTGGGGGCGAAGGTAATGTCGAGATTGGCGAGCACTGCTACCTCAATTCAGGCTGTGTGCTCTATTCTGGCAACGGCATCAAGCTCGGCAATCACGTCGCGGTGGCGGCCAACTGCACATTCGCGCCGGTCAATCACGCCTATCGCGATCGCGAGCGCTTAATTGCCGAGCAGCGCTTCGCCCCAAGCAAAGGCGGCATCCTGATTGAAGACGATGTCTGGATCGGGGCCAATTGCGTACTCCTCGACGGAACCACTATCCGCCGCGGCTGCGTGATCGGCGCAGGTTCGCTGGTACGAGGCGAATTGTCAGCTTATTCGATTCACGCCGGCAACCCCTTGCGGCAGGTCGGGAATCGTCAATGAGGTTCACCGTGCTGGGCGCGAGTGGCTATATCGGCCGCCACTTGCAAGCCAAGCTCGATGCCGACGGCCATCAATGCTTCTGCCCCCCACGCGGCAGCGAGCGCATCCTTGCCGATCCGCTTGGGCACGTGATCTACTGTGTGGGCCTGACCGCCGATTTCCGCAGCCGACCCGGCGACGCCATGGAAGCGCATGTCGGCCTGTTGGGCACCATCTTGCGCAAGGCGAGCTTCGACAGCCTCCTCTATCTCTCGACCACACGGGTATATCTGGGTGCCGGCCACGGTCACGAGGATGGCCCGCTGACGGTGTGCCCCAACACGCCGGACGATCTCTACAACCTGAGCAAGCTGGCCGGCGAGGCCCTGTGCCGCGCATACGCGCAACGCATGGTGCGCGTGGCCCGGCTATCAAACGTAGTCGGCGGCACACAAAGCTCTCCGTGCTTCCTCAATAGCCTGCTGGCGGACATTCGGCAACACGGCAGGGTGATGTTGCGCAGCAGCCTGGATTCCGAGAAGGACTATGTCCACTTGGACGATGTCGTTGAGTTACTACCGCGCATCGCCACGCGAGGAAAGCAGTTCCTTTACAACGTCGCAAGCGGCAGTAATGCCAGCAATGCGCAACTCATCGCTATCCTGCGGAAACAGCGTGACTTCGCCGTAGCCCTAGACGAGCACGCCTCTGCCGTGAAGTTTCCCCTGCTCGACGTCGGTAGGATCACCCGCGAGTTCGGCTTTGTCCCGCGCGATCCCTTTGCTGGCCTTGTCCTCTAGCCGCTTCCCGGACAGGCGGCGAACAGACGCCGATTCGGGCCACTGCTTACGGCTTTGACAGCGCAACGCCGGTATACCCTTGCCCCTAGCTCTTTGCATAAGCGCATACAAGCACCAATACGGTGAAGCTATTAGAGGTTAGACAATTGATGAGCATCGATGCTTTCGAAACTCGGGGTTACACAATCGTTCCGGACTTCTTTCGGGACGGTGAGTTGGACGAACTGGATGCCGACCTTGAGGCACTCGGCAAGCTGGTGGTCGGTCCGGACTTCTCCGTCACCAGGATGGAGAGCTACGCGCTGTCGGAGGAAAAGCAGTCGATGCTGTACGACCGCCTGACCTACCTGCCTGCCTTGAGCCGACTTTCCGGCAGCGGTCGGGTTATGCAACTGTGCCGCGAGCTTGGCATGCGACTGCCATCATTGATGGGGTGCTGCAATATGCGACTCGACCGGCCGCATGACGGCAAGCACCTGTTTGACTGGCACCAGGATACGCTTTACCTGCTTGGCTCGCAGAATGCCATCACGCTATGGTTGCCGTTGCAGAAAGTGGACCTGCACCACGGTACGATCCAAGTAGTCGCGGGAAGCCACCAACGTGGCATCTATCCGTTTCAAAAGATCAGCGACAAGCCCATCGCCCCCGACATCCCCATGCTTCAGCGCGACCTGCGCCTGGACTACGAGGTCACCGAGGCATTCGACACGATCGAGGCCAAGCGTGGTGATGCGGTGGTCTTCAAGCAGATGCTGCTTCACCGCAGCACGGCGAATCATTCGAGCCAGATCCGGTGGACGGCGCAGTTGCGCATTATGGACCTTGGCGACGAGCACGCGCGGCGGCAGGGATTCCCTACGGGGGATCGTACCAACATCTATTACGTAGACTACCCCGGCTACCACCCGAACAAGAACAGGATCCCGGCATGAGCGCCCCTACCCAGATTGAAGCGATCGATCAGAACAAGATCGATGCCAGCAAGAACTCCGCGAAGAACCTGGAGTACTATGAGGCGCTTGAACGCTTCTTCCAGGAAGACGACAGCTCGACCTTGCTCAAGCTGCGCTCGTTCAGCCTCTACTCGCCGCGGCAGGTCATTACTGACTTCTTGGTCCGCTACGAACTGTTCAGCAAGATCGTGGACGTGCCCGGCTCCATTTTCGAGCTGGGTGTCTTCAACGGACAGGGATTGATGAGCTATGCACAGTTCAGTGCTGTGCTCGAGCCCAGCAATATCACCCGCAAGATCTACGGATTCGACACCTTCAACGGCTTTGGTGAGCTGAGCGAATCCGACCGAAAGAGCCGATCTAGCTTCATGCATGTCGGCGGCTACGGGATCGACTCGCACGCGCGCGTCGCACGCGCCATCGAACTCTATGATGCTAATCGCTTCATCGGCCATCTGCCCAAAGTGGAACTGGTCAGCGGGGATGTCACCGAATCGCTGCCCGCCTTCCTGGCCGACAATCCCCACGTCATTCCCGCCCTGATCCACCTGGACATGGATGTCTATGCGCCAACTAGGCGCGCATTGGAGTTGTTGCTTCCGCGCATGCCGAAAGGTGGTGTGGTGGTGTTCGACGAACTTAATATGAAGGATTTTCCTGGTGAGACGGCGGCCCTGCTCGATATTCTGCCGATCAACCAGATAGCACTCAAGCGCGTGCCCTTCTGCAGTCGTATCTCCTACTTCGTGGTTTGACTCGGCCCGACCAACTCGCACGCTTGGTCCGAGTGGCCATTTGCCCGCCTCCGGTGCCCCCCTCACTTACCTTTCCAGTCATACACCCATGCAGATCCAAATCGATACCGTTGCCGGCACGGTCAGCAAGATCACCGAATCCGGCAACGAAACACACGCCATCGCGACCGCCGAAGCATTTGGCATTGTCTCGGAAGCCTGGTTACGCTGCGGCTGGGACAACAAGCACGTCTACAGCTTCACCTGGATGGGGCGACCGATCATTCAGTTGCCGGAAGATATGGTCCGCCTGCAGGAGGTGATCTACCAGCTCAAGCCGGACGTGATCATCGAGACCGGCATCGCTCATGGCGGCTCGCTAATTTTCTACGCAAGCCTGTGCAAGGCAATGGGAAAGGGGCGCGTGATTGGCGTCGACATCGAGATTCGGCCGCACAACCGGGCGGCAATGGAAGCGCATGAACTCTACGGCGACTACATCACCATGCACGAGGGCAGTTCGGTAGCGCCGGAGGTCGTCGATTTGGTGGCCACGTCGATCCGTCCAGGGGAAACCGTGCTCGTCCTGCTCGATTCGAATCACAGCAAGTCGCATGTGGCCGCGGAGTTGGCAGCCTACGCGCCGCTAGTCTCGATCGGCTCGTATATTGTCGCTACCGATGGGATCATGGGCCGCCTGAGCGGTGCACCGCGCAGCAATCTCGACTGGACATGGAACAACCCGGAGTCCGCGGCCAGGGAATTCGCGCAGCAAAGCGACGCATTCGTGCACAGCACGCCGCCATTCCACTTCAACGAGAGCAATATCAGCGAAGCCGTCACTTACTGGCCGGGTGCATGGTTGAAGCGGATCAAGTAAGGTGGCGCGGGCTCTACGGCAAATTGCGGGGAGACTTCCCCGGCTGGGCGCAACGCCGACAACCTGATACCCGCGCCGTAAGTGATCGTTCAGGACGGTCCGGCACTTCTGGCCAGGCCAGGCACGGAAATTCCGGCCGGGGTGACCGGCCACGCGGCTGCCGTTACACCGCCATATTCATCATTTCCTGGTAAGCCGCCACCAGCCGGTTCCGCACCTGCACCCCGGTCTGGAACGACACATTGGCCTTCTGCAGGTCGACCATCACATCATTGAGCGCCACGCCGGGCTTGCCCAGCTCGAACGCCTCGGCCTGGCCGTAGGCGCGTTCCTGCGCGGCGTTTATGCGGCCCAGCGAGCGCTGCAGCTCGCCGGCAAAGCCGCCGCCGACCGGCGCGGCGGACTGGCTGGCACTGTTGCCCGAGGCAACCTGGGACATCCCGCGCAGTTGCTGCAGCATGCTCTCGATGGAAGAGATAGTGGTCATTTGGGTCGTTGTATGCCGGTCCACCGGCAGAGTTCGTCTTGTGGTGCGCCCTTGCATCACAGAGTAGCCTGCCGGCAGGCGGGCCTCAGGCGGTTCGCACCCAGTTTCAGCCCCCGCAGAGTACCCGCCGGTGCCGCCCCGCCATGGGCCGAAATCGGACAAAAAACCGCGTCTATTCGCCGGATTGTCGCGCTCAAGTCTGGCCGATCATTGCCACCGTGCCGGAAGAGCGCGGGCTGTCGTCCCGTGCTGGCTCCGGAAATCACCAGACAATCATCGATTCGGGAGTACGCGTGTTTTCTCTGCAGCGTAATGTGAGCCGTGCCGTGAGCCGCGCCGACGACCAAGGCGGTCAGCATCGCCCGTGCCGTCGCCAGCATCGCGGCGCCGGATCCGGAGCACGCGCATGACCGCGACCGTGGCACTGCCCGGGCGCCCGGCAGAAGTGATTGAGCGCCTGAAGGCCAACCCGAAGCTGCCGCTGATGCTGGCCGGCGCCGCCCTGGCCGCGGCCATCGCGGTGGGCGTGCTGTGGTCGCGCAGCCCGGACTACAAGGTGCTGTACAGCAACCTGTCCGAGCGCGATGGCGG
This sequence comes from Cupriavidus sp. FW305-3-2-15-C-LB2, assembly GCF_058787575.1. NCBI lineage: Bacteria > Pseudomonadati > Pseudomonadota > Betaproteobacteria > Burkholderiales > Burkholderiaceae > Cupriavidus > Cupriavidus sp. FW305-3-2-15-C-LB2. The sequence continues at coordinate 16,818 of NZ_JBYSZW010000011.1, forward strand.
CGCGGTGCTGCAGTCGCTGCAGCAGATGAACGTGCCGTACAAGTTCGCCGAAGGCGGCGGCGCGGTCATGGTGCCGGCCGAGAAGGTGCATGAGACGCGCCTGCGCCTGGCATCGCAGGGCCTGCCCAAGAGCGGCACGGCCGGCATGGAGCTGATGGACAACCAGAAATTCGGCATCAGCCAGTTTGCCGAGCAGGTCAACTACCAGCGCGGGCTGGAAGGCGAGCTGGCGCGCTCGATCGAGTCCATCGCCGCGGTGCAGTCCGCCCGCGTGCACCTGGCCATCCCCAAGCCGACGCTGTTCGTGCGCGAACGCCAGAAGCCGACCGCGTCGATCGTGCTGCAGCTTTACCCGGGCCGCGCCATCGATGAAGGCCAGGTCGCTGCGATCAGCCACCTGGTGTCGTCGAGCGTGCCGGAGCTGACGCCCAAGTCGATCTCGATCGTCGACCAGCACGGCAACCTGCTGTCGAACACCGGCAACGAGCGCATGCTCGACGCGACCCAGCTCAAGTACGTCCAGGCGCTGGAGCAGAACTACCTGAAGCGCATCGAAGCGATCCTGACGCCGATCGTCGGCAAGGACAACGTGCGCGCACAGGTGACCGCCGACGTCGACTTCTCCATCGTCGAGCACACCGACGAGAGCTACAAGCCCAACCAGGACCCGACCCGCTCGGCGATCCGCAGCCAGCAGACCAGCGAGTCGACCCAGCAGGGTGTCACGCCGCCGGGCGGCGTGCCCGGGGCGCTGTCGAACCAGCCGCCGGCTGCCGCCGCCGCGCCCGTGACCACGCCGCAGACGCCGCGTGCGGGCCAGGCGCCGGGACAGGCCGGTGCTCCGGCTGCCGGGCAACCGGGACAGGCGGGGCAAGCTGCCCAGCCAGGTCAGGGCGCCCAGGTCGCCAATGCCACCGCTTCCAGCGGCCCCAGCAGCAATCGCCGTGACTCCACCGTCAACTACGAACTGGACCGCTCCGTGCGCCACGTGCAGCAGGCACCGGGCGGCGTGCGCCGCCTGTCGGTGGCGGTGGTGGTCAACTACCGTCAGCAGGCCGATGCCAAGGGCAAGCTCGTGGCCGAACCGCTGCCGCCGGCACTGCTGGCGCAGATCCAGAACCTGACCAAGGAGGCGATGGGGTTCTCGGCCGACCGCGGCGACTCCATCAACGTGGTCAACAGCCCATTCACCGCCGAGCGCGAGAAGGCCGCGCCCGAGGTGCCGCTGTGGAAGCAGCCCGACATGATCGAGCTCGGCAAGACCCTTGCGGGCTACCTGCTGCTGGCACTGCTGGCGCTGTTCGTGTGGTTCAAGGTGGCGCGGCCGGTCCTGCGCCGCTACACCTCGCCGCCGCTGCCGGCGCCGGAACCCAGGGACGAGACCGAGGCAGTGCTGCTGCCGCCGGACGAGCCCGCCAACCCGGAAATCCTGCGGCTTGCCGCCAAGTATGAAAGCGACCTCGCGCTGGTGCGCGACGCCGCACAGCGCGACCCGCGCCTGGTCGCCAGCGTGATCAAGAACTGGATTGCCAATGACAACCGCTAAGGGCATCTCCGAATCCGGCCTGCAAAAGAGCGCCGTCCTGATGATGGCGATCGGCGAGGATGCCGCGGCCGAGGTGTTCAGGCACCTGTCGCAGCGCGAAGTGCAGGAGCTGGGCTCGGCCATGGCCACGCTCAGCTCGGTCACCCGCGAGGAAATGGCCGAGGTGCTGGGCGAGTTCCGCACCGAGACCGAGCAGTACCTGGCCCTGAACGTCGATTCCAACGCCTTTATCCGCAGCGTGCTGAACAAGGCGCTGGGCGAGGAACGCGCCCAGTCGGTGATCGAAGACATCCTGGAGTCGCGCGATCCGGGCGGCGGCATCGATTCGCTGAACTGGATGGACGCCACGGCCATTGCCGAGCTGATCCGCGACGAGCATCCGCAGATCATCGCCACCATCCTGATCCACCTGGACCGCCAGAAGTCGTCCGAGGTGCTGGCGCTGTTCACCGACCGCCTGCGCAACGACGTGATCCTGCGTATCGCCACCTTCGGCGGCGTGCAGCCGGGCGCGCTGCAGGAACTGACCGACGTGCTGACCAAGCTGCTGGCGGGCCAGAGCCTGAAGCGCAGCCGCATGGGCGGCGTGCGCACCGCGGCCGAGATCATCAACCTGATGAGCACCGCGCACGAAGAGGCTGTGATCGACGGCGTGCGCCTGCACGACGGCGACCTGGCGCAGAAGATCATCGACGAGATGTTCCTGTTCGAGAACCTGCTCGAGGTCGACGACCGCGGCATCCAGCGCGTGCTCAAGGAAATCGCCACCGAGTCGCTCATCGTCGCGCTCAAGGGCGCGCCGCAGGAACTGCGCGACAAGTTCATTCGCAATATGTCCACCCGCGCCGGCGAGATGCTGCGCGAGGACCTGGACGCGCTGGGCCCGGTGCGCGTGTCGCAGGTCGAGGCCGAGCAGAAGGCCATCCTGCAGGTGGTAAGGCGCCTGGCGGATGCGGGCGAAGTGCAGATCGGCGGAGGCGACGATGCCTATGTCTGAGGCAAACCCTGAGCGCGGCCAGGCCGCACGCCGCGCGCCGCGCGGCGACCCGCTCTCTTCCCTTGCCGGCAACGGCGCGGCCGCCGATCCTGGCGGCTTTGCGCCGTTCGAGCCCCCGCGCCGCGCGCGTGGCGGCGCGGCCGGCTGGCAGCGCTGGCAGATGGGCTCGCTCGATCCCCGCGAAAGCGAGCCGCCCGAAGCCCTGGCCGCCATGCCATCCGAGCCCGCACCGCCGCCGATCGATTTCGAGGCGCTCGACGCGATGCGCGAAGGCGCGCGCAAGGAAGGCTATGCCCAGGGCTACACCCAGGGGCAAACCCAGGGCTACGGCGACGGCCACCGCGAAGGCTACGCCCGCGGCCTGGAAGCCGCACGCAACGAGGCCACGCAGCTGCAGGCGCTGGCCACCAACTTCCGCAGCGCGCTCGGCGGCGTAGACGACCAGGTCGCGCGCGCGCTGGTGTCGCTGGCGCTCGACGTGGCGCGCCAGCTGGTGCGCACCGCCCTGGCAAACGACCCCGCGGTGCTGCTGCCGGCCGTGCGCGAGCTGCTGACCAGCGAACCCGCGCTGTGCGGATCGCCCAGCCTGCTGCTGCATCCCGACGACGTGGCGCTGGTGGAAACCCACCTGCATGGCGAACTGGCGGCCGCCGGCTGGACCGTGCGCGCCGACCCGTCGGTGGCGCGCGGCGGCTGCATCGCCAGCGCCGCCAGCGGCGAGCGCGATGCCACGCTGCCTACGCGCTGGACCCGCGTGGTCAAGGCGCTGGGCCGCGACGATCCATGGGAGCCGCCACATGCCTGATGCCGCCGAGCAAGCCACGCCCGCGCCGGATTCCGCGCTGGCCCACGCGCAACGCTGGATCGGCGCGCTGGACAGCGCCGCGGCCGGCATCGCCGGGCTCGACAGCAAACGCAGCTGCGGCCGCCTGACGCGCGCCGCGGGCCTGGTGCTCGAAGCCGTGGGCCTGCGCCTGCCGGTGGGCAGCGACTGCCTGATCGAGCTGCCCGCCGGGCAGTTCACCACCGACAGCAATGCCCCGCGCACCGCGGAAGCGGAAGTGGTGGGCTTTGGCGCCGACCGGCTCTACCTGATGCCGCAATCCGATGTGGTGGGCTTGCTGCCGGGCGCGCGCGTCTACCCGCTGGAACCATCGCCGCAGCCGGCCGGCATCACCACGCCGCGCGAGCCGGGCTCCAAGCGCCTGCCGGTTGGCGCCGGCCTGCTGGGCCGCGTGCTGGATGCCGCGGGCCGCCCGCTCGACGGGCTGGGCCCGATCACCGCCGCCATGGAGGTGCCGCTGGCCGGCGAGCAGATCAACCCGCTGATGCGCGCGCCGATCGAGACTGTGCTCGATACCGGCGTGCGCGCCATCAACGGCATGCTGACGGTAGGACGCGGCCAGCGCATGGGACTGTTCGCGGGCTCGGGCGTGGGCAAGAGCGTGCTGCTCGGCATGATGGCGCGCTATACCAGCGCCGACGTGATCGTGGTCGGCCTGATCGGCGAACGCGGCCGCGAAGTGAAGGAGTTCATCGAGAACATCCTTGGCCCCGAAGGCCGCGCACGATCAGTCGTGGTGGCCGCGCCGGCCGATACCTCGCCGCTGCTGCGCATGCAGGGCGCCGCCTATGCGACGCGGCTGGCCGAGTATTTCCGCGACCAGGGCCAGCATGTGCTGCTGATCATGGACTCGCTGACGCGCTACGCCATGGCGCAGCGCGAGATCGCGCTGGCCATCGGCGAGCCGCCGGCCACCAAGGGCTATCCGCCCTCGGTCTTTGCCAAGCTGCCGACGCTGGTCGAGCGCACCGGCAACGGCCCCGAAGGCGGCGGCTCGATCACGGCGTTCTACACGGTGCTGACCGAAGGCGACGACCAGCAGGACCCGATCGCCGATTCCGCGCGCGCCATCCTGGACGGCCATATCGTACTGTCGCGCAGCCTGGCCGAATCCGGCCACTACCCGGCCATCGACGTGGAAGCATCAATCAGCCGCGCCATGACCGCGCTGATCCCGAATGAGCAGTTCGGCTCGGTGCGTCGCTTCAAGCAGCTGATGTCGCGCTACCAGCGCAACCGCGACCTGATCAGCGTAGGCGCCTATGTGCCGGGCAACGACCCGGAGCTGGACCTGGCGATGCGCCTGCACCCGCGCATGGAAGCCTTCCTGCAGCAAGACATCCACGAGCGCGCCGGCTACGACGACGCCATCGCCCAGCTTCACAGCCTCTTCGACAGGAGTGAACATGCTCAAGCATTCACCGCTTAATACGCTGGCTGACCTCGCCCAAAACGATACCGATGCCGCCGCGCGCGAGCTGGGCAGGCTGCAGGGACTGCGCACGCAGGCTGAGCAGCAGCTCAACCAGCTCACCGAGTACCGCCATGAGTACCGCGCGCGCATGCAGGTGGTGGCCGCCGAAGGCATGACCTCCAGCCGCTGGCAGGACTTCTCGCGCTTTCTCGATTCGCTCGACCATGCCATCCGCCAGCAGGGCGCGGCGCTGGCCAAGGCCGAAGCCGACCTGCTGGCGGGGCGCAACCACTGGCAGCACCAGAAGCGCCGCCTGAACTCCTTCGACACGCTGATCGCGCGCGCCGAAGCGAAGGAAGACCAGGTTGCCGCGCGCCGCGAACAGCGCGCCAACGACGAATACGCAGCCCGCCTGGCCCGCAGCACGGCCAGCCGTCTCAGCGAAGCCTGACCCAGGCCACCCCCGTAGCCAACTCCATGATCGATATCAGCCAGATTGTCAGCAGCGCCGCCAATGCGGTCGAGGGCGCCAGGCGCGCCAGCGCCGACGCAACCGCGAGCGGATTCGGCGACGCGCTGTCGCGCGCCCGCGAAAGCAGCAAGGCGCCCGCGCCGCCGGCCGGGGAAACCGCCGCGCGCGACCAGCCCGCATCGCGCCAGCCCGCGGCGCAGGCCGACGCCGGCAAGCCGCAGCCAGCCGCCGCGGCCGGCAAGAAGCCCGCGGCCGGCCACAAGGATGAAAACCAGGACCAGGATGACACCGCGGCGGCCACGCCGACGGATGCCGCAGCCGCTGCCGCAGCGGCCCTGGCACTGATGCTTCCCGCCGCAGCCCCGGCCAGCCCCGCTGCCGCGCCGGCCGGCGCGGCGGGTTCCGCCCTCGCCGGCGTTGCCGACACCGGCGCCGCCGCACTGCAGGCGGCACTGGCAAATGCCGCGCAGCCGGCCACGGCAGATGCCCAGGCCGAGGCCATGCCGGCGGCCGCCACGCCGCTGCCGGACACGCTGCAGGTCGTCACCACCGAAGCCCGGCCCGCACAGCCTTCGGTTGCCGACACGCTGGCCACCATCGCATCCCAGCGCGCCGCGATGCAGGCCAGCGCCAGCGCAGGTACCGACGGCAAGGCCGGCACGGCGCAGGCCATCCCGGGCGACGTGCTGGCCGTCCAGCAGCAGGACGCCAGCGGCCAGTCTGCCGGCGGATCGGGCAATCGCCCGGAAAGCGGCATCGCCCGGCACCGCGCCGATCCGCTCGCCGCCAACCCCGGCACGGCGGATGCCAGGCCCGTGGCAACGCCGTTCGCCGCCGCACAGGCTGCCGCCCGCACCGGCGAGGCTACCGCGGCCAGCCCCGACAACACACCAGCCGTGGCCGCCGCGCTGGCCGGCCAGGCTACCCCGTCGGCTACTGCAGCCGCTGCGGCCGCCCGTCCCGTGGTCACACCGCAGCTGTACGACAGCCAGTGGCCGCAGGCCCTCGGCCAGCAGATGATCCGCATGAGCACGCAAGGCCAGCAAAGCGCCGAACTGCAGCTGAACCCGCCTGACCTCGGGCCGCTCAAGGTCGTGCTCAACGTGGTCAACGACCAGGCCCAGGCCCAGTTCGTCTCACCCCACCAGGCCGTGCGCGCCGCGGTGGAAGCGGCGCTGCCGCACCTGCGCACCGCGCTGTCGGAAAACGGCATCCAGCTTGGCCAGACCTCGGTGGGCGCAGACGGCTTTGCCAGCCAGGCGGGCAATGGGAACGGGCAGCAACAGCAGGCACCGGGGAATGGGCGCGGGCAAACCGGCTTTGGTAGCGGCACGCTGGCGGCTGTTGAGCCGGCGGCAGGGGCCAGTACGACGGTGCGTCCCGCGCGTGTGCTTGGGCGTGGCGAGATCGATACGTTTGCCTGAGTTCGCGCTGCATAGCGCAGTGTTGATTGCGCCACGGAGAATGCAAGGCCGCCCGACGGGCGGCCTTTGTTATGTCAGCGGCAGGGCGATTCATGTATTTCGCTCACAATCCTGCAACCAGATTTAACGGATTGCTGCTAGAATCGGTAAACATTTTTGCTTACCCTTGACTTTCCCTGAGGTGCAGGAGAATTCGGGTGAAGCAGAGTGAATTCCGGCGATGGCTCGCCGGACAGGGCGCCACCTTCAGTGAAGGCGCGAAGCATGTGAGGGTGTATCTCAATGGCAGGAAGACCACGCTGCCACGGCATCCCAGCCACGAGATCCGGGAGGGGTTGCGCAAGGCGATTCTCAAGCAACTCGGCCTGTCATGAGTCTTCCATCTCACGCCCCAACTTGCCCTTGTCGTCAAAGGAGTCCCAATATGCTGCGTTTCCCTGCCAACATCGTCCCGGACGACGGTGGCTTTGCTGTGTCGTTTCCCGATATCCCCGAAGCCCTGACCAGCGGCGACACCATCGAGCAGGCCCGCGAAATGGCCGCCGATGCGCTCGCCACGGCCATGGAATTCTATTTCGAAGATGGCCGCCCGGTGCCGCTGCCGTCGAAGGCAAAACGCGGCCAGCATCTGGTTGAACTGCCGGCCAGCGTGTCGGCGAAGGTGCTCCTGCTTAACGAGATGATCGCGCAGGGCGTGACGCAGGCGGAACTGGCGCGCCGGCTGAATACGCGCAAGCAAGAGGTGCAACGTATCGTCAACCTGGACCATGCGACCAAGATCGATACGATCGAGGCTGCATTCCGGGCGCTGGGGAAGCGGCTGGAACTGACGGTTGCCTGACCGCGCCAAGGCGTCCGTAAACCTCCACCCATGACTTTCGACCTGTTCGACGACCTGCCACCGAACGGCCCCGCCAGCCCCGCCATCGAACCCCTCGCCGACGGCGCCGTAGTCCTGCGCGGCCTGGCCCGTGCGGATGCCGAAGTGCTGCTGGCCGACGTCCAGGCCATCATCGCGCTTGCGCCCTGGCGGCACATGATCACCCCCGGCGGGCTGACAATGTCGGTGGCGATGGTCAACTGCGGCACGGTCGGCTGGGTCTCCGATGCGCGTGGCTATCGCTATGACCCCGTCGATCCGCTGAACGGAAAGCCGTGGCCGGAGATGCCGGCGAGCTTCCGGAAGCTGGCCACCACTGCCGCGGCGCAAGCGGGTTTTGCCGGTTTCGAACCGGATGCCTGCCTCATCAATCGCTACGAGCCGGGCACCCGGCTCTCGCTGCACCAGGACCGCGACGAGCGCGATTTCAGCGCGCCCATCGTTTCGGTCTCGCTGGGACTGCCCGCGGTGTTCCTGTTCGGCGGCATGCGCCGCGCCGACCGCCCGCAGCGGGTGCGGCTGGCGCATGGCGACGTGGTGGTGTGGGGCGGGCCGTCGCGGCTGGCCTTCCACGGCGTGGCGCCGCTGGCCGACGGCGACCATCCGCTGCTGGGGCGGCTGCGCATCAACCTGACATTCCGCAAGGCGCTTTAGCCATCACCGCCGCCTTGGCACTTTGCCGGGGGTTTTCTACAGTCAATGGACTGTCCTGAACGCCACCGTGCAAAGGCCCACACCATGCATCTCGACGGCTCCTGCCATTGCGGCGCGATCCACTTCTCGCTTGAATCCGACTCACCCAGTCCGTATATGCATTGCCATTGCTCGATCTGCCGCAAGACGGCCGGCGGTGGGGGCTACGCGATCAACATCGGCGGCGACGCGGCCACGCTGCGCGTGCGCGGGCGCAAGCACCTGGGCATTTACCACGCCGTGCTGCGCGAACCCGGCAAGCGCGTGCGGCGCTCGCCGGCGCAGCGCCATTTCTGCGTGAAATGCGGCAGCGCGCTGTGGCTTTGGGACCCGCGCTGGCCGGAGCTGGTGTATCCGCATGCATCGGCTATCGACACGCCGCTGCCGCGCCCGCCGGAGGTGGTGGAGGCCTCGCTGGAATCGGTCGCGCCCTGGGTCGACGTGCCCAAGGGCAAAGGCCATGTGCACTGCGACACCTGGCCGGAGGAATCGCTGGCGGACTGGCACAAGCGGCACGGCCTGTCGTCGCGCTGAAAGACTCCCGTTCGCGATATGAACGTTTTCATCGGCCGGCCTTGGCAGCTCAGGCGGGCAGGAACCCTTCGACGGTCAGGTAGCGCTCGCCGGTGTCGTAGTTGAAGCCCAGCACGCGCGCGTTGGCCGGCAGCCCGGGCAGCTTCTGCGCGATCGCGGCCAGCGTGGCGCCGGACGAGATGCCGACCAGGATGCCTTCCTCGCGCGCGCAGCGGCGTGCCATCTCGCGCGCGGGCTCGGCATCGACCTGGATCACGCCGTCGAGCAACGAGGTATCGAGGTTCTTCGGGATAAAGCCCGCGCCGATGCCCTGGATCGGGTGCGGCGCCGGCGCGCCGCCGGAGATCACCGGCGAGGCCACCGGCTCCACGCCAAAAACCTTGAGCTGCGGCCACTTGTCCTTGAGCACGCGGGCGCAGCCCGTCAGGTGGCCGCCGGTGCCGACGCCGGTGATCAGCACATCCAGCCCCTCGGGGAAGTCATTCAGGATTTCCTGCGCGGTGGTGCGAGCGTGCACGTCGACATTGGCGGGATTCTCGAACTGCTGCGGCATCCATGCGCCCGGCGTGGCCGCAACCAGTTCCTCGGCGCGAGCGATCGAGCCCTTCATGCCCTTCTCGCGCGGGGTCAGGTCAAAGGTGGCGCCATAAGCCAGCATCAGGCGGCGGCGCTCCACCGACATGCTGTCCGGCATCACCAGCACCAGCTTGTAGCCCTTGACCGCGGCCACCATGGCCAGGCCGATGCCGGTATTGCCCGAGGTCGGCTCGATGATGGTGCCGCCCGGCTTGAGCACGCCACGGCGTTCGGCGTCTTCCACCATCGACAGCGCGATGCGGTCCTTGATCGAGGCGCCGGGGTTGCTGCGCTCTGACTTGATCCAGACCTCGTGGCCGTTGCCGAACAGCCGGTTGATGCGGATATGCGGGGTATTGCCGATCGTCTGCAGGATGTTCTGGACCTTCATCGTGTTCTCCGTGGCGGGCGCGGTGTCGCAGGCTTGGAAGCCGCTGGCACCGCAGGATCGAATGACGGGATGATTTTAGAGCAAGGCGCCGCTCGGGCTGCCCGACTGCCACCGTGATCGTGATGCTGGTGCGCGGCTGAAGCGCGCGCAACGGGTTACTTGCGGAACACCAGGCTGAAGTTGTTGGCCGGCATCGGCACCGGGTCGTCGCAGCGCATGCCCTGCGCCTCGCCCAACGCGATCACGGCTTCCATGTCGCGCACGCCCCAGTCGGCATCGGTGGCGCGCAGCTGCGCGTCGAAGGCGGCGTTGCTGGGCGCCGTATGCGCGCCGCCGCGGCGATAGGGGCCGTACAGGAACAGCACGCCGCCCGGGCCCAGCAGCTTGCCGGCGCCTGCGAAGAGCGCCTCGGCCGCAGCCCACGGGGCGATATGGATCATGTTGATGCAGACCACCGCATCCGCGGCGTCGATGCCCCACGGCTGGCGGCAGACATCCAGCGCCAGCGGCGCGCGCACATTGGCCAGGCCCGCATGCGCGGTCCACGCGGCGATCGACGCGCGCGCGGCGGCTTCCGCATCGCTTGGCTGCCAGGTCAGTCCCGGCAACGCTGCCGCGAAGTGCACGGCATGCTGGCCGGTGCCGCTGGCAATTTCCAGTACCGTGCCGCTGGCGGGCAGCACTTTGCGCAATACCGCAAGGATCGGCTCGCGGTTGCGCTCGGTGGCGGGCGCCATGCGGCGTGCATCGGGGTCTTGGGTGGAGCCGGTCATGATGGCATGCTCAGCGGGGGAAAGCGCCTAGCGTAGCAGAATCGGCGCGCCGGGGGGCGCGCTGCCGCAGTGCGTCAACGGCCCCCCGGAATCCGGTAGATCAAGCGCTCAAACTTGCGCGTCGTGGCCTGGCCCACGACCGTGCCGCCAAGCGACTCTGCGATCCGGCGGCTGGGCCAGTTCGGTTCGGCCACGGGATAGACCAGGTGCGCCGGCGACAGGTTGTCCTGCGCCCATTGCGCCAGCGCAGTGACCGCTTCCAGGCCGAAGGCATGGCCGTGGCAGTCCTCGCGGATCCAGATGCCGAGTTCCGGCGCGGGCGTGTCGGCATGGTGCAATCCCGCCAGCCCCAGGAACAGCCCGTCGTCGGCACGCCGGATAGTGAGCACGAATTCCGAGCCTCGCGCCATGCCTGCCAGCCAGCCTTGCCACACGGTCTCGAAAGCCGCCGGCGAGGGCGACGGATCCCAGTCCATGAATCGGGCAAGCGTCGGGGTGATGCAGGCAAACGCCTCGGCTGCGTCGTCGCCACGAAAGGGCAGCAGGCTGAGGCGCGCGGAGTGGATGTGCGGAAGCTGGTCAGGCATGACGGGCGGGAGGCTGGGCGTGGTGCCGGAGTTGCCATGTTAAACGATCGCGCGCCAACAAAAAACGGCGGGCCGAAGCCCGCCGCCCTCATCCTGGCACTGCGCGACGCGTCAGGCCTTGGCCAGCCTGACGCCGGTCGGATCGGCCGTCAGGTAGCCCACGGCGGCACCGAAGCGGTCCTTGTAGTTGGCCATCACCTTGGCTTCAAGCGTCGGCCGGACCTTGTCGTGCAGCGGCGATTCCCAGTCGCCAACGTGCTGGAAGTTGCTCATCACATAAGTCCAGCCGTTGATCTCGTCCACCGCGTGCAGGCCCGTGGATTCGGCGCCGACCGGGCACGACAGCACGCGGCTGAGCACCTTGGTATCGACGTTGTACGCCCACAGGAAGTTGTTGACGTGGGTGTTGCTGTCCTCGCCGACAAACAACGTGCGCAGCTTTTCCGAGAACTTCAGGTTGTCGGGCGTGGCGACCTTGTCCGGGTTGGCAAAGTTGCCCAGCGCATCCTGCTGCTTCATCTTGCCGCCCCCCAGGTCTTCGCTGACCAGCGCGGGCACCGCCGCCATGTCGACCGGCACCCATTCGCTGTTGATGGCCGTGCCGGTCTTGTCGGCCTGGCCGCCCTTCAGGTTCAGCTCATAGACCGCGCCGGAGTACGGGCCTTCCACCTGGATATCACCGGCGTTGGCGGCATTGCCCGTGAGCATGCTCGACTCGATGCGGGACATGGCCGAGTAGGCCTTCTTGTCTTTGATGTTGACCGTGGTGCCTTCCATCTTGGTGAAGCCCAGGCTGCCGCCGACCAGGGCGGCGTAGCGGTGCGTTTCCAGGAACGCCGCGGCCTTTTCCATGCCCGGCATCAGCTTCACCCAGTTCGGCTTGCCGTTGTAGATGATGCGGGTGTAGCTGACGTCAGCGGGATCGGTGGTCTTGACATCCATGATGTCGGCCAGCCTGATGCCGCCGTCGACCAGCGCGCGGATTTCGGCACTGGTGGCGCTGCCCAGCCTGATCCACGACAGCGTGGCGCTGCCCGGGCCCACGCCCGAGGTCTGGTGCCACTTGGCCACGTACAGCGTGCCGGACGACAGGTCGCGGGCGCGGTCGGCGATAAACAGGAACAGGCCGCCGTTGGTGGCATCGTCGCCCATCAGCACGGTGCGTTCGTCGGGCATGACCTGTACCAGCTCATGCGAGATGCGGCCCAGGCAGTAGTGCTTCTTGATGGTGCCGGTGCCGTCCGGGTTGACCGTGACTTCCGGCAGGTGGCCGTAGTTGTAGGCGTTGGCGCGGGCCGGGTCGCCGTACAGGTTCTGGCTGTAGCCCTGCAACTGCGTGACCGCGCTGGCGTTCAGCAGGTCGGTCTCGTACTCCTCGCTCGACAGGTGGGTGTTCCACGGCGACAGGCTGGCGCCGCAGGTGATCCACAGGCCGTTGACGCCCGAGGTATCGACATTGTGGTACTTGAGCGGGGTCAGCTTGCCGGTGGCCGGGTCCTGGTCCAGCGTCACCACGGCGATCGGCGACGGCAGCAGGCCGTACATGCTGACATTGCCCTGGTTGCGCGTGGTGTACTCGAACTGCACCACCGCAAACACCGTCTTGCCCTTGACGCCGGGCACGGTCGGGTTGGCCAGGGTCAGCAGCGAGCTGCCGTCCGGCGCGTCGGAGAAAAACTGGCGCTCCTTGCCGGCCACGGAGGTGTCCATGATCGGCTTGTTGTTGATGTCGTAGTAGCCGCCGGCCAGGATGGTGCCGCCCTTGCCGTCGGGCAGGGTGTCGCCGGTGATGAAGAACGGCTGGTAGGCCAGCTTGTAGGTCTGGCTGCTGCCGTCGCTGAACGACACCTTGAGGCTGGAGCCCACCGTGGTGGTCGCCATGGCGTCGGGCGTTGCCAGCGTCGGCGCGCTCATGCCAACGAATTCGGCCGTGGTGAACGTGGCCGCCTGGGCCGGCGGAAGCGGCGCGGCGACAGCGTCGTCGCCACCGCCGCAACCTGCCAGCAGGCTGGTGGAGGCAAGACCAAGCGGCAGCATCGGCGCGCCGGCCAGGAGCTTCAGGGCCTTGCGGCGGCCTGCATTGGGTTGTTCAAGCATGTTCTCGATCCGGGGAAGAGGAAGGGATATGTTGTTCACTGCGTATTTGCGCCGGTCCCGCGGGCGGGGCCGGGCACCTGTTGGCACAGGCGGGCGGCGGGCGGCATTGCGCATGGCCGGAGCGGATCGTAGGCGCTGTTTGTGACACCAAGTTGACGATACGACACAAAAGCGGCGCTTTCGGCTGAGCCAGGATGCCGCTGCGGTACACTCGCCCTTTGCATCCGCGGCTCCACAGGCGCGGACCCATTGAATGCCGGCAGCCGCCGTTTCTGCCTACTTCCGCCCTTCCGCTTGCCCACCTACACGCTAGCCAACCCCGTCCGGGCCGAGATCGAAATCCGCAAGAGCCGCTTCCTGGCGCTGGCACTGCCCGTTGCCGACCGTGACGCCGCCATGGCGGCGCTGCAGGCGCTGCGCGCCGAGCACCCCACCGCCACCCACGTGTGCTGGGCCTTGCTGGCTGGCGGCGCCTCGGGCATGTCCGACGATGGCGAGCCCTCCGGCACCGCCGGCCGGCCCATCCTTGAAGTGCTGCGCCACCATGACCTGGACGGCGTGCTGGCGGCGGTGGTGCGCTATTACGGTGGCGTCAAATTGGGGGCGGGCGGGTTGGTGCGCGCTTACACCGATGCCATCGCGGCCGCGCTGAAAACGGCCGAGCGCGTGGAACGCATCGCCTACGGCACCCTGACGGTGTCCGTCGACTATGCCGATGAGCCGCGCGTGCGCCGCTGGCTCGACTACGAAGCGCAGCCGGGCTGCACGCTGGCCGACACCGCCTATGGCGCGCTGGCCACGCTGGTCCTGCGCATGCCCGCAACCCAGCTCGACGCCGCACGCGACGCCCTGCGCGACGCGACCCACGGACGCGCCCAATTCCCGGAAGCGGAGGATGAGGCCCATGGCTGAACGCGAGCTGGTGGCGCCCGACGACCGCGCCGAATTCACCGCAAGCGTGCTGCCAGGCAATACCCGCTTCGCCGCGCCGGCGGAGCTGAGCCTGCTGGAAGCTGCCTTGCTCGAAGGCGTGGCGCTGCCCAACTCCTGTCGCAACGGCACCTGCCGCGCCTGCGCCAGCCGGCTGCATGCGGGGACGATCCGCTATCGGATCGAATGGCCGGGGTTGAGTCTGGATGAGAGGGAAGAGGGGCTGATCTTGCCGTGTGTGGCTTGTCCGGCCAGTGATGTGGTGATTGAGCCGGTAAGCTTGGGGTAGGGGTCAGTCGAAGGTACTATTCGACACTTTTGTCGAGGTCGGGCAGCCGTGTCAGGTCTTGCAGGAAGCCGAGACGAGACTTCGCCGTTCGCTCGCTCGGAGAAAACGCGATCACCTTCGTAACCGGATGACAGCGCGATATCCATGAGGCGTCAAGCCTGCCTCACCCCCCAACCGCCAGAAAAAATCGCAACGCCAGCTTCAACCCATCCGGCCCCGCCGGATCGGAGAACGCCTGCCCGCCTGCCCCGCCGCTCCAGGCGTGACCCAGGCCCTCGATCCGCACCAGGCGCACGTAAGGCGACTTTCCCTCCGTCCAGTCGAACACATCCATGGCACGGCGCATGCCGCGCTGGATGCGCCGTGCCGGCGCCGCGGACAGCGCGTGCGCATCCTCCGGCTGCAGGTGCATCCACATGCCCGCCGCGGCGGTGGCGTTGCTGAAGTCGACCACGTGGTCGGAATCGCCATGCAGCAATAGCAACGGCGGCGGGCGGCGCCCTGCCAGTCCGAACCGCAGCGCCTGCATGGCCTTGGCATCGGGCCCGTGCCCCCCGCGCATGGCGCGCGCTGCCTGGGCGGCATTGCTGGCGCTCCATGGCACCGCGCCGGAGTGCGACCCCACTGCGGCAAAGCGTCCCGGATAGCGCAGCCCCAGCATCAGCGCCATCGCGCCGCCCGCGGACAGCCCCAGCACGCTGATGCGGTCCGCGGCAACCGGATGGCCGCGGCAAGCCTGGTCGATCAGCGCCATCAGCAGACCGGCCTCGACGCCACCCTGCGCGCCGGGCCGGAACCAGTTCCAGCAGCGCTGTGCGTTGGCCTGCGAGGTCTGTTCAGGCAGCAACACCACCCAGCCGGCTTCGCGCGCCACCGCGGCGGCGCGCGTGACCGCGGCAAAGCTGGCGGCATCCTGGCCGCAGCCATGCAGCAGCACCAGCATCGGGGCGCGCCGCGACGCCGTGACGCCGGCCGGCACAAAGATGCGGTAGCGGCGCGGCGCCACTGGTGCGCCCCATGCGCCTTCTTCCCAGCGCCCGCTGCCGCGGTTCTGCGGCGCCTGCACCGGCGATACCACGCCCGACAGTGCGCGCTGCGTGGCGGCCGTGACTGCAGCCGATTGCTTCACCGCGTTGCGCACGATGGCCTCGGTCATCGGCCTGGTCAGGTTCTGGTTGACGGCGCGCTGCATGCGGCGCGCATTGCGGGCCGCGGCCTTGTTCAGCGTGGACCAGAGTTTTGCACCAGATGAGCGGGGCATGCGGCGTCCTGTCGGCTGGGGTAACCCGTACATCATATGCGCAAGCTCAGGCCGCCTTGCATGCAACGCGTGCCGGATCACTGCCTACAATGCAAGGGCCGTGTCGCCCCGAGACATGGACAGGAGGCAAGCATGAGCGATGTGACAAACGAGTTCAGGCCTTTGGATCCTGGCCGCATCAACCTGATGGATCCGCTTGAAGTGCAGTACTGGTGCCGGGAGCTGGGCTGCAGCACCAGCGACCTGGAGAACGCCGTCGATGCCGCGGGCGACCATATCTCCGCGGTACGCGCGCAACTGGAGTCGAACCAGGCCGGCGCGCGGCCTGGCTGAAATCCCGAGACAAACGGTGGCAGGCAGGCATCCCCGGCTGAGCGGGGATGCCTGTGGAGCGTGCCACGTGAGATGTCGGCGCCGTGTCCGTTCCATGCCGGCATGCGCGGCACGCATCAATCGCATGCGTGCATGCAGTCCGTACCCTTGTTAAACGCTGTGCAGACCGGAATTCAGCAATGCCTTATTCGCTGGACGGTAGTTTTGCTGCATGATTTCCGGCCCGGGCAAAAGACCCGGCACTCAAGACGGGGACAGCTTGACAACACCACGTCGGAAACCAAGGGGTTACCAACACTAGGACGCATCGACAATGAACACCAGGCTGCCGATTATCACGGTTTGCACCGCCTTGCTTGCACCTGCCGCGTGGGCCGGCAATGACCCGCACTGGAGCTACACCGGACCGACCGGTACCAGCCACTGGGCCGAGCTCGACCAGGACTACAAGACCTGTGCGCTGGGCAAGCACCAGTCGCCCATCGATATCCGCACCAGCAAGGCCCGGCCTGCGGACCTGAAGCCGATCGGCTTTGGCTACGCCGCGGCGCCCGCCACCGTGGTCAACAACGGCCACACCGTACAGGTCAACCTGCCCGCAGCGGGGCAGATCGAACTCGACGGCGTGCCCTACAAGCTGCTGCAGTTCCACTTCCATACGCCCAGCGAAGAGAAGATCAACGGCAAGGCCTATCCGCTGGTCGCGCACCTGGTGCACCAGAATGCAGAAGGCAAGCTGGCGGTGGTGGCGGTGCTGTTCAAGTCCGGGCGGGAGAATGCGGCGCTGAAACCGGTCTTCGCGAGCCTGCCGGCCAAGGCCGGAGAGTCGCGCGAACTGACGGCGCCGCTGGATGTGGCGGCGTTGCTGCCGGCCCGGCAGTCGTACTGGGCCTTCACCGGCTCGCTGACCACGCCGCCGTGCAGCGAGGACGTGCGCTGGCAGGTGCTGAAGACCCCGGTGGAAGTGTCGCCGGCGCAGTTGGCCGCATTCCGTCAGCTTTATCCGATGAACGCCCGCCCGGTGCAGCCGCTCAACGGCCGCACGGTGCAGGTCAGCCACTAGAGGACGGCGCCCGATAGAAGTACCAATCGGGCGGCAATGACCGACTGTGCGCTCCCTCTCCCGCTTGCGGGAGAGGGGAGCAAGCCAGCGGCAGGGTCAGGACAGCCCGCGCAGCGCCAGCTCGCCGCCCAACACCAGCAGCCCGCAGAAGAACAGCTTGCGGAAGCGCTCGGCGCTGATCCGGTGGCGCAGCCACTGGCCCAGGAACATGCCGCCGAGCGCCGGCACCAGCGCCAGCGCCGAGGCGCCCAGCACCGGCATATGCAGCAGCGACCCGCCCATGGCCAGGCTCACCGCCAGCGCAATGGTCGATACCGTGAACGACAGCCCGAGCGCCTGCACCAGGCTTTCCTTGTCCAGCCCGAGTCCCTGCAGGTAAGGCACGGCGGGAATCACGAACACACCGGTCACCGCCGTAATGCCACCCGTGACCAGCCCGATCAACGGCCCGAGCCACCGCTCCGCCCCTGCCGGCACCACCAGCTTCACCGCTGCCAGCCCGACCACCGCGTACAGCACCAGCGCCACACCCAAGGCCGAGGTCGCGTGCGTCGTCATGCCGGCCGGCACCCATGCCGCGCACAGCCAGGTGCCGGCGCAGATCGCCACCAGCATCGGCCACAGCCGTAGCATCAGCTGCCCGAAGCGCGGGCCGCTGAACAGCTGCACCACGTTGGTCACCATCGACGGCGCCACCAGCAGCGCCGCCGCCTGCGCGGGCGGCATCACCAGCCCCAGCATGCCCACCGCAACCGTGGGCAAGCCCAGGCCCACCACCCCCTTGGCAAAGCCTGCCAGCAAGAACGTCAGGCCGATAAAGGCGGCTTGGGTGGCGATTGCTTCCATCGTCATCGCTGCCCCCCCTCAGCCCGCCTTGTGGTCATGCACCGCGCGGCTGTCCGCCGGCGCCTGGTCGCGCTCGTTCAGCCCGTAGTCGCGCAGCACCTGCGCCACGCGCAGCCGGTAGCCGGCAAACACGCCGCCGCGACCGGCCGCCTGCGCCTGGCGATGAGCCAGCGTATTGCGCCAGGCGATCACCGCGGCCTCGTCGCGGAAGAACGACAGCGACAGCAGCTTGTTGGGGTTGGTCAGGCTCTGGAAACGCTCCACCGAGATAAAGCCGTCGATGGCCTCCAGCTGCGGGCGCAGGTGCGCGGCGATGTCGAGGTAGTTGTCCTGCCGGCCCGGCGCGGGCTCGACTTCGAAGATGACTGCGATCATGTTGTCTCCTGGGGGCAATGGCGGGAATCAAAGGAAATGCGGAATGCGTGCGTTCAGCGACGGACGATAGCGGAATGCCTGCGCCAGCGCGGCCGGGTCGGCCCCACGCGCACGCAGCGCCGCCACCGTGGCGGCAGCCAGCGCCTGCGCCAGGCGGTCGCCGGGACAGGCATGGCGGCCGTGGCCGAAGGTCCATGGCCGTTCGCCGGCCGCGGCACCACTGCCCGACGCCGCGGCCAGCAGCACCAGCACCGCGTCGCCGGCCTTGACGGCGTGGCCGCACAGTTGCGCATCGGCGGCCAGGAAGCGCCGCGTATTCTGCACCGGCGGATCCTCCCGGGCGACCCGCGCCACCACGGCATCGAGCGGCAGCCCTGACTGCGTCGTGTCGCGACCCAGCCGCAGCAGCGTATTCCCGGCCAGCGCCGCGGTGGCTTCGCAGGCTTGCACCAGCAGGCCGATGATGTTGGCGGCGACCGCCTGCGCGTCGATGCCGGCGGCACGGGCTGCCTGCCGCAGCGCCGGCAGCGGCCCTGCGCCGTCCGCCGCATCGGCAAGCCAGTGCCCCAGCCATTGAGCGGCCTCGGCGCCTGCGCGCACGGCCGGTGCATCGGCCAATGGCGACTGCGCGCCGGCGAAGGCCGCAACCCGTTGTGCGGCTTCGGCCGCGCTGCTGCCTTCGTTGGCAACCGGCAGGCCAAGCAGGTCGGCGACCGTGACGACCGGCAGCGTGAACAGCCAGCGATTGATGCACTCGCCGGACATGGCGGCCCAGGACGCTTCGCCGGCATCGAGCACCGCCGCCAGCACCGTTGCGCGCTGCGCCGCGGCGGCCGGGTCGATACCCGCCAGCATCGGCATCAGCAGGGCCTTGAGCGGCGCGTGCGCGGCGCCGTCGTTCATCCGGACCAACCGGCCGTACAGCTCGCCGGCGGCGGTGCCGGCCAGCGCGGGCGGCACCGGCTGTGCGGGCGGCCGCACGCGGCAGTCGGAGTGGGCAAGCACGTCGGCCACTTCCTGCGGGCCGGCGGCAACCCACAGGCCAAGGCGGTCATCGCGGAAGAATGGCTGGCTGGCGGCCAGCTCCCGGTAGTACGGGTACGGGTCGGGATGGGTGACGGCGCTGAGCGGATCGATATCGGTATCGGGCATGGCGGCACAGTGGATGGAAGTGCTGAGTCCTTGCAGCGAACCCAGCGCCCGGGGGCGGGCGGACAGTCACATCATGCCGCCGCGGCGCAGGCCGAAGGTTCATGGTGACATGAACTATCGAATGAAGTGACGCAACGCCGCCACACCCTGGGACTTCACGCATCCATTCGCGCCAGCTCCCCTTCCCCTTGCGCCGCTTCCGTCGCCGGCTCGTCGTTCCGGTGCGCCAGCCGGTACAGCACCGGCAACACCAGCAAGGTCAGCGCCGTCGACGACAGGATGCCGCCGATGACGACCGTCGCCAGCGGACGCTGCACCTCGGCACCCGTGCCCGTGGCCAGGGCCATCGGCACGAAACCAAGCGACGCAACCAGCGCGGTCATCAGCACCGGCCTCAGCCGCGTCAACGCCCCATCGCGGATCGCCGCATCCAGCCCATGGCCTTCCTCGCGCAGCGAGCGGATAAACGACAGCATCACCAGCCCGTTGAGCACCGCCACGCCGCACAGCGCGATAAAGCCCACCGCCGCCGAGATCGACAGCGGAATGCCGCGCAGCCATAGCGCCAGGATGCCGCCGGTCAGCGCGAACGGGATGCCGGTGAAGACCAGCAGCCCGTCCTTGACGTTGCCGAACATGGCGAACAGCAGCACGAACACCATCCCCAGCGCCAGCGGCACTACTATGCGCAGCCGCGCGGTGGCGGACTGCAGCTGCTCGAAGGTGCCGCCCCAGCTGGTCCAGTAGCCCGCCGGGATCTGCACGCGCGCGCGGATGGCGGCCCCGGCCTCGGGCACGAAGCTGCCGATATCGCGCCCGCGCACATTGGCGCTGACCACGATGCGGCGCTTGCCGTTCTCGCGCGAGACCTGGTTGGGGCCCGGCGCGATCTCCACGCTGGCGACTTCGCTCAGAGGGATATAGCTGGTGCGCGCTGCGGCTTCCTTCGGCAGCGGCACCGGCAGGCGCCGCAGCGCTTCCACGTCCTCGCGCACGGCATCGGGCAGGCGCACCACGATGTCGAAGCGCCGGTCGCCGCTGAAGAAGGTGCCAGACACCTTGCCACCGATGCCGATCGCCACCGCATCCTGGATATCGCTCAGGTTCAGGCCATAGCGCGCCGCCTTGTTGCGGTCGATCTGGACTGTCAGCATCGGCAGGCCGGTGGTCTGTTCGACCCTCACCTCGGCCGCGCCGGGGATGCCCTGCAGCACCGCCGCGATGCGATTGGCGGTCTGCTCCAGCACGGCGTTGTCGTCGCCGAACACCTTGACCGCCACGTCGGAGCGCACGCCCGAGATCAGCTCGTTAAAGCGCAGCTGGATCGGTTGCGAGAATTCATAGTTGTTGCCCGGCAGCTTGCCCACCTCATCGCGGATCGCGGCGATCAGCTGGTCGCGCGTGCGGCGCGGCTCGGGCCATTGCGACATGGGCTTGAGCATGATGTAGCCGTCGGAGATATTCGGCGGCATCGGGTCGGAGGCGATCTCCGCGGTGCCGGTGCGCGCAAAGATGCGCTCGATCTCCGGGAACCTGGCCTTCAGCGCGGTTTCCACCTGCTGCTGCATCGCCACGGATTGCGTCAGGCTGGTGCCGGGGATGCGCAAGGCCTGGATCGCCAGGTCGCCTTCATTCAGGCTGGGCACGAACTCGCTGCCCAGCCGCGTGGCAATGGCCAGGCACAATGCCACCGCCACGCCGGCAAACGTCAGCACCACTGGCGTCGCGGCCAGCGAGCGCTCCAGCAGCACCGCGTAGCGGCGGCGTGCCCAGGCCATCAGCCGGTTCTCGCGCTCGGCCACGCGGTTGCCGATAAACTGCGCCACCGCGGCCGGCACGAAGGTCACCGACAGCACCATCGCGCCCAGCAACGCCAGCACCACGGTGAAGGCCATCGGGTGGAACATCTTGCCCTCGACCCCGGTCAGCGCAAAGATCGGCAGGTACACCACCATGATGATCAGCTGCCCGTACAGCAGCGGCCGGCGTGCCTCGCGCGCCGCGGCAAAGACTTCATGCAGGCGTTCCCTGCGCGTGAGGGGCCGGCCGTGGCGCTCCTGCGCATGCGCCAGCCGGCGCACGCAGTTCTCGACGATCACCACCGCGCCGTCGACGATGATGCCGAAGTCCAGCGCGCCCAGGCTCATCAGGTTGGCGCTGATGCGGTAGTGCACCATGCCCGTGAAGGTGAACAGCATCGACAGCGGGATCACCAGCGCGGTGATCAGCGCCGCGCGCAGGTTGCCCAGGAACAGGAACAGGATGGCGATCACCAGCACCGCGCCTTCCAGCAGGTTCTTCTTGACCGTGGCAATGGCCTTGTCGACCAGCGTGGTGCGGTCGTACACCGTGACCGCCTGCACGCCCTTGGACAGCGTGCGGTTGATCTCGGCCATCTTGCGGTCCACCGCCTGCGAGACCGTGCGGCTGTTCTCGCCGATCAGCATGAACACGGTGCCCAGCACCACCTCGCGGCCGTTCTCGGTGGCCGCGCCGGTGCGCAGCTCGCCGCCGGTCTGCACGGTGGCCACGTCGCGCACGCGGATCGGCAGGCCCTGCGCGGTGCCGACGATCACGTCGCGGATATCCTCAAGCGAGCGCACCTGCCCCGGCACGCGCACCAGGTACTGCTCGCCGCGGCGCTCGATATAGCCGGCGCCGACGTTGTCGTTGTTCTTCTCCAGCGCGCTCACCACATCGGCCAGCGACAACCCGTACGACGCCATGCGCTCCAGACTGGGCGCGACCACATAGGCGCGCGCATGGCCGCCGATGGCATTGACCTCGGTCACGCCGGGTACGTTGCGCAGCTGCGGGCGGATCACCCAGTCCTGGATCTCGCGCAGGTCCGACAGCGTATAGGGCGTGCCATCCGGCTTGCGCGCTCCGGGGTCGGCCTCGACCGTCCACAGGTAGATCTCGCCCAGCCCGGTCGAGATCGGGCCCATCGCGGGCGTGATGCCGGCAGGCAGCTTGTCGCGCGCTTCCTGGATGCGCTGGTTGACCAGCTGGCGCGCAAAGTGGATATCGGTGCCGTCGCGGAAGATCACCGTCACCTGCGACAGCCCGTAGCGCGACAGCGAGCGCGTCTGCTCCAGCCCGGGCAGGCCCGCCATCACGGTCTCGACCGGATAGGTGATGCGCTGCTCGGTCTCCAGCGGCGAATAGCCCGGCGCGGCAGTGTTGATCTGCACCTGCACGTTGGTGATATCCGGCACCGCGTCGATCGGCAGCCGGGTGTAGCTGTACAGGCCCAGCGCGGCCATGCCCAGCACCGCCAGCAGGACCAGCCAGCGTTGCTCGATGGCAAAGCGGATCAGACGTTCAAACATGCACGCCTCCCGCTCAGTGCTCATGCCCGGCGCTGGCTTTGCCCAGCTCGGACTTGAGGATGAAGCTGTTGGCCGCGGCGTAGCGCGCGCCGGCCTGCAGGCCCTCAGTCACCTCCACCAGCTTGCTGCCGGCGCGCCCGGTCTTGACCGGCTGCACCGCAAACCCACCCGGCACGGCGATGAACACCACGCTCTGGCCGTCGACCTGCTGCACCGCGTCGGCCGCCACCGTCACCGGCACCTGCGCCGGCGCGCCCAGCACGCTGACCGTGACGAACAAACCCGGGCGCCACGCCATGCCGGGATTGGCCAGCGTCACGCGCGCCTTGGCCGTGCGCGTCTGCTCGCCCAGCAGCGCGCCGACGTAGGACACCTTGCCCTCGGCCTGCGTGTCCGAGGCGCTCGAGCGCACCGTGACCGCTTCGCCAACGCGCACCTGGTCCAGGTCGCGCGCGGACACCACGAACTCCGCCCATACCGAACTCAGGTCGGAGACCGTGAACACGCTGGTGGCTTCCTGGACTGCTTCGCCCAGCGCCAGGTGCTTCTCGACCACGATGCCATCGAACGGGGCAAGCAGCGCAAACTGGTTCAGGCTGCCGCCCTTGCCCGCGCTGTTCTCCGTGGCGCCAATCGCGGTCAGCTTCTGGCGCGCGTTCTGCACCGCGATCTGCGCTTCCTCCAGCGCTGTGCGGGCCTGCTGGTAATCCTGCTCGGCGGAGATCTTCTCCTGCCACAGCGTCTTCTCGCGCGCATAGGTGGCACGCGCCAGCCCCTCGCGCTTCTGCGCCGCCAGCAGCTCGCTGCGCTGCTCGGCCAGCGTCGTGCTGGCGAGCAGCGCCAGCACTTCGCCCTTGCGCACCTGCTGGCCAAGGTTGGCCGGCACCGCCTGCGCCACGCCCGCCACGCGCGGCACCACGTGCGCGGTGCGGTCTTCATTGAAGCGGATCTCGCCCGGGAATTCGACGCTGCTGCGCAGCGGCGCCGCGGCGGCGGTGGCGATGCCGATGCCGGCCTGCTGGATCTGCGCAGGCGTCAGCGCGATCAGGTGCGGCTTGCCTTCGGCTTCCGGTTTCGCCGCGGGGGCGCTGGCGTCAGCGTGCGCGGCCGCCTTGCCTCCTTCCTTGCCATGTTCGTGCTCCTCGGCATGCCCGTGCCTGGCCTCGCCGGTGGCGCCGCCGCCCTTGCTGGTGGACAGGATCGCCGCGCCGCCCAGCAGCCCCGCGACCAGGATGGCCACCACGGCGGCCCGTTGTTGCTTGCTCATTGCCATGTCTGCAGCTTCCGTATCAGTGTCCGAGGATGCGGTCGATGCTGGCCGCCGCGTCATAGGTGCGGGCCAGCACGTCCAGGTAGCGGATGCGCGCCTGGAACAGCGTGCGCTGGGCATCCAGCACATCGAGGAAATTGAATTTGCCGGCCTCGAACCCGCGCGAGGCGGCGGCATAGGCCTGCTCCGCCGCGGGCAGCACCGAGGCCTGCAGCGTCTGCGCCGCGGCGCGCGATACCGACAGCTGCGTCGATGCCTGCTGCAGCTCACCGACCAGGCGGATGCGCGTGGCCGCGTGCGTGTCCTGCGCCTTGTCGGCGCGGCGCAATGCGGCGTACAGGTTGCCCTGGTTGCGGTCCAGCGGCAGCGGGATCGCCACGCCCAGCACGGCCATATTGCGGTTGGCCTCGTTGTCGCGCTTGGCGCCCAGGCTCACGGTCACGTCGGGGTACTGGCGGCTGCGCGCCACGGCGACTTCGGCGCGGCTGCGCTCGGCAGAAAGGCGGCTTGCCGCCAGCTGCGGCGAGTCTTCCAGCGCCGCTTGCAGTGCTGCCGGCGCGGGGCGCGAGGGCAGCGCGTCAAGGTCGCCCTGCGCCTGCGCAAAGTGCGGCACGGCACTGCCCCACAGCGCGGCCAGCGATTGCCGTGCGGATTGCAGCGCGCCGGTGGCCTCGGCCAGTTCCAGCTCGGCATTGGCCTGTTCGACCCTGGCACGCGTTTCTTCCAGCGGCGCGACCTTGCCGGCGGCCACGCGCCGCCCGGCCGCCGCGGCCGCCTTGCTGGCGATGCCGACCGAGCCTTCGGCCAGCTTGACGCGCTCCTGCGCCACCAGCACGCCAAAGAAGCGCGTGATCACCGCGGCGCGCAGCTCGACGCGTACGCTGCCCAGTTCGGCCTGCGCCAGCTCGCGCCCGCGCTCGGCCACGCCGATGCGCGCGGCGCGCTTGCCGCCGAGTTCGATCGGCAGGTTGATCTGGCCGGTGGTGGAGCGCGTGGCCTTGCGCGTGTCTTCCATCGACACGGCCAGTTCGGGATTGGGCAGCACGCGCGCCTGCGTGACATCGCCCTCGGTGGCGTCAAGCTCTTTGCCCGCCGCGGACAGCGTGAAGCTGCCGGCTTCGGCCAGCGCCAGCGCGGCGTCGAGCGTGAGCGTGCCGACAGGCTCTTGCCCCGGGGCCGGCGAGGATGCCGATGGCTGCGCCATGGCAGGGGGCGGCGTCTGCGCGACGCCATGGATCGGGCTGGATAGGACGGCCGCCAGCCCAAGCGGCAGCAAAAGTCTTCGCATCGAATTGCACCAGGAAAGGAACCGGGAGAATTCGGCGAGACGCCTGACGTCAGGGACTCAGGAAAACCAGGAAATGGAAGCGTCGTCTCGCCGGCTAAGCGAGACGCGGCCACTGCGGACGGTCGGGCGCCCGCGCACTGTGCGAAGAGAAGCTGGGCTGCGACGCCGGTGGTGCCAGTTCCACCCGGCGCATGGCGTGCACGTCGGGCGCGTCGGCCCGTGCAAACGGCAGCGAAGCGATATGGCAGACGCCGCAGTCGGGATCGGGCAGGCCGAGCTTGGCCTTGTCCTGCGCCCTCTGCGCGGGCTGGTCCTGCTTGCCGCTGTCGGCCTTGTGCTGGTGCTCGTGGTGCCCGAAATGGGCCTTGGCCGAAGCCGCCACCTCATGCCGGCAATACGCGGCGGCTCCCGCCCAGGCGAACTGGAGCGGCAGGACGAGCGCAAGAAGGATGAGGATGAGCCGTTGCATAGGGGAAGTGGCAGCTGCCCTGGCCGCCGAGCATCAGGCGCCGGGGAAGTGCAGCGAGCCGCAAGTTTAACTGAGCCGCACCGGGCATTCCGGCGACGGGGTCATTACATTTGCGTCATGCCACGGATCATTTCCGCCCTCGCCCATTAATTCAATTTTTTTGAATAACTTGTCCGGCAACTGACCTGCTTCCGTATCGATGGCGCCCCTATAGTTCTGTACATGAACGGCACGCACACAACGCAAAGCCTTCTGACAAATTCAACGAGCTTAAGGAGAACCATCATGACCAAGACCACCCGCCTCGCTACCGCCCTGCTCCTGTCGCTGGCCGCCCTGGGCGCCGCGCAAGCCGCCACCGCCGCCGAACAAGTGCCCGGCGACAAGTACGGCTACAGCTTCCGCAGCACCGTGCCCGGCGACAAGTATGGTTATGAGTTCCGCAGCCATGATGTGTTCACGGAAGGCGCCCGCGTCGGCAAGGCCGATCCGTTTGTCGACGGCGCACGCACGCTGGCCGGGCTGGACCGCAGCGGCGTGTCGGCCGCCCCAGCGCGCAGCTTCGACACCTATTCCGAAGGTAGCCGTGCCGGCAAGTTCGATCCCTATGGGGAAGGCGCGCGCGCCTGAGCGATACCGGCACCCAGCCAGCAAGAAGGCCAGCGAATCCGCTGGCCTTTTGTCATTCGTCGCGCCCCAGCCTGTGCATGGCCTCGCGCAGGGTCCGCATCTGGGCGCTGAAGCTGGTGCAGGCGTCGCAGATCGCCAGGTGGGAGCGCATGCGCAGCCGCTCGCCCCATGACAGCGGCCGGTCCAGGCCCTTCATGGTGAGGTGGTGGATCTCTTCGCAGTTCGGCAGCAGGCGGCGGGAAGGGCGGGAATCTGGCATGTTGCTCAGTGGCTTATCCGTTGCATGGGCGGGGGGCCGGGATCAACCGGCCTTGCCGGGCCGGCCGCGCTGGCCGAACCAGTGCAGTTCCAGGCATTCGCGCAGGCGCATGCGGGCGCGGTACAGCATCGCCCAGGCATTGGTCGCGCTGATCTGCAAATGCTGACAGATTTCTTCGGTGTCCAGCTCCAGCCACTCGCGCATCATGAAGATCCGGCCGGTGCGCTCCGGCAGGCGGTCAACGCACAGCTGCAGGATCTCGAAGAACTCGCGGCGCTCAAAGGCGCGTTCCGGGTTGCCCCAGTCGGATGGCGGGTCCTGGTAGTGGCCGTTGCGCGTGAACAGCGCGTCGAAGGCATCGTCGTCGGATTGCCGCTGGCCCTCGGCATCGGTGGCCAGCGCCAGCCTGACCTCACGCTTGCCGCTGCGCAGGGTGTCGATGATCTTGTGCTTGAGGATACCAACCAGGTAGGTGCGCAGCGTTGACTGGCCGGCGAAGCGCTCAGGGTGCTCCAGCGCCGCCAGCAGTGTTTCCGAGACGGCATCCTCGGCCAGTGCCTGGTCGCGCAGCTGCAGGCGGGCAAAGCGCAGCAGGTAGGGGCGTAGGGCCTGGAGTTCGGCGGGGTCGAGACTCATCGGGGATCGGGGCGCGGTTGCCTGGACGGATGGCCCATGATACCCGCGCCTTACCCGATCCCGTGGGATTGCCCGCCGACCGCGCGTCAGCGCCCGCCGGCGATACGCATCGGTCGGCCATTGGGGTCTCTCAGGAATTCGTTCGCGGTATAGCGATGCTCCTGCTTTTCGCCCATGACGAATACATACAGGTTGACGCTCGCCCAACTGCAGGCGAGCCCTTCGCTGGCAAGCACGCTGAGGCAGTTGTGCAGGTTTTCCCGCGTGGGCTTGTAGTGGCCGCTGTTGTTGTCGATCACGCGCAGCGAGCCATTCCTGATGGTCAGCGTACCTGCGCAAATAACATCATTGCCCGCGTTGAACGACGAGTGGTTGAAGAACATGGCGTCATCCAGCGGATCTGCATCTTTAATGAACAAGGAGCCGTACTTGTCCATCGCATAGGCTGTCACCTTGACCGCATGTGTCGTGATGCGCTGGTTATTTACGTCGTACAGAAGTCCGTCGTCTCCGACGATCGCCATATACCGCATGCGTTCGCTCTTTGTCAGATAGTTGACATCGCCTGTGACAAGGTTCTCCCGACCGATGGCATCGAGCAGCTGGAAATCCTCCAGCGTCAGTGCGTGCACATCTTTGCTGGCAATCGCCTCGGCCTCTGCGCGCCGTTGCGGGTTGGCCGGCATCATCTGCGAGAGATTCTTGTGCGTCAGATGGACACCGCTGCCCGAGATCGCCTGGACCTTGCCCGACTGGAGATAGGACAGACGCTCGTTCTGATAGTCCGCGCCCATCGGCCTGAGTTCGCGCACGTAGGGCGAGCGGTCACCGTGGTTGACACCGGAACCGAGCACCAGCAGCTTGCGCCGGTCGAATTTCATCCGCCCGCGCAAGTCCGGGGTGAGAATACCCAGCTGGGTCAGGCGCGCATAGAGTTCCTGCAACGCTTCGCTGCCGAGATTCGTGATTGCACGACGGCGCGTGACGAACAGAGCATTGATCTTTTCAGCGCCGCCAACCAAGCCCTGACGGCTTTCCGGCTTGCCGCGCTTGAGCTTCAGCCAGCCGATGCACGCCGTCACGATCGCGTTCAGGCTGGCGATCTCCCGCCGTGCGTCCCGTGCGCCGTTCATCTCTCGCCAATAGTCTTCCAGCGCGCAATCGACCGCGCGGATATTGCTGCCACGTGCCAGGAACTTCCAGTCCCTGGCGGTGGCGGCGATGAACGTCTGGTATTGGGTCCTCAGCATGTTCCAGCTCCCCTTGTCCACTTGATGTCAGAAAATGCCCGGGCTCGGATGCCGTGCCAGCTAGTTGTCCAGCAGCGCCAGATACCGCCCGATATCCCCGTCCTCACGCAGGATGTCCTGCATCAGATCCGCCAGTGGCATCTGCCCCCAGCGCACCGCGCGCCGCAGCAGGTATGGCGTGGGGCTGTGCGGCTCATGGCGCGCCAGGTAGTCGGCCACATCCCGGATCAGCTGGTAGGCATGCGCACGGTCCTCGATGCGGCCGTGCGCCAGCATGGCGGTCTGCCCCGGCCCCGCGGCGGGCAAGACCGGCATCGGCTCGGGATCGTCCACGGGATCGTTGTTACCGGCCGGCCCCGTGGCGGCGGGTTCGCCACGGTGAGCGCTGCCTGCTTCGTCCCCGCGCAGCGCCGCCACCGCCCGCACCAGCCGCGCCAGCGTGTCGGTTACGCGCGCCAGGCTCGGCGCTTGCGCCCCCAGCAGCGCGTCGATGCGCCGGTCAAACCCAGCCCATTCGGCGCTGGCGCCGTGCAGGTCGCGCCACAACGCATCCAATCGGGCCCGGTCGGGCGCGTGATGCGCGCGCTGCAGCAGCGCCTCGCGGCCCAGGCTGTCGTCGTCATCGACCGGCGCCAGGCTGCGTTCCCACAGGTCCAGCGTGATGTGCAGGGGTTTCTCGTCGGCCAGCGACAACAGCGGGACATGCAGCGCCAGCACCGCTGGCAAGGTCTCGTTGAGCCATGCGATCGGGGCGCAGCGTGCCTCCGCATCGCCGGCTTCCATGCGCGGCCAGGCGCTTTCCCAATACGCGTCCGCCAACGCCCCCAGCAAGCGCACCCCGGCGCAAAAGCCGGCCGCGCCGTGCAGATGGATCCACGCCTCGCACAGCCATGCCGCCAGCTGGAAGTCCTTGCTGCGCGTGGCCAGCGCCTCGCTGGCGAGCGCGGCCACGCGTTTCCAGTCAGCCTTGACCAGCGGGCGCTCCCATTCCCGCATCGGCAAGGACTCGTCGTCGTGCTGGCGCGCTTCGGCGATGGCGCGATAGACCGCGTCGTAGCGCAGCGAAGCGCCCGCGGGATCGTCGCCCGGCACCGGCGCAAGCAGTGCCTGCGCGGCCGGGATGCGGTCTTGCGTTGGCGTCGTCATAGGTTGGTCCATTCAGGAGCCCGGGTGGGAAAGCTTTGCGGCCACGGCAGCGGCATCTTCCTGCCCGCGGCCGTCAGCACCAGACGCAGGAACACACGGCCGCGCACCGGCCTGGGCGCCGCCGTGAAATCCGGCGCGGCGCTGCCCAGCGGAAAGTCGAAGCGCAGCAGTTGCGCCGTGCTGTCGGCGCGCCCGCCCGGATCCGCGATGCGATGGCGCGCAATGAACGACAGCAGCGACCACGGGTCGGCAAAGCGCCAGGTCATGGTCTTGCCGTCGGCGGCCAGCGCGCGCTGTTCGGCGTCAGGCAACGCGACCATCGGTGAGTCCTTGGCAAAGCGCAGCGTCAGCGTCACCGGACTGCCGTAGTCCCAGTGCAGCGAGCGCGGCGCATCGCGCATCGACAGGCTCTGCGCGCCGATCGTCAGGGTCCAGTCGATGATCTGGTTGCCGGCCAGTTCCGCGCCGCGGTTGACGCGGAACTCCGCGCTCACGTCATAGCCTGCGGGCGCGCCCTCCTCGACCGGATACAGTGGCGCGAGCAGGGTCCTGACCTGGTCGAAGCTGTCGATGAACTGGTGCACCGGCACGCCGGACGCGATATTCCTGAGCGGCCCGTCGCCACGCGCGGCCCGGTACGTCGCCGAGAGCGGTTCATAGCGCTTGAGCACCCGGCCAAGCTCGGCATAGTCCGCCGTGCGCACCTCGCCGGCATTGGCGGCGCCGCCAAACGGCGCGCGCCCGGCCAGCCGTTCATTGAACGTGGCCGAGAACCCGTCCCACTGCCGCTGCAGGTCGGCAAAATAGCCTTGTGCACAGCGCGCGAGCAGGCCGTCGTACAGGCGCACGTGCAGCGCGGCAAAGTAGTCATCCCCGCCGGCAGGCCGCGCCGCAAAGCGCGCCAGGCACACGCCCTGGCCGGACTCGGCCGCCGCGGCCTGCACGAACTGCTCCAGCATCAGCAGCCGGCTGTTCGGGTTCTTGAGCCGATAGCGTTCCAGATCGCGGTTCAGCGCCTGCCAGCGCAATGCCAGGCCAGAGCCGGCGTCGGCGGGCGAGAGCGCGGCAAGATACACCGCGGCCTCGCGGCCCAGGGCCTGCGCACGCGCCGACTGCTGGTCCAGGTACGGCCCCAGCGCCGCCGCGTCGTTCAGCCCGAACGCCGTCAGCAGCGGCGAGCGCGGCGCACGGGCCCCGTCGCCGGCGCTGCCCTGCCGGATCGCGTACAGCTCGGACTGCTGCAGCAGCTCGTCCACCGCGCGCAGCCGTGCCAGCGCATCGCGCGAAACCAGCGCATCGAGGTCATCCACGCGCGACATGGCATGCATCTCGCCCAGCATGGTCTTGATGCGCGCGATTCGGCCCAGTGCAGCCTCGAAGCCGGCGCTGCCGCCATCGGCCTGCAGCGGCGCCATGATTGCCGCGGTCGCGACCTGGTCGGTCACCAGCCGCGCAAACTGCTGGTCCACGCTTTGCGCAATCGCATCGCGCCAGGGGCCTGGCAGGCCCGTCAGCCCCTCGTCAAGAAAGCGCTTGCGCATGTCGCCCAGGGCGATGGCCTGGTCAAGCTGCTGGCGATCCCACAGCACCGCCGACCCGGCCGGCACCGACGGCAGCGCCAGGTCGCGCGGCGGCGCCATGAACGGCTGGTTCAGCAGGGCGGCGAGCCGGTCGCGCAAGGCCAGCCGCTCGGGCGTGACCACGAAGCGGCCGTCCTTGTCCTGCCACGCGATCCCGCTGTCGGGTCCGCTGAAGCGCTGCGCCAGCTCGCCGGTGAAGGCCTGGAAGCCGCTTTCAGCGCGTGCGCGCGCGGCTGCCACCAGGTCTTCGCCGAGCAGCCGGTTCTGCGCGGCCTGCGCCAGCGTGCGCGCGTAGACGGTGCCCGCGGCGAACTGGGGCTGCCTGATCCAGCCGCCCTTGCCGGACGCCAGCAGTTCCTGCTGCGTGCCGATCGCCGCGACAATGCCGCGGTAGTCGGCCAGGACCCGGTTGACGCCACTGCCGGCATTGGCCCCGCCGGCCAGTTCATCGAGGCTGGACCTGACGGCGCGCTCGGCCACCAGCAGCGGGTTGTTGTTGAAAAGCCGCTCGTCGAGCTGGCGCGTGCCCTTGTCGAAGGTGCAGCGCAAGGGCGGCACCAGCGCGGTCAGTGCCCTGCCGCCGGTTGCCAGGCTTGCGGCACCACGCCCCTTGCCAGGGTCGCGCTGGAAATACGGCAGGCTGCCCGAGACCTCGCCCTGCAACTCCGCCCCCAGCGCATAGCGCACCACCAGCCGCAGCGCATCGGCGTTGGCAGGCTGCGGCGTTTCCAGCCGGTGCAGCGCTTGCAGCGCAGCGTCGAACTGGTCGACCGCGGCAACGTACTGCTGCAGCGCGCGCATCTCCGGCATGTCTTCCAGCGCCAGGCTGCGTGGCGGCAGGGCCTCGCCCCGTGCGCCCGGCGGCGCCAGGCAGCTGTCGCCGATGATCAGCTGGCCGGTGCTCGGGTCGCGCCCCACGCCTGTCAGCGTGTCGACGCGTGCCAGCAGTTCGCGATCGATGGTGTCGAGCGCGATCTCGCCGAAGGCGCGCTGGAAGCGATCGTGCACGCGCCCGTCCAGGTCGTCGATAAAGGCCCACGAGCCCGGCATGAACCAGGACGAGACCGACTGCGCGCTCAGGCGCTGGTTCATCGCGATCAGCCCCAGCGCCTGGCGCCGGTACCAGTCCGGCGGCAGGTCCTGGCCGCGCTGCGCGGCCAGCGCGCGCTGCTGCGCGCCGGCACGCAGCTCGCCAAGCGCGGCCAGCAGTTCGGCATGGCGATGTCCCATCTGCCATGCCGCGACCAGCAGTCCCCCGGCCCACGCGCACAGCACGGCCATGCCGCCCCAGCGCAGCGCACGGTGCACCAGCGGCCGCGCCAGCTGCTGCGAGCGCGATGGCCGCGTCAGCCCGTACTCCAGGAAGATCTTCTTCTCGAACAGGTCGCGCAGGAACGCCGGTTGCCGCATCAGCTCGTTGAGCAGGTCGGCGGACGAGCTGGCGCTGGCTGCCGGCGCCAGCTCCGGCGCGTGCGCATCCTCTGGCGCCAGTGCGTCAGGCTGCGCCGCACGCAGGCGCGGCGCGGCGAAGGCCGGTGCATGCGCCGCCAGCTCGCCGCTGTCGCCGGTCAGGTAGACGCCGCGCAGATAGAAGGGCTCGTGATAGGCGCTGGGCCGCAGCAGTTCGTCGACATAGCGCGTGAGCTGCCCGCGCATGGCTTCGATGCGCGCCGGCAGCAGCAGCGACTGGCAGGCATCCACCTCCTGCGCCCCTATCGCCAGCAGCTCGGCCACACCGTCCGACACCGCGCGCACCACGCCCGACATGGCCGCATCGATCCAGCCCGACTGGTAGGTGGCCGACAGGTCGTACGGCGAGGACCAGCCCAGCATGCCGGCGCGCATCGGCTCTGGCAGCGCGCGCGCAAAGTGCGCGAAGCCCGGCAGCGACTCACAGCCCGTCACCACCACATAGACCGCGAAACGCACCGCAAAGCGGTTCTGCGCCAGCCATAGCCGCCGGTGGGCCAGCTTGGCCCGGCGCACCAGCTCAAGCTGTGCGTCGGTGTCGTCGGCCAGCAGCATCGCCGCCGGCACCGTCACCACCACGCTGTCGAAGGGCCGTTGCGGGCGATAGCCGCGGCACAGGCCGAGGAACTCGTCCCAGGGCTTTTCATCGGTATCGTCGTCAGGCGAGCCCAGATAGGCCGCATTGATGTCGATGACCACGCCGCGGTCAAAGAAGTGCCATGAAATACCCTGCGTGGCGGCCGCATTGGCAGCGTCGGAGCCCAGCACGCTGGCCACGCCGGACTGAGCGATCGGCAGCGGCCGCGCATCCTCGCCCTCATTCAGGACCAGGATCCACGGAATGTTGTAGCGCTCGGCGCGCGAGGCGATATTGCCCTCGACCAGCTCGATCGCCTGGCGGAACGCGGTGCGCAGCGAATCGGTGCGCAGGCGCACGATCTTGCGCTCGGCCGCCGGCTTGGCGCGGGCCCGCTGCGCAGCGAAATACAGCACCGCGCCGAGCACGGCCAGCGCCACCAGCGTCAGCACGCCGATCGAAATCAGAAACAGGTTGCTGGTCAGCATGCGCCTGCCCCCCGGGCGCGGATGGGCTGCCGGCGCGTCATGGCGTGCCTCCGGCCACGGTGTCGGCCCGCAGCGCTTCGCGCACCGGCCAGGATTGCCACAGCCACGTCACCTCGGACAGCGCCAGCAGGGTGGCCAGGCCCAGCAGGAACACCACGGTCCAGCGCGTCAGCGTGGGCAGCTTGCGCGGCGCGATATGCGAGAGCGTGTGGGCGTACGCGGATTCGCTGAGCACGCGCTCGCGTCCGCCCAGGTCTGGCCGGCGTTGGTAGATGAACTCATACAGTTCCTCGCGCAGACTGCGCAGCCGCGCTTCGGCATCGGCGCCGCGAAAGCGCCCCTGGAAACCAAGCCCGAGCGTGAACAGGTACAGCCGTGCCAGGTTGCGGCGCGACGGCTCGCGGTCCAGCAGCAGCTGCTCGATACGGCGAAACACCTGGTCGCCTGCCACGTTGGTGCGAAACAGCGTCGATTCGAGCAGATGCCCATGCCACGCGGCGCGGCCGGCCCAATCGGCGTTCAGCAGGATTTCATCGGCGAGCACCGCCTTCAGGTAGCGGGCATCGGCCACGTCCTCCATCTCGAAGCGCGAGCTGTCGCGCCGCGATTGCAGGGTCTGCACTTCCAGCAGGTTCAGCAGCTGGCGGTTCATGCCTTGCGCGGCAGCTTCGCCGCTGAGGTCGGGTTGTTCGGAGAACCGCTCCTGCAGCTTGACGAGTTCATCCAGGAACGCCCGGAACTGCCCGGTGGCAAGATCGTCTTCCTCGGTTTCCGGTCGGTAGCGCGCCATAGTCTGTTTGCCTTGATAGTCTGCCGTCAGCCCTTGACGAACAGCAGCATTTCCTGCGGCCGCTGCACGCTGGCGCCTTCATTGGGATTGCCGATCACCATCGCCTCGTTGGCATGGACCAGCGCGGGATCGGCTTCGATCTCGAACAACAGGTAACCCGAGCCGGAACGCACCCCAAGGTCCTCGGCATGCTCGACCACACGGCGCACCGCGCCCAGCACGCGCCGCGTGCGCAGCGACGGGTAGACCGACTGCGAGCCCACCACAGCGCCCGACATCCAGGCCAGCAGGTCGCGCTCTGACTGCCCGCGCAGGCCCACCACCAGGCGCTCGCCGATCCAGTCCGGCTGCAGCACGATGTCGAACGCGCCGTGGCGGAACTCGAACTTGTGCTCGCGGTACTCTTCGCTGACCTCGGCCAGGGTCTCGCGCAGCGCGCGCAGCAGCGGCGTGAACACGGCCATGGGGTCGGCGTGTTCATAGTCGTCCGGCACCGGCGGCAGGCCGCCCGGCTTGAGCAGGCTGAGCGACCCCAGCACCGAGGCCAGCGCCAGGTAGAGTGCAAGCGGGTGCAGATGCGGCGTGCGCAACACCGCCTCCAGCAGCGGCAGCGCGGTCACCAGGCTGCGCAAGCGGTCCTTCAGTTCCAGCTGGGTCAGGCGGTCGTCCGCCCGGGATGACGGGATCGCGGTCTGCTTGGCCACGAACGCGGCCTTGCCGCGCAGCTGGGCCACCAGCGACGCCACCGCCGTCCACAGCGCGCTGCCGCGTGCCACCTCCAGCAACGGCGGCAGGCGGTCGCCGAGCCGCACGATCTCGTTGTCCTTGTAGACCGCGCCCAGGCACAGCGACACATGGAGCGGCGACGGCCTGGCGCCGGCATCGAGTGCCAGGCTTGGCAGCAGGCGCGGAATGTCGGCGGGCGGCGCTTCGGACACCTCATCCTCCACCGGGGCGCCCGCCACCGAGCGGAACCGCCGCACCTGCCCGTCCTTGCGGTTTGCGGCCGCCACCGGCAGGGTCAGGTAAAGCGCCAGCATGCCGCCGGCAAGCGCGTCGGCAAACGGCTCGAGCGCCAGCTCCAGCGGCGGCTGGCGGGCATCGTCGCGCGCGTAGGACACGGCAGTGCCGTCCGGCATGATGGCTTCGAGCTGCAGCACGCGCACCACGCCCGCCGGCAGCAGCCCGGCGTCGAACTCCAGCCGGCGCACGCCCCAGCCAAACGGTGCGGCCGCGAGTGTCTGCCACGCCACCAGCGAATCGAGCCGCCCGGCCAGCAGCTGGAGATGCTGGGGCGCCAGCAGCATGCCCTCATGCCATTCAACCCGATCGACCGGCAGCGCGCGCTCAGACATGGGGGGCTCCCGGGCCGTACGCGGCCGTGGCAGGAAAAACCAGGTTCATTTGGTCACAAGCACGGTAAAGGCGGCGCTGTCGAGCTGCACGGCAAGCGTGCCGTTGAATTGCTCGACGCGGGCGCGATGCGCGCCCGGCGCCTGGTAGTTGGCGAACACATAGGCCGCGGCGACGCGCGGCCCCTCCAGGTCTTCGGCCGGCACGTCCAGCCGCTGGCCGGGCACCAGTTCCCAGCTGCGATAACGCAGCCCGCTCGGATAGGTGCTGCCCAGGTCGCTGCGCCCGGCAAACCACTTGGCCGCGGGCAGGTCCGCCAGCCGGGCCTGCAGGGCCTCGTCGCTGACCAGCACCACGTCGACGGCCACCGGGCTATTGCCGTTGGCATCCGCCGCCGCCGTCAGCGTGACTTGCTTCCATTTGACCTTGTCCCCCTTGAAGCCCAGCCATGAAGAGGCCGCGCAGCCCCCGAGCAGGCCAGCGAGCGCAGCCGCCGCCAGCAGCGTGCCGGCGCGGCGCAGGGATAAGAGATGCACGGGCGTCGTCATCATCAGACTCCTTCGTGGTTGCGGATGCGGCATCATTTCGCACCCACCCCGATGCCCATCAGCACGATCAGCAGACCGGCCAGCAGCGCGCAGGCGCTGGCCAGCGCCAGTTGCGCGCGCGTCAGCACCAGCCGCACCGCCGCGGCCTGTGCGGCGGGCAGCCGTGGGCCCGGCACGTGCGCGCGCCCATCCGCGCCCTCCATCCGCTGCGCCGCGACGCGCTCCATCGGCAGGCCCACCGACACCAGCGCAATCACCGCGCAGGTGCAGACCAGGCTCAAGGCATTGCGCGGCCCATCGCAGATCGGGTCGATCGCCAGCAGCAGCACTGCGGCTGCCTCAGCCGGCAACTGCAGCACCGACAGCGCAACGCCCGCATAGGCGATCGTTCCCAGGCCGCCCTGCCCCGCCGAGAGCCAGGCCGCGATGGTGGCGGCCATCGCGATCCATGCCACGTCGCCGGCGCCCACGGGGCGCCCGTACAGGTTGGCGACGAACACCGTGGCCAGCGCGAAGTACAGCGCCGAGCCCCCGCGCACGAACACCGCGCCCAGGGGCACCACCAGCTCCACCAGCCCGCGCGGAAAACCCAGCCGCGCGCTCATGGCCTCGATTGTGTGCGGGATCGGCGCGGTGGCGCTGCCTGAGGCCAGGCCGACCAGCATGGAGCCATTCAGCTCGGTCACCACCTGCGAGAACGGCAGCCGCGCGCAGGCGGCAATCGCGGCCGCGGCCACGCCGCTGAGCAGCAGGCAGAGCATCAGGAACGTGACCAGCACCCCGGCCATCGCGCCCATGGTGGCGCGGTCGGCATGCATCGACAGATGGGCCGCAAGCCCGAATGCCAGCACCGGGATCAGCAAGTTGGCGTGGGCGATGATCTGCTCGAAGGTGCGGTAGATCCCTTCGAACACATTGCTCAGCATGCCGGTCTGCTCGCGCGACAGCGCCGCGAAGGCAAGCCCGAACAGCAGCGCCCCGGTGAGCACGCCCAGCGTCTGGCCATGCGCCAGTGCGCGGTAGAAGTTGTCGGGAATGATGTTCCCGAGCGCGTGCGGCAGCTTGTCCGTATTGGCCTCTGCCTTGCCATGCAGGTCCACGCGCACCTCGCCGCCATCGGCCACGCCGCTGAGGATCAGCGCGCCAAGCTTTTCGCTGGCCTGTGCAGGGAGTTCCGCGCCCGGCGCGGTCAGCAGCCCCGCCAGCGCGCCGGCCAGCGCGCACACCCCCACCACCCCGGCAGCCGTGCCGAAGATGGCGCCGAAACGCGCCCCGGCGCGCGGCAGCGCCAGCACCTGGCGCAGGCCGAAGAAGGTGGCCACCACCAGCAGCGGCACCGCGGCCATGTTCACCACCGACAGGTAGAGCTGTCCGACCAGCCAGGCGAAGCGGCCCAGCGGCCCGGCCACGGTGCCGGCGAGCGCGCCCGCCACCAGGCACAAGAGCAGCCCGGGCACGCTGTGCGAGAGCCAGTTCAGGGCTTTCATGCGGCCTTGTTCCAGCCGCGCGCCAGCGCGAACGCCACCGTCGCCCGTGCCAGCTCGTTGGTGCTGTCGACCAGCATGAGCGGCGGCGCGGCCAGGCCGCGCGCCGCCACCGGGATTTCCGTGCAGCCCATGATCGCGGCGCCGACGCCGAGCGCCGCGATCCGCGCCAGCGCGCTGCCAAGCGCCTCGCCGGCCTGGTCCAGGGCGCCGGCCTTGACCGCCCGGATGCAGGCATCGACCTGCAGCTGCACCGGCTCCGGCGGCACCACCGCCGCGATCCCGCGCGCGTCGAGCGCTGCCTGGTAGATGCCGGAGGCCAGCGCACCGCGCGTGGCCAGGATGGCCACGCTGCCGGTATCGGCAGGCAAGGCCGCCACGCAGATCCGCGCGATATGCAGGATCGGCGCCGCGCTGTGCGCGCTCAGTTGCGCATACCAGTGGTGCGAGGTATTGCACGGGATCACCACCAGCCCCACCTGGTTGCGGTTGAGCAGCTCGATGCCGCGCAGCAGGTAGGGCAGCGGCAAGGCATCGCCAGCCAGGATCGAGCGCGAGCGGTCAGGAGTCTGCGGCAGGTGCGCCACCACCATCGGCAGGTGGTCCTGGTCACGCACGGCATCGGTAAGCCGAACCACGCGATCGAGAAAATCCACTGTCGCCAGCGGCCCCATGCCGCCCAGCACCCCGATCATGGTCATGCCAGTACTTCCGTTGTTCATATGAGCCGACCCTAAAGCTTCAGCGGCCGCGGGCAGATCACCGACACCGCCGCGGTATTGCCGACCACCAGGATCAGCGTGCGCAGCATGTCGCAGACCGGGTCGACGGCAAGGAAGAGAATGAATGCGGCCTCGAATGGCAGGCCAAGATAGGCACAGGTCATGCCGACCAGCGAAACGATCACCAGGCCCGTCATGCCGGCCGAAGCAAAGCCCGCCAGCACCGAGGCCAGCAGCACCGTGGCGATATCGACCAGGCCCAGCGGATGGCCGTACAGCTGCGCGATGAACAGCGTGGCGCAGACGTAATAGACCATCGGCCCCACGCGCAGCAGCGAGATCGCCAGCGGCACCAGCAGTTCCACGCGCACCCGGGCAAAGCCGAGCCGGTCGACCAGGCACTCGATCATGCTGGGCATGCAGGCCGCGCTGTTGCGCGTGGCCAGCGCCAGCGCAAATGGTGAGCGCAGCGCGTCCAGCGTGGCGCCCAGGCTCTGGCTGGAGCGCTTCCAGATGATCCCGACGGCCAGTGCCAGCAGCAGCACCGACGCGATAGAGAACGCCAGCACGAACTGCATCATCGCCTGCAGCGGCTCCAGTCCGGACTTGCCCAGCTGCGCCGCGCTCATGCAGAACAGGATCACGGGCAGCGGATAGCTGAGCCAGTGCATCAGCTTCTGGCAGGCGTGGTAGACCGTTTCCAGCGACAGGCTCAGCCCGATGGAAATGCGCTCGGGCACGCGCCCCACGGCCAGGCCGAACATCAGCGCGAACACCAGGGCCTTGAGGGCGTCGCCGTTGGCGAGCGCGGCAAAGATATTGGTCGGGATCAGGCTGGTCAGGACTTCGGACAGGCTCGGCGACTTCTCCTGGATATCCTCGCCGTAGAGGTTCATCACCGTATCGCTGGACGTGGCATCGCTGCCCACCATCGCGCCGAAGGTCTCCATGGTGGCGCTCGACAGGTTGCTGCCCGGGCGCATCACGATCAGCACCAGTGCCGACACCAGCGCCACCAACAGCGACGCGCCGACAAACACCGTCACCACGCGGATCATCAGCCGCGAGGCCCCACCATCGCGGAACAGCCGCTGCAGGCTGAAGATCACCGCCGACACCATGAACGGCAGCGTGGTCATCTTGAGCAGGTCCACGTAGACATCGCCCACCACGCCCAGGTGCCGGGCCAGCGCGGGCCAGAGCAGCCCGGTGGCGCCGCCCAGCGCCAGGCTGCCGATCACCACCCACGGATTGAGGGCAATGGCGTAGAGCTTGCCGGCATCCAGCTTCATGGACGCGGCGCGCTGTGCCTGGGCCGCGCCCGGCTTCATGGCGGGCGCGCTCATCGCGTGGCCGCCTGCAGCACGTCCGCCACCTCGAGCCGCTTGGGCCGCTCGGCGAGGAACTGGTTGACAAAGCCCAGCAGCGCCGGCGCCGACACGTTGACGGCGATGCCCAGCGTGTCCTCAAGATCCTGCAGCGTCACCACGCGCAGGCGCAGCGCAGCGGTCGGATCCGCCTTGAGCACGCGCTTGACCTCGAACTCGTCGCGGTACACCGCGGCGACGCGGCCGTCGTTCAGCGCCTTCAGGGCTTCATCCCAGGTTGGATAAGCCGTGACGTAGGCCTTGGGGAAATTGTTCACCACATACTCCGAGTACGACGAATTTCCGACCACGCCAATCGAGCTGTCATAGGCGCGGATCACCTCCGGCACCGGCCGGCCGCGTGCCATCTGAGCGAACTTGACGCGATTGAGCAGCAGCGCGCGGTTCAGCCGCAGGTAAGGTGTGCTGAAGCTGATGATCTGCATGCGCGGCAGCGTGCGCGACAGCTTGCTGATGGCCACGTCGGCCTGTCCCTGCGCCAGCAGCTTGACCACCCCGTCGAAGGTGGTGGCGTCGCGGTTGAAGCGCACCCGCACGTTGAGCTTGCGCGCAAGCTCGCGCGCGAGGTCGATATCGAGCCCGCTCAGCTCGCCGTTGCGCTCCTGGAAGAACGGGGGCTGGTCCACCTTCAGCACCGCGACCACCAGTTCGCCGCGGCTGGCGATGCGGGCGAACTCCGGCGCCATCAGGCGTCCGTCAGGCATCAACACCAGTCCGTTCGGTGTGGAGACTGGCGCAGGGGCGCCTTCCGGCAACCCGCCCTGCGCGGCAAACGATGCCGCCGGGTGGGCCGGTGCCGGCGTGTAGGTGGCCTGCGCATGGCCAGCGGCCGGCAGGGCAAGCGCGGCGCCCGCGAGGGCGCGCGCCAGCCAGCGCCACGCGCGTGTTGCCGCGCGGCGGGAATCAGGGACGGGAGTCAGCGACATGGCGTCAAACGGTTCATGTTTCAGGGAGTCGAGGGCGCGCCTGGAGCCGCGGCAAGGCCAACGGCAATGGCGGGCGCCTGGGTGGCGGCGGGCAGCGTGGCAGTGGCCGGGGCCGCGGGCGCCACGGCCATGGGTGCGGTGTCCGCACGCTGGAGTACGCCAGGCCGTCCCAGGCGGGCGCCGATCTCCACGCCCATCAGGAACAACAGCGCACACAGCAGCACCGCGCAGGTCACGGCGATTGTCACCATGCGCGAGCTCATCGAGAATACGTAGGTCATGCTTGCCTCGGCGGTCATCAGGGGGTCATCACGGTGGCCTGCGCCGGCGCGACGATCTGGATCACGCCGCCCCATGCGCACATCAGTTTCGAGCTGTCCTGCAGCGCCGGCGCGCCGCCGATCTGCACGGTCGGCGCGCCCGGCAGCCACGGCGCCGACGTCGCCGGCACGCAGGGCATCGGTGTCAGCACGCCCTGCGCCGCGGCGGTGGCCGCGGCCACCTGCGGGTTGCCCAGGCAGTTGCACATGCCGAAGGGCGGGATGTTCACCATCGGCAGGTGGTCCATCACGCTGGCCGCACCGGTGCCGGCCAGCACGCGGCCCAGCGGCAGCACGACCAGGCTGGACGGCGCCAGCCCGAAGCTGCACTGCATGGTCGCGCCCATGGTGACCTGCAAGGCCATGGCTAACCCCTCAGCCAGCGTTCGAGACGCTGTGCAAAGCCGGCGGGCACTGCCGCGCCCTCCTCGCCATCGGCGGGTGCGATCGCCTGCCAGTCGCCGCGGGGATTGCCGTCGGCGTAGCTGCGCACGGCGATGACCTCGCCTTCCGGGTCGAACCTGCGCGCCATGCCGTGCAGCAGGTCGTTGCGGTACGGCAGCGACTGCGCCAGCGTGCCGCCGGCGCCGTACTCACGGGTCTCGCCCTCGAGCCTGCCGGCGCGGTAGCGGCTGCGGCGCACCACCGCGCCCTCATGCGCATAGACGGCCTCGTCCTCGAGCCGGCCCTGCCGGTAGACGCAGCGCGCGGTCACCTCGCCGGACGGCGCGTAGCACACGCTCTCTCCCGCGAGCTGCCCGTCGGCGTACAGCTGGCGCGTCTCCAGCCGGCCGTTGCGGTAGGTGGCGCTGGTGCCGTGCAGGCGGCCGCCGGCATAATGCGCTTCGTATTCGAGGCTGCCATCGGCGGCATAGGCACGCAGCAGCCCCGCCAGTTCGCCATGTTCGTATTCGGCATCCAGGCGCAGCGAGCCATCCGGATGGAAGCACTCGAACCTGCCGTGGGGGCGCCCGCCGGCCAGCGGCACGCGCGACACCAGGCGGCCATCGCCGTCATAAGCTTCGGCCATGGCGGGTCCTGGATCGGGCGGCGTCGGGGCAGCTAAAGTCATGGCTCTGTTCCGCGGCTCAGTTCAGTTTCACCAGGGCGCCCTTGAGCTCGAGCATGCCGCCGCTTTCCACCGT
This sequence comes from Cupriavidus sp. FW305-3-2-15-C-LB2, assembly GCF_058787575.1. Taxonomy (NCBI): domain Bacteria; kingdom Pseudomonadati; phylum Pseudomonadota; class Betaproteobacteria; order Burkholderiales; family Burkholderiaceae; genus Cupriavidus; species Cupriavidus sp. FW305-3-2-15-C-LB2. The sequence continues at coordinate 59,366 of NZ_JBYSZW010000011.1, forward strand.
CTGCGCGGCCGACGCATTCTGCCGGACCATCATGGCTTCGTTGCTCAGGGTGGTACCGGCCTTGCTGCTCAACGTGGTGCCGGCCTCGCACTGCAGCGAGGTTCCCGCCTTGAACGCGATCGATCCACCGACCTCGATCACCAGGTTGCCGGCCACCGTGAGCTTGTAGTTGCCGCCAACGTCGTGCGCAAACGCCGCGCCGCTGGTGTGGGTCTCGTCGCCGTCCGCCTTGACCTGGCGCGTGCCGCTCACCTTGTGTGTTTCATTGCCGGACCGCACTTCGAGCGCAAGGTCGCCGGCCTTGACCAGGTGCGATTCGCCGCCCGCCTCCACCATGGTGGACAAGGTGTCTGCCACCGAAACCGTCATGGCGCGCTGGGCGCGCAGGAACAGCTCCTCGGCACCAGCCTTGTCTTCCATGCGCAGCTCATTGCCGGCCGACCCGCCCTTCGATGCGCGCGAACGGATCACGCTCTGCGTCTGCATGGCGGGCAGCGGCACCGGTACGCCGGACTGGCCGTTGTAGACGCTGCCGGTCACCAGCGGCCGGTCCGGGTCGCCATCGACATAGCTGACCACCACCTCCTGCCCCATGCGCGGCAGGAACAGGTGGCCCCAGCCGGCGCCGGCCCAGGCCTGCGCCACGCGGACCCAGCATGAGCTGTCCTGGTTGGCGCCGGGCGCACGGTCCCAGTGGAACTTCAGCTTGATACGGCCATGCGCATCGGTCCAGATCTCTTCGCCCTGGGACCCGGCCACGGTCGCGGTGTGCGTGCCGGCGACCAGCGGCCGCGGCGTGCTGAGCGGCGCGCGGAATGGCACCGACAGCGGCAACACCGACACGGTATTGCCATAGGCATCACCGCTCCAGGCATGCTCCACCGCGCGCACCACGTAGGCGATATCGAGCGCGGGATCGACGTGGCCGTGCAGCGTGAAGCGGATGCCCGCGGCCAGGTGGTGGCACGCGCTCTCGCCCATGCCCGTCTGCGCCTGGGCCTGCTGCGCGCCGGCCCGGATCGCGGCCTTGCGGCTGGCGTCGGCGGCATCCTTGTGCCGGCCGGGAAACACGTACTGCTGCGCCACCGGCGCCGCGCCGGCCTGGGCGGTGCCCTGCGAGGTCCGGGCCTGCAGGTAGTCGTAGTCGGCCAGAACCTGCGTCGCGGCGCCAAGCTGGCGCGCCATGCCGAAGGCGAGCATCCGTGCCGCGCCGGCCTGCGGGCGCTCCATGTCGTGCATCGCCAGGTCGGCGCAGTGCGCGCCGGGCGGGTGGGCCGACGGGCTGTCGGCCAGCACCATGGTGTGCGCGCCGTCCGCGAACGTGAAGAAGTAGAAGATGCCTTCCTCCTCCATCAGCCGCGAGATGAAGTCGAACGGGCTTTCGTCGTACTGCACGCAGTACTCGCGCACCGGGTAGCGCGTTTCCGTGATGCGGGCCTCGAACGCCACGTCGAAGGACTGCAGCACGCGGCGGATGATCTGCGGCGCGGACAGGTTCTGGTAGATGGCGCGGTCGCGCCCGAGGGTCAGCAGCCACAGCCGCGGCGCCAGTTCCGCGGTGTAGAAGCCATGGTTGTGGTCGGCGCCGGCGTGGGCAAAGCGCGTGACGATGCCGTTCAGGTAGCGGGGCGCGCCGCCCGGGTGCTGCAGCGTGACGGTGAGGCGCTGGCCCACGATGCGGCCCGCGTCGAGCGCCTTGTCCGCCGAGCGCATGCGCAGGCTGAAGCGGAACAGCTCGGACAGCGCCTCGCGCCCGGCAAAGCCGTCGAGCAGCAGCACGTCGCCGCCAAACGGCGTGGCCAGGGTCGCGAAGCTGCCGGCCTGGGTGGCCTGTGTCGGGATCATGCGTCAGCACCCCGCTTGCGGCAGGAAGCGGAACGCCACCCCGCCGCCGGTGTCGAGCGAGAGATGCACGCCGCCGAACGGCTCCGAGATCGACAGCTGCTCCAGCACGCGCCGCGCCAGTTCCGGCAGCACCGACTGGGTCAGGATATGGTCGACATTGCGCGCGCCGCTGTCGACCTCGGTGCAGCGCTGCGTGATCGCCTGCGCCAGCGCCTCGTCCCAGCTCAGGCGCGCGTTGTGGTTGCGCGCAAAGCGCTGCGCCAGCCGCGCCAGCTTGAGGTCGACGATATTGCGGATCTGCGCATCGCCCAGGTGGTAGTACGGCACCAGCACCAGGCGCGCCAGGAACGCCGGGCTGAACTGCCTGAGCAGCGCCGGGCGCAGCTTCTCGACCAGTTCCTGCGGCGGCGGGCGCCGGCCGCCGCGCGAGGCCTCGGTGATCACGTCCTGCGCCGCGTTCGAGGTCAGCAGGATCACCGTGTTGCGGAAATCGATCGGCACGCCTTCGCCGTCTTCCATCACGCCCTTGTCGAAGACCTGGAAGAACAGCTCCAGCACGTCGGGATGCGCCTTCTCCATCTCGTCGAGCAGCACCACGCTGTACGGGCGGCGGCGCACCGCCTCGGTCAGCACGCCACCCCGGCCGTAACCGACATAGCCCGGCGGCGCGCCCTTCAGGCCCGACACGCTGTGGGCCTCCTGGAACTCCGACATGTTGACCGTGATCATGTTGCGTTCGCCGCCGTAGAGCAGGTCGGCCAGCGCATGCGCGGTCTCGGTCTTGCCGACGCCGCTCGGGCCGACCAGCAGGAACACGCCGACCGGCTTGCCCGGGTCATCGAGATCGGCGCGGAACGTGCGGATGCGGCGCGCGATCGCGTCGAGGGCCTCGTCCTGGCCCACCACGCGCTCGCCGAGCTTGTCCTGGAGGTACAGCACCGTGTGCAGTTCGTCGGCCAGCATGCGGCCGACCGGGACACCGGTCCATCCCGAAATGACCTCGGCCACTGCGGCCGAGTCCACGCATACCGGCACCATCGGCTCATCGTTCTGCACCGCCTCCAGGCCTTTTTCCAGGCGCGCGAGACTGGCGCCAAGCGACTCCGCGCTGTCGGCGTTGTCGTCGTCCTCATGCCTCGCCACACCGTCGGCACCGGCCTCGGCCTGGCTCTCCTTCTCGAGGAACGCCGCGATCCGGCGGCGCCAGGCCAGGATTTCCTCGACGGCCAGCTTCTCGGTGGCGAGCTTGTCGCTGAGCCGCGCGTGCTGCGCCCGGGCTTCGTCGCGCTGGCGCGTGACGGCAGCGATTTCGTCGGCGCGCCCGGTGCCGGTGGCCGCCTCATGGCGCAGGATGCGCAGCTGGTTCTCGGCGCTTTCGATCGAGCGCCCAAGCGCTTCGATCGCCTCGGGCACGCCGCTCTGCGCCGCCGCCACGCGGGCGCAGGCGGTGTCGAGCACGCTGATGGCCTTGTCGGGCAACTGCCGGCCCGAGACATAGCGGTGCGAAAGCTTGACCGCGTCGCGCACGGCGTCGTCGAGGATCTCCACGCCGTGGTGCGCTTCAAGCTTGCGCACCATGCCGCGCAGCATGTCCACGGCCGCGGCCTCGGCCGGCTCGTCCACCTTGACGATCTGGAAGCGGCGCGCGAGCGCTGGGTCGCGCTCGATGTACTTCTTGTACTCGGCCCAGGTGGTCGCGGCAATGGTGCGCAACTCGCCGCGCGCCAGCGCGGGCTTGAGCAGGTTGGCGGCATCGCCCTGCCCTTCGCTGCCGCCGGCGCCAATCAGCTGGTGCGCTTCGTCGATAAACAGGATCACCGGCACCGGCGAGGCCGCCACCTCGGCGATCACGGACTTGAGCCGGTTCTCGAACTCGCCCTTGACGCCGGCGCCGGCCTGCAGCAACGCCAGGTCCAGCGAGCGCACCGACACTTGGCGCAGCGCCGGCGGCACGTCGCCGGAGACGATGCGCTGGGCAAAGCCTTCGACCACCGCGGTCTTGCCCACGCCGGCCTCGCCGGTCAGGATCGGGTTGTTCTGGCGGCGGCGCAGCAGCACATCGATCAGTTGCCGGATTTCACTGTCGCGCCCGCGCACCGGATCGATCGCTCCCGCTCGCGCCAGCGCCGTCAGGTCGACAGTGAACTGCTCCAGCGCCGATGCCTGCCCGCTGCCGGGTCCGCGCTGCGGCATGCCGAACGCTGGCGTGGCCGCCGCTGCCGGGATTGCATCGGTTCCGGGCCCGCCGCCAACGGCGGATGCCCCCAGCAGCGCGGGCAGGGCCTCGCGCAGCGCCGCACGCGGAATCCGCAGCAGCGCCGGCGCCGATTCCAGCAGCATGCCGCGCAGGCTTTCCACCTCCAGCAGTGCCAGCAGCAGCGTGCCGGCGCGCACTTGCTGCTCGCCGAGCAGCATCGAACTGAGCAGCCAGGCCTCCTGGAACAGCGGCGAGAAGTTAGGCGACAGCGCCGGCGTGCGGCCGTTGCCGCGCTTGAAGCCGTCGATCGCCTTCTGCAGCTGCGACACCACCTGCGCGGGCGCCAGGTCGAAGTGCGCGAGGATCGCCTGCAGGTCCGTGGCGCCGCCTTCCAGCAATTGCAGCAGCAGGTGCTCGACGTCGACGCTGTAGTGCGTCTGCCGGACGCAAAGCTGGGCGGCCTGCTCCATCGCGTGCCGGCACTCGGGATTGAGGCGGCTGAGCAGCGTGCGGATATCGATGTCCATGTTTGTGCCGGTCAGGATGCGTGCGCTCGCAACGCCAGTTGCACCGGCGCGGGCCGTGCCTGGGCGCCGCCGGCCAGCCAGGCGGTCCAGCCCAGGCGCGCACCGAGCCCCAGCCCCGCGGGCTGGCGCGTGCCGAGATGGAGCGCGAGCCGCACATCGAGCGGTTGCGGCACATAGGCGCGCACCAGCGCCGCGACCAGCGCGTGGTCGCGCCCGCCGGGCAGCAAGGCCCGCAGGCGCTCGGCTCCGGGCACCTGCACATCAAGCCGGATGCCGGCGGCCTGGTCCCAGGTGCGCCGCCCCAGCACCGCACCGCCGCCGAGCGTGATACCCCCGGCTGCACCGCGTCCGCCGAGCCGCACGGCATCGCTGGCTTCAACCGGCAGCCAGCCGCCGAGACACTGCGTCCCGCTCACGCCCAGGCCGAGACGGTCCCCCAGCATGGCCAGCAACCCCGCCATCGAACGCGGCGCCGCGCCCAGCAGCCCGGCATGGCGCAGCCACGGTGCCGCGCCGGCGGGTGCATTGGCGGTTGAGGGCCCACGCTGCAAGCCGAGGTTGCTGAGCGCATCCAGGCACGCCGCCAGCGTGCCGCCGGTCGGGCGCTGGCCGCCCAGTGCGGGCGAGTGCTTGCGCCGGCCGCGATACAGGAAGGACAGGAAGCGGTGATTGAAGCTGTCGAGCAGGTCGCCCATCGCGGGGTCGCGCGCGGCGCGGCGTTCGAGCAGCATCTCGGTGTATGCGAGCGGCAGCGGCCCGCCTGCCCCCGCCAGCGACATCACGGGCGTCGTCAGCGTGAACGGGCGCCCGCCCCGGCCAGCGCCTTCAGCGGACGCGTGCACCGCGCCGATGTCGCGCGGCTGGAAGGCCAGCGAGACCAGTCCGCGCAGGCGCACCGCCTCCCCGGCGCCGTTGCCGCGGCCGACCGGCTGAGCCCCCGGCACCGCGCGTTCGATCAGGCTGATGGCCTGGAACAGGTCGAAGCCGGCCGGGTTGGACGCCAGGCGGTCGATCAAAGCAGCTGCTGGCTGCCCGTCATCGCGGGCCATTGCTTCCATATCTCGTCTCCGCGGCGCACGACCAGCCGCACGAAGGAATTGACTGAGGCATACAGCGCAAGGAAGCGCGCCAGCACCGCTCCCAGCAGCAGCGGCGAGCCGCCGACAAAGGCATCGGGATCGAACTCGATCGAGACCTCGGTGCCACGGCAGTAGCCGCGCCAGGCCTCGGTGCCCACGTGCGCGGCCGCGCCGCGCGCGCGCACGCTGCGGATGCCCCGCACCTGGTCCTGCTGGCGGTGGCCTTCGCCCGCGAACAGCCGCAGCATCTGCTGCACCTCATGGCGCCCGGTGCCACCGCCGGCCAGGGTGCCGTGGTGCAGCGTCAGCAGCGAGATCAGCGGCCACAAGGTCTCGCTGCCCATGGGCGGATTGCGCTGCACGGTCGGCTCATAGAGGCAGCGCACCTGCGCGTACTGCGACACATCCTCCAGCACCATGCGCGCGCCCACCGGCACCTGCTCCGCGAGCCGGCGATTGGTGCACAGCACGTTGGCGTACGCCACGGGTGCCGCCGGCAGGCGCTGCACGTTGCCCGCATCGATGAAGCTGAGATACATGTCGGTGCCGGACAGGTTGGCCCGCAAGGTCGGCTCGCGGCGCGCGTGCCAGAACAGCTCGCCTTCGGCCGGGTCGTCGGTGGCCGCCGCGAACGGCGGCACCGCCAGCGAGCGGTCGCTGGCCGGATCCGACAGCACCACCGACCGGATCGAATGGATCTCGGTCATCGCCTCGCGGCGCTGGTCTGCCACCAGCCGGTACTCATAGTGCCGGTGGTCAATCATGATGGGCTCGCTGGTCTGCGAGAACAGGTTGATCGCCGGCACGCAGCCAAGCCGGAACATGCCGGCATGCAGCCGGCCCAGCCCGGGTGCGCTGCGCTGCAGGCGCAGCACCACGTCGCAGCTGCGGCCCTTGCCGAGCCGGCCGGCGGGCAGGTCCAGGTCGAAGAAGTGAAACTTGCGCGCGAAGGCGAAGTACTCCTGCATCAGCCCGTAGGCCGGCTGCGCATGCGGCGGCTGCGGCAGCACGTTCTCGCCGGGGCCGTAGCCGGCCTCGCGCCACGCGCTGGCGGGCAGCCACGCCGGCGGGCCATCTGGCGGCTCGACGCTGACGCCGGCCACGCTGGTGACCAGCAGTTCATACAACGGCACGGTCACCATCCAGTCGCCGTGCAGATGGATGCGCAGCGTTCCCAGTTCGAGCTCGGAGAAATCGACGCCGTCGGCGCATTCAAGCGTCAGCCGCAGGCCGTTGTCATCGGTCATGCGCGCGTGCGTGACCGCCAGCGGCCACAGCGTCGTGTCCCACGCCGTGCGAAAGCGGCACATCTCGCCGCCCTCGGTGCATGCATGCAGGCCGGTGTGGCGCGGCACGGCGTAGCCGGCGGTCACCTTGCCCTGGGCCGCGTCGAGATCGAACTGCACCACCGTCATCGACGGCACCGGCTGCACCAGCGACGGGCACACGTTCTCCAGCAGCGCCGCGGCAACTTGCGGGAACATCTGGTCCAGGTCGCGATGCACGCGCGCCGCCAGGAAGGCGGTGGCTTCGATCAGGCGCTCGGTATGCGGGTCGAGCGATTCGGTGCCATGCAGCGCAATGCGCGCGGCCACGTTGGGATAGCGCTCGGCAAACGCGGCGCCTTCCGTGCGCAGGTAGGCAAGCTCGCGCTTGTAGTACGGCAGAATGCCGCCGTCGCCGGCACCGTCTGCGATGCCCTCAGCCATGATCGCCCCAGCGCGGGTCAGCGGCCTGGCCTGCCGCGGCGAGCTCGAATGCCACGCGCACCGGCGCGGCGCCCAGCGGCAACTCGCCGTCGATCACCAGGACCGGGCGCGGGGTGTCGCGCTCGGCAAAGCGTACGCGCGCCTGGCGCAGGCGCGGCTCGAACATCGCGATCGCATGCGCAACCAGCGCCGCAATCGCGTCGCAGTCCGGCACCGACTGGAACGAGCGGAAGGAGAAGTCCGGCACACCGTAGTCGAGCACGGTCCCGTCCGACTCCAGGAACTGCGCCGCCGTCAGCCGCGAGCGCGTATTGAGCAGCCGGGCAAGCTCGCGCGCCACCGACTGGCGCAGTGGCTCGCCCTGGAGCAACTGCGCCGAGGGGGCGTTCGCACCCGCCGACAGCCGCTCGAACAGCGGCATCGGCGACCCGGTGACGATGACGGACATGTGCAGCCCCGCTTACGCCGCCTTCTTCTGCGGCTCCGGCGGCGCGGACACCGCGCAGGCCATGTTCTCCACCAGGTCCCAGCCGAACGCCGCCGTGCCTTCCTTCTGCGCGTCGCCCTTCTGTTGCGTGAAGAACGCGGTGATGCGGGTGAAGTCGAGCGTGAACGTGTCGGAGGAATCGCCCATGCCGCCAGCGGTCTGGATGGACTCGACGATCGCGTCGCTCAGCGTGTAGGTCATCTCCGAGCGGAACGCACCGTCTTCGGTTCGTCCGATCTCGAGTTTCACATCGCCGAGCGACTTGCCGGCGGCGCACGCGGCGTACAGGCCGGGCGTGGCCTGGTCGGTCTTCTTTGACATCGTCATGCTCTGGAACTGCGCCTTGCCCGAGGTGCGCTTCGAGTTGGCCGGGTCATTGGTCACGGCCATCGCCACGCCGTGCGAGAACGAATAGATCTGGATGCGCTCGGCGGCACGGCCAGTCTGCTGCTTGTTGCTGCCCTTGATCTCGGGGATGTCGAGAATGATGGTGTCCATGGTGTCTGTGCTCTCTCAGTTCCGTTATGTCCGGGGATGCCGGGATGCGAGTCTGCCGGTCTACGCTGCCGCTGCCGGCAGGTCTGCAACCAGGCGGATCGATGCGGTCAGTTCTTCCATCTGGAAGTGCGGCTTCAGGAAACACGTGGCACGGTAGGCGCCGGGCTTGCCCGGCACCTCGGTCACGTCGACGCGCGCGGCGCTCAGCGGAAAGCGCGACTTGGCCTCCGGCGTCGCGGAGGGATTGAGCAGCACGTAGTCGGCGATCCAGTTGTTCAGGTAGCGCTCCACGTCCCCGCGCGTCTGGAAGCTGCCCACCTTGTCGCGCATGATCACCTTCAGGTAGTGCGCAAAGCGCGAAGCCGCCAGCACATACGGCAGTCGGGCAGACAACTGCGCGTTGGCGTTGGCCTGGTCCTTGTTGTAGACCTTGGGCTTGTTTGCCGTCTGGCTGCCAAAGAAGGTGGCGCTGTTCGAGCCCTTGGCGTTGACGATGGCGATGAAGCCCAGGTCGTTGAGCTCCTTCTCGCGGCGGTCGGTGATGGTGACCTCGGTCGGGCACTTGAGCGCGACGTCGCCTTCATCCGTCTTGTAGGTATGCGCAACCAGGCCGTCGACCTTGCCGCCGCCTTCAACGCCGCGGATGGCGGTCGACCAGTTGTACTTGGCATGCGCGTCGGTGATGCGCAGGCCCAGCTGGTAGGCCGAGTTGGCCCACAGGTACTTGCTGTGGTCGGTGCCGTCGACGTCTTCTTCGAAATTGAAGCTCTCGACCGGATTGGTCCTGGCGCCGTAAGGCAGGCGCGCCGCGTAGGACGGCAGCACCAGCGACACATAGCGCGAATCCTCGGTTTCGCGGAAGCCGCGCCACTGCGCCAGCTCCGCGCTCTCGAAGATCTTGGCCAGGTCGCGCGTCACGCCCAGCTCGGTGAAAGCGCGCAGGTCGAACAGGCTCGGCGCCGCGCTGGTGATGAACGGTGCATGGGCGGCGGCTGCCACCTTCGATATCCGCTCAAGCAGCGCCACGTCCTGCGGATGGCGGCCGAAGCTGTAGTCGCCGATCAGCAGCGTGTAGGGATGGCCGCCGAAGGTGCCGTACTCTTCTTCGTAGATCTTCTTGAACAGCACGCTCATGTCGTGGTCGACTGCGGTTTCAAGATCCTTCAGCAGCTCGGCCTTGGTCACGTTGAGCAGGCGCAGCTTCAGGCTGGTGCCGGTCTCGGTGCCGTAGACCATGTCGTGCAGGCCGGTCCACGCGCCTTCCAGCGCCTGGAACGCGGGGTCGTGCATGATCGCGTTGAGCTGGTCGCTCAGCAGGCGGTCGATCTCGGCCACGCGCTCGTTGATGGTTGCCACCAGGCTCTTGTCCGGGCTGGTGCGCATGCCCTCGTCAAGGATCTGCGAGGCCAGCTGGCCGATCAGCTTCCTGGCATAGCCGCTCTGCGACGGCTCCACCGCCATATTGCCTTCCTGCACGATACGGTCGAGCAGCGTCAGTTCACGCTCGGCTGCGGCCGTGGTGCTCCCCTTTGATTCGGCGCTCGCGTTGTCCGCTGCGGAGTTCTTTGCCATCTGGTTCACCCTTTGTGAATTCGTTGCGTCCTGCGGGCCTCGATGCCCGCGCCCGCCGCCGCGTCATGCCGGCGTGGCGTCTCCGGTTTCCGGCTGTGCCGCCGCGGCGCCGGAGTCGGCTTCGCTGCGCACCAGCTTGAGCTCATCGGCGTTGTTGACGATGCGCTCGAGCAGCACGTCGAGTTCGTCGTTGCCATCGAGCTTGCCGAGCAGGTCGCGCAGTTGCTGGCGTGCTTCCAGCAGCTTGGCCAGGCGCGGCACCTGCGCCACCAGGCTTTCGGGATGGAAGTCGCTGAACTTGTCGAAGCGCAGTTCGAGCTTGAGATTGGTGTCGCCCTTCATGGTGTCGGGCACGGACAACTCCAGGCGCGGCGCGATCTTGCCCATGATCCCGTCGAAGTTGTCGCGGTCGATCTCAATGAAGCGCCGTTCCTTGAGCTTGGGCGGCGGCACTGCCGGTTGCCCGGACAGGTCCGCCAGCAGGCCGACCACCATGGGCAGCTCGCGCTTCTCGACCGCGTCACCGACCTCTACGTCATATGAAATCTGGACCCGAGGCGGGCGATTTCGCCCTACCCACTTCTGCAGACTATTGGACATGGAACTCTCCGGAAGGACTCGAATGTGTCCGGTCAAATCATCGGTTTCGCACGGCAGCCCGTGCTGAAGGCAAAACCAGTCCCCCGGGCCGGCGCAACCGGTCCGAAAAAGGTCGAAGCGCATCGCGCCGCAGGGCCGGCATGGCGGCTGCGGAAGACGGATGCCCTCGCTGGCAAACCCACTTCTTGTTACCCGTTCCTACCTGGCGCAGTGCGCAGGCAGCAGGCTGCACGCGCTCGACCCCGCTGGTGGCTCTGCGCCAGCCGGCTCGCGCATGGCGTGCTGCGGCACGACGAAGGCACCTTGTCTTTGCGCGCCGTTCCATCGTTGACCCTTGCTGTGTTTCTAGTTGCGGCGCGCAAATTCAAGCGGAATTTAAGGTGACGGTGAGGTCGGGCACAATCCCTGAGAATTGGTATTTTGATCAGCAGGGCTACCGCCCGAGGTTGCGCCGCGCGGTATCGCAAACCTGCCTGGCTGGCCCCCAGCCTCATTCGGGGGAGATGGCTTGCCCCAACGCGGCAGCAGCCTCTGCCTGATTTCAGGTATAGGAAAAACCGCCTGATTGGGCTTTACTTCTACCCAAGGCCCAGCTGCATGCCATGTAATACCGTGGCATGCGCCGCTACCAAGGGTCAAACCAGAACGAGAAAGGGGTCAGCCATGTCAATCGCATACGACAGTTGCCGTATTGCATCACTGCGGGTCCGATGGTGAAATCAGCGCCGCTGATCATCTGAACTGCACCCGACCGGGCATGCAGCTCGCATCCCTGGTCGCACCAGCCCCCATGCCTTTCTCCATGCCAACGAACGCGACGCTCTCCGATAGCCGCCGAAACGTCATGCGTGGCCAACTGCTGCTGGTCGGGCACGAGAGCCCGATGCTGACGCGCCTTTGCGGGATCCTCACCGTGCTCGACTACGCGGCCGGCGCGCTCTCGTTCGCGGGCACCATCGCGCAGGCCTGCGCGCTGGTGGATCAGGGTCCGTTCGACATGGCGCTGGTCGACACCAGCCTGCCCGATGGCAGTGGCATCGAGCTGATCCGGTGCCTGCGCGAGCGTGCCCCGGATCTGCCCATCGTCGTGATTGCATCACCGGGCACGGACACGGAAATCGTCGGCGCGCTGATCGCCGGCGCCACCGGCTACCTGCTCAAGGAGCGCGACGACATCGAGCTGACGGTGTGCCTGCGGGGCGCGCTGCGCGGTGGCACGCCGATCGATCCGTCCATTGCCAAGCGGCTACTCACGACATTGGTACCCAAGGCCGCACCCGCCGAGACCAGGCTTTCACCGACGGGAAGCGTAAAGCCGCTGCTCAGCGCACGCGAGACCGAGATCCTCGTCTTCATCAACAAGGGGTCGACCAACCGCGAGATCGCCGACGCACTGTCACTGTCGCGGCTGACCATCGAGTCGCACGTCAAGAACATCTATAAGAAGCTGGCGGTCAAGACGCGCACGCAGGCTATCTTTGAAGCGCGTGCGTACGGCGTGCTGAACTGAGGCGCTAGCCCATCCCTGAGTTGGCGGCGCCGAAGCGGAGCGCCGTTCCTCGCTGCGCATGCTCGTGCCAACGGCATCTGGTTCGATCGCGCCATGCTATGACACATAATCTTGAATGTGCGCCAGCTAATGGCACAAATTGGATATTTGTGCCATGGCATGAGAAAATGACCACGGGGCCGTTTCCCTGGACAGGACAAGAGATCCGGCCTCGGATCTCACGAGGGTGCACATGAGCCGACAGTTGCGGTTATCAGCGCCGAGAACGCTGCGTTCTTCGAAGAGATGCGACGCAGCCTGGGCGCGTTCGAGGATAACTTCGAGACCTACCTCGAGGAATGCGTATGCTTCTCCGTGCGCTACCTCGACCGGCACAACGGTGGCTTCCACCACACCTATCTGGCGAAGGGCGCAACGTCGGAAGTCTTCACCTACATCCTCGAGAACATCGCGCCGATGTGGCGCGACTTGCTGGCAGAGCCGTATCAGCGCTATGCCGAGTGCCACGGCCCCTCCGTCGCTTCCCTGGACAGCGTCATCGCCCTGATCAGTCGGATCGGGCTTGCGTACTGCCTCGTCCCCACTGATGAGCGCGCGATTCGGGAGCAGTTGGCGACCCTCCGGCCAAACCATCGGCGATGACGGAAAGCGTCCGACGCCGCCGCGGCGGGCCCGGGGTGTTTCGTCGTTAGACGCGTCATCCGGCCTCGCACGCCGTCACTTCCCTGAACGCAGCTGCGCGAGGATCTTTCCTGCATGCCGACACGCTCTGATAGTCCGTTGTACCGGAGGGCCAACGCTACCGCCGCGCAAGATGTGCAATGATTCGCCAGACAGCCAGCGGCAAGCACATCCCTGAGGCTTCCGTTTTCTCATTCACCTGACGCTCAGGATTCTTCAATAATGTGGCAACCGGATCCCGTCACTCTTCGGCTCTTCATCGCGGTCTGTGAGGAAGGCAGCATCGCCCGTGCCAGCGAGCGAGAGGGCATGGCTGCGGCAGCAGTGAGCAAGCGTGTGGCCGATATTGAGCGCGCACTCGGCACGCAACTACTGATCCGCAGCTCACGTGGCGTGAACCCCACGCCGGCGGGAGACATCCTTCTTCGGCATGCCAGGCACCTGATGCAGGGTGTTGAACAAATGCAATCCGACCTGAGCGAGTTCTCCTCTGGAGTCCGGGGCCTGGTCCGGGTTCTTGCGAACATTTCCTCCATCGTTGAGTTTCTGCCTGAAGAGATCGCGTCCTTTCTGCAGACCCACGAGAACATTCACGTAGTTCTTGAGGAACGCGCAAGTTCGGAGATCGTCAGAGGCATTGCCGAGGGCAGCGCAGACATTGGCATCTGTCGTGACTTTGTGGCGGAACGGGAAGTAGAAATGCTGCCATTCCGCGCGGATCACTTCTGTGTCGTCGTGCATCGCAGCCACCCTCTGGCGAGCCGGAGCGAGGTATCTTTTGCGGACACGCTCGGCTACGAGCATATTGGCTTCGCACCCAACGTCGCCCTGCATGCGCTTACCCGCAGAGTTGCATATGAGAACAGGCGAACCATCAGGTATCGGGCCAATGTCACTACGTTCGACGCGGCGTGTCGGCTGATTCACCTAAATCTAGGCCTTGCCGTGCTGCCTGCAGAAGCGGTAGAAAAGTACCAGCCGCTCTACGATCTCTGCGTAATCAAGTTGATCGATGCGTGGGCGACACGAAAATTCGTCATTTGTGTTCGCCACGCCGACCAACTCTCTTCCGCTGCGAACCGATTTCTTGCGCATTTGACGCGAACACTGTCCTAGGGAAATCCCGGCAAGGTTACGGCAAGCGGGCCGCCGCCGGTTCGACCATCGCGTAGGACGATGGCTGCCATCGTCGGAATGGGATTGCTGCAGGCCCCCCGTGGAGGCAAGCTCTGACCCCTGAGCGTTTGTGGGAATTTGAGCTTGCCCCGGGCGGCGGCAGGGAGCAGTTCCCCAAAAGCTCGGCGCATTCGGAGCACATAAATGAGTAGCGCAAGCACTTCGGCAGCGCAACGTCTACCGCTGAGCGGAATTCGAGTCATTGAAATGACTCACATGGTCATGGGTCCGGCATGCGGACTGATCCTTGCTGATCTAGGGGCGGAGGTAATCAAGGTCGAACCACCCAAGGGTGACAGCACTCGCCGGTTACTGGGGGCAGGCGCAGGGTTCTTTCGGGCATTCAACCGAAACAAGAAGAGCATCGCAGTCGAGGTGAGCGAAAACAAGGACATGGAAGCCTTGCTGAAGCTGATTGACGGCGCCGACGTCTTTCTTGAGAACTTCAAGCCCGGGCGGATGAAGGCTCTCGGCCTGGACTATGAAACGCTTCGCAAGCGCAACCCGAAGCTGATCTATGTCTCGCACAAAGGCTTTCTTAGCGGACCATACGAGAAACGTCTCGCTCTCGACGAAGTTGTACAGATGATGGCGGGGCTAGCCTACATGACGGGCCCGGTCGGACGCCCTTTACGAGCTGGCAGTTCAGTCAATGACATTATGGGTGGCATGTTCGGCGCAATCGGCGTCCTGGCTGCCCTGTACGAACGCAACGCCACCGGCACAGGCAAGGAGGTTCAGTCCGGCCTGTTCGAGAACTGCGTCCTCCTGTCTGCGCAGCATATGCAGCAGTACGCCGTGACCGGACAACCTGCGGCCCCGATGCCGGCACGGATCAGTGCCTGGGCAGTCTACGATGTGTTCCAGCTGGCGGACGGTCACCAGATGTTTATTGCCGCCACGGGAGACGCCCAGTGGCGGACGCTTTGCCACATCATCGGCAGGAACGATCTCCTTGAGGACCAGCGCCTGCTTTCCAACAACGACAGGGTACTGGCAAGAGATTGGCTGTTGCCGACGCTTGGAGAAACGCTGAAGGCCTTCCGTGCCGAAATGCTGACGGCTGCTTTTGAAGCAGGCAACGTACCGTTTGCTGAGATCACCCGTCCCGAAGAGCTCTTCGACGACCCGCATCTCAAAGAGAGTGGCGGGCTGGCGAAGCTTCAGGTCGATGACGGCAGCACCACCGAAGTTCCCCTGCTGCCGTTCTCGCTGGATGGCGCACGGCTACAGCCTCGCATGCCAATCGCGCGCATTGGCGAGCACACCCGTGAGGTTCTGGAATCTGCCGGTTGTGCCGCAAGCGACGTGGATGCCATCGTGGCCAAGCACCGCGGGCCCGGGCTCGCCCAACCGGCAGCTGCCCATATGGATTGACCCTGCCGCCACGTGATACCCAGCGTGGTGACGCAATCCATTCGTGACCGTAGAAGTCTGGCGACGTTCAGGCTGGTTCAGAGATATCGAGAACAGGAGACAAGGATGAAGAAGGGAATGACTGCAGCGTTTCTGCTCATGTGTGGCGTGATGGCGGGAACTTCCGCGGCCCATGCAGAAACAACATGGCCAACCAAGCCAATCCGGTTGGTTATCCCTTTTCCGCCTGGTGGCGGCACGGACATCCTGTCTCGCATCGTCGCAAACGAGGTGTCTCAGAACACCAAGTGGACGTTCGTCCCAGACAACAAGCCTGGTGCCGGCGGGACAATCGGTATATCCGATGTGGTCAAGGCCGCCCCGACTGGATACGACATCGTGATGGGGCAGAAGGACAATGTCGTGGTCGCGCCATGGGTGAACAAAGCCGTGACCTACGACCCGCGCAAGGATCTCGTGGCGATCGCTCATGTCGCCTACGTCCCCCTGGTTATCGTCACGCCTAAGAATTCGCCTTACAAATCGTTCCAGGATCTGGTGACGGCCGCCCGGAAATCACCTGGCACGGTCACATACGCGTCGCCGGGCAACGGCACCACAGCCCATCTTGCCGCCGAGATCATTGGCCATGCCGCCGGCATCAAGCTCTTGCATGTCCCCTACAAAGGCTCCAACGCTGCGCTGGTCGACACCATGGCCGGGAATGTGAACATCATGATCTCGTCAGTCCCATCGGCCCTGGCGCAGATCAAGTCGGGCAAGGTGCGGGCCATGGCCGTCACCTCAGCGACGCGTAGTTCCGCCTTGCCCGAAGTACCCACCGTCGCCGAGAGCGGGTACAAGCAGGTTGACGTCAGTTCCTGGTATGGACTCTTCGCCCCTGCGAAGACACCGAAGGACGTTGTGGAACGCATTGGCGTGGAAGTGAACAAGGCAATGGCCAAGCCAGCCGTCATCCATAACATCAACGAACAGGGCGCGGAAGCGAAGTCCATGTCCGCAGCAGAATTCTCCCAGCTTGTGCAAAGCGACTATCTGAAGTGGAAGGACATCGTAAAGGCGTCCGGAGCCACTGTCGAATGAGCAGGATCGGCCAAGCCGTACGCATGCCATAGCAGATCTTCACGGGAAACCGGCACGGTCGAAAGAACTCGCGCGCTCCAGCCGCGCTGAGGGGCACCTGGTTGCGCGCAGCCCTCTGCAGCGAGCGATGAAAGACCGTCCAAGGGCTCACTTCCGCCTTTGGCATGGCTGGCCGGTACCCGGCCCTGAGCAGAGCAGCCATGATATGGCTCCACCGGGCAGACATGCTGGATACGGCACTCCCAGTACGTTAGTTCCGCAATCCTCAATGTTCCGCCGAATCAATACTCCTCCGGCAAACCTCGGTTCATACAATGATCGGCAATGCATTGTATTGATCAAGTAACGGTACGCCGAGGCTATATCTCCCGTCTCAATCGAGAAATACCTCCGTACGTCACGGCGAGGAGTATTTCAAGAAATGGCCAGGCTGGGTATAGACATTGGCGGTACGTTCACCGATTTCGCACTTGAGGTTTTTCACGATGGTGCCGTGCGTCACCACTTCCTCAAGGTACTTACAACGCCCCACGCACCAGAAGTTGCAGTTGTGGAAGGCACCCGCCAGATACTGGCTGCAGCGGGCCTTCAGCCGGCTGATGTCAAGACCCTCGTGCACGGCACCACATTGGCGACCAATGCGGTTATCGAGCGTCGTGGCGCACGCATCGCGTTCCTTACCACAGAGGGATTCCGCGACACCCTGGAAATGGGCAACGAAAGCCGGTACGACCATTATGACCTCTATGTGGAAAAGCCAGAGCCGCTCGTCCCACGTTGCCTGCGGCTGACGGTGCGGGAGCGCCTGGCGTCAGATGGCAAGATCCTGCTTCCCCTGGATGAGGAGGGCTTGCGAGAACTATTGCCGACGCTTGATGCAGCAAAGGTGGAAGCTGTCGCGATTGGGTTCATGCATAGCTTTGCCAATCCGGAACACGAACGTCGGGCCGCGGAACTACTGCGCGCATGGCGTCCCGGGATACGCGTTTCCCTCTCCTGCGAAGTCGCGCCTGAAATCCGCGAGTACGAACGCTTTGCCACGGTTTGCGCGAACGCCTACGTCCAGCCCGTCATGGCGGGATACCTGGAGCGCCTTGAGCGCGAAATGGAGACTCTTGGCATCGCCGCGCCATTGATGCTGATGCTCTCCAATGGCGGCTTGTGTGAAGCCGAAGTAGCGCGACGCTTTCCGGTGCGCTTGCTCGAATCAGGGCCGGCAGGCGGAGCCATTCTCGCCGCCCATGTTGCGCGAACGCTCAAGCTGGATCGTGCGCTGCTCGTCGACATTGGCGGGACGACAGCGAAGCTCTGCTTTATCGATAATGGCGTGCCCCAGACTGCGCGCTCAATGGAAGTCGCGCGTATCGCCCGTTTCAAGGCCGGAAGCGGCATTCCGCTGCGCTTCCCGGTCATCGAACTGGCTGAAATCGGCGCCGGTGGCGGCTCCATTGCACACCGGGACACGCTCGGTCGGCTGCAGGTGGGACCTGAAAGTGCCAGTTCGGTGCCAGGGCCGGCTTGCTATGGCCGAGGCGGCACAGCACCCACGGTCACGGACGCGCACCTGCTGCTGGGCAGAATCGACCCCGACGAATTCGGCGGCGGCAAGATGAAGCTCGATCGAGGCGCGGCCCAGCGTGCGTATGAACGGCTGGGCGACGCGCTCGGCATGTCGGCCCAGGATGCCGCCTGGAGCGTCTGTGAAATTGTCGATGAGAACATGGCGAGCGCAGTGCGCGAACACGCGGTGGAAGTCGGCAAAGGGCTGGATGGCCGAACGCTGATCGCTATTGGCGGCATGGCCCCGCTCCATGGGGCTCGACTCGCCGCCAAACTCGGGCTGGACCATGTGATCGTCCCTGTCGGGGCAGGTGTGGGCTCGGCCTTGGGCTTTCTCCGGGCGCCTGTCTCTTTCGAAGCCACCCGCAGCGTCCTTCTTTGCACGGCGCAGTTCGATCCCGATTCGGCCAATGCCATCGCCGATGCCCTCATCGCAGACCTGCGCCAGCTGGTTCGCCGAGCTGCCTCGACGCAACCCATGACAGAGCAGCGCATGGCCTGGATGCGCTACCATGGCCAGGGCCACGAGATTCGTGTCCAGTTGCCGTCCCGGCGGTTCCAGGCTGGTGACGGCGAATCCCTGAGGCAGGCCTTTGAGGCGGCCTACCACGCATCCTACGGCCGCACGGTCGAAGCGGGGCAGGTCGAGATCCTCGGCTGGACCATCCGCGTTGAAGCCTCGGAGGTCCAGGCGACCCCCGCTCCGATGCCTGGGCACCCACCCGCCGCCAGGTCGATGGGAGCGGCGTCTCCCGGATTCCGCGATGCCTTCGACCAGGGCGCGAGAACCTGGGAAAGCTACGCGGTTCATCGCATCGCGGAACTCGAGCGGACGGATCCCCTACCGGCGCCGGCTCTGCTTGCGACAAACGAAACAACGGTCGTGGTCCCGCTGGGCTTTACCTTTGCATTGGGGTCGACTGGCGAACTCCAGCTCCTGCGCAATCAGGATCTGGGTGCCCAGGGCACTACTGTCGCCTCGGCCGCAATGCCTGCCAGTATCCGCCTGCAAGTCCTGTGGGACCGACTCAATGCCCTGGTTGAAGAGCAGGCACGCACCATGATGCGGACCGCATTCTCGCCGACCGTACGGGAAGCCGGCGACCTGGCAGCCGGACTCTTCGATTTGCAGGGACGCCTTGTCGTTCAGGCGGTTACCGGAACACCAGGCCACGTGAACTCCCTTGCCGCATGCACGGTGCACTTCCTGAAGAAGTACCCGCTCGCGGAGATGAGCGAAGGCGACCATTTCATTACCAATGACCCGTGGCTTGCCTCGGGGCACCTGCACGACATTACTGTGTTGTCTCCGGTATTTCAGGCTGGCCGGCCCATCGGCT
This sequence comes from Cupriavidus sp. FW305-3-2-15-C-LB2, assembly GCF_058787575.1. Lineage (NCBI taxonomy): Bacteria > Pseudomonadati > Pseudomonadota > Betaproteobacteria > Burkholderiales > Burkholderiaceae > Cupriavidus > Cupriavidus sp. FW305-3-2-15-C-LB2. The sequence continues at coordinate 78,607 of NZ_JBYSZW010000011.1, forward strand.
TCTTTGCCTGCACCTGCCATCAGGTCGACATCGGCGGCCTTGGCATGGGGCCGGATGCAAAATCGGTATATGAAGAAGGCCTTCAGATTCCAATGCTCAAGCTGGCGCGAAAAGGCCAGCTGAATGAAGACCTTCTGGAGATGGTGCGAGTCAATGTGCGTCAACCCGAGGCAGTGATTGGCGACATCCTTTCCTACGTCACCGCCAACGAGAGCAGCGGCAGGCGATTGGTGGCAACGCTGGATGAGCTGGGTGAAGCGGGACTGGAAAGGATAAGCGCCTTTGTTTGCGAGCGCTCCGCCGCCGGCATGCGCGCAGCGATAGAGAAACTGCCGCGTGGTACGTTTCACCACAGCATGGAGCTCGATGGCTACGATACTCCAGTGCATATCGAGTGCCAGGTCACAATTGCCGAGGATGGCGTTTCAGTGACCTTCGATGGCACTTCCGGCGCCAGTCAGCGTGGCATCAATCTGGTTCTGAATTACACGCGGGCCTATGCCTCCTTTGGGGTCCGGGCGGCGGTCGCGCCTTCCGTTCCCAACAATGCCGGTTCGCTTGCGCTGGTCGAGGTCAATGCCCCGGTGGGCTCGATTCTCAATGTGGAGCGCCCGGCCCCGGTCTGCGCACGACATATCATCGGGCAGTTCCTGCCGGAAGTCGTTCTGGGCGCGCTTGCCGCTGCGATGCCTGACCGCGTGCCGGCAGAGGGTGCGGCATGCAACTGGGGCCTCCAGTTGCGTGGGCAGGGTACCAGCGAGCAACCGCAGGGATTCGAAATCCTGTTCTTCAACTCCGGCGGATCAGGTGCGCGTCCGAACAGCGACGGGCTCTCCGCAACTTGCTTCCCAAGCGGCATCCGTTCCATCCCAGTGGAAATCTGCGAAAGCGTTGCTCCCATCGTCATATGGAAAAAGGAATTGCTGCCCGGATCGGGAGGCGCCGGCAAATGGCGAGGCGGCCTGGGTCAGCGCGTGGAAGTGTCCACCCGTGACGGCACTTCATTCCAGTTCTTCGGTCTCTTTGACCGTGTGCGCAACCCCGCGAGAGGCCGCAATGGCGGCATGGACGGGGCACCGGGATGGGTTGGCCTCACCACCGGCGAGACCCTCAAGTCGTTAGGCTTGCAGACGGTTCCCTCCGGCGAAGTGTTGCGCATCGACGTTCCCGGCGGGGCGGGCTTTGGCTGCGCCGAAGCGCGCGACAGCGACGCGCGCCACCGCGACTCGGAAATGGGGTACGTGGCATGAAAAGCGGCGCGGTGATAAGCACCCGAGGCGGCTGGCAAAGGCTTGCGCCGGCAACAGCGCCGCGCCCGACCAGCCCGTCCTTCAAGCGCCTTTTCGCAATCTGAACCCGTTTCCTCATGAAACGGGTTCCAAATCAACTTTGCCTCCATTGGAGGCAAAGTGCAGCCTGAGACTAATTCCTAACCACATCAACTCCCATGAAACCATTCATCGCTTCGTTGGCACGCTGTCTTGTGGTGTTACCCATGGCGCTCGCTGCACAGACCGGTATGGCGCAGGAGGGTCCTGTCAGGATCCTCGTCGGTTTCCCGCCGGGCGGCGTGACCGACGTCGTTGCTCGCCTGCTGGCCAAAGGCATGCAGGCAGAAATCGCGAGACCAGTCATTGTGGAAAATCGTCCAGGAGCCGGCGGTCAAATCGCGGCACAAGTCCTCAAATCCGCCCGCCCCGACGGCAATACACTGTTCCTGACCAACAGTCATACCACTGCCATGATTCCCTTTACGAATCTCCATCCGGGATTTGACCCCCAGAAGGACTTCGTTCCAGTTGGCCTGGTAGGGACGATGCCGAACTTCTTCGTCGTGAATCCGGAAATGGTAGGGCCCGAAGTCGACAGCCTGAAGGCCTTTTCTCAATGGGCAAGAGCAAAGGCCGGCCGGGGCAACGTCGGCGTTCCCGCACCGGCGAGCGCGCCGGAGTTTTCCATCTCGCTGCTGAACAAGGCCTTCGACGCGGACCTCAAGGCCGTTGCCTACAAGGGAGATGCGCCGATGGTGCAGGACCTGCTGGCAGGACAGATTCCCGCGGGGATCTGCGCAATGGCCGCCGCGCTGCCTCACGTCCGCGCCGGCAAGCTCAAGCTTCTGGCTGTCGATGGACCGGAACGGCTGCCTGGCTTTGACGTCCCCACCTACGCCGAGCGCGGGGTCAACGGCCTGAGCGATGCCATGACAATCGGCATCGTCGCGCCGGCCGGCATCGCGCCGGCGCTGGTGACAAAGTACAACACAGCCATCAACAAGGTCGTCGGATCGAGGGCCTTCCAGGATCGGGTTGCCGAATCCGGCATCATCGCCAGCACTGGCACTCCGGATGACATGGCGCGCGTTACGGAAGGCAGCAGGAAGGCCAATGCCCAGTTGGTGAAAGCGGCCGGATACCAGCCGCAGTAACGGCTCTGCGGCAGACTGTCAGTATCAGTCTGCCGCAGCATCGCCGGGGTCAGGACATGGCGTCAATCGTAGCAGGCAGGGCTCACGCTCGCGTGCAGCCAGTGGACCAGTGTTACCGCATCGAAAATCGGCAATCCGGTGGCCTCGCGGAGGGCCCTGGAATGTCGCGGGAAATTGGCACACTCGCAGACGATAGCGCCCACATCGGGGTGCCGCTGCAGCAGGCGCCGCGCTGCCGCAGCCACTTCCTGGCGATGAGCCGGTCCATCTACCCGCAGCCGGTTCTCGCGATGGTCGCGAAGCAATGTACTGCTTTCATCGAGCGCTTCGACTGGCAGGTCGGGCGGCACGCCGATCGCACGAAACAGTTCACCGGTGAGCCCCGCTCGTGTTGCCGCCAGGATCCCGACGCGGCGTCCTGCCGGCAGGAGTTGCTGCACCATCGGGATCTGCAGAAGGCTGGAGGTAGCGACCGGAACGGCACAGCTTGCCGCCAGTCGGGATTGCAGCGGCGCCAAAAAGCCGCAACTGGTGGCAATCGCATCAACCCCGGTAGCCACCAGCTCCCTTGCACCGGCCACCAGAGCTGCCAGCATCCCCTCGGTGTCGCCGCGGGCTGCCGCCGCCGCATCGGCGCCGCGCATGACCGCATACTGGACCGGAAATGGCCAGGTTGCGGCATGCCCGACGTCGCCGGGCAGCCGCTCGAACCCCGTGTCGAGCATCAGGATGCCAATCGAAACACCGTGTACGGTGCGTGACCGCCGTCCGGCGTCGTAGGCATCCATGGTCAATCAACGAAGCAATTGCATGACTCCATGCTCGCAGGAATCGGCCGTCCCAGCTGCGTGAGCTTCTTTCGGCTGATTAATGTCGTGTAGTCCTGGGGGCCCGGCTTGACGGGCGCCAGCTCAGAGGGCCGCTTGCCATCCAGGATCTTTGCTGCCAGTTGGGCTGCCTGCGCACCCTGCGCTGCATACGAGGCGGAGTAAGCGACTGCCACCACCCCGCTTTTCTTGATGAGTTCTGTCTCCGCGCTCAGGATAGGAATCTTGTAGCGGTCGGTAACGGAGGCCACGGCCGGCATGGACGACTGCACGAGATTAGAGCCGATGGCATAGACGAAATCGACGTCCGACAGCATCTGCGTCCGCTGCGGCACGTCCATCGAGGCATCGACACTAATACTACGCAGGGTCAAGCCTTGCCGCGCCGACGCCGCTTCGATCGCCTTGATTGCCACCACATCGTTTGCCTCCCCTGGGGAGTACAGCACGCCGAACCGCCTGGCGCCGGGGAACATGCGCTTTGCGAAGCTCAGCACGGCGTCATAGTCCATTGCACTGGCCGATCCGACGAAGCGCGCGCTACCCTGGCGCCAGTTGGGCACGAGACCAGCCGCCACCGGATCGCTGATCAGACAGAACACCATCGGCAGAGACTTGTCCGTGATACTCGACAGCGCTGCCTGGGAAACCGGGGTTGTGACTGTCAGGATCACCGCCGGCCTCTTCGCCTCGATCTGCCCGAGGATCTGGGGGATCATCGCGGGCGTGAAATTCGCGTCGCTGTAGACGTACGTGGTGTTCCTTCCTTCCACGTAGCCATGCTTGCGCATTTCCTCCTTGAAGCCGGAAACGCTCTGATCCAGCGCGGGATGCGGACCAAAGTTGGCGATGCCGATAACGGTATTGCCTTGGGGGCCGCCTTTCGCGGCCGTCTCGGCCGCGCCACTGGGCGCGGCCAGCGTGGCAGCCGCCAGCGCCAGGCCCGCCATGGCGACGCCCGCCGTCTTGAATCTTGTCAACATGATCGTTTTCTCCGGGGAAGGCGTGGTACAGGTTGCCCTGGGTTCAGAGGGATTCCGAGAGCTCGTCCAGTGGCTTGATACCGCCTTCGTTCGCGATGAGCGCACGTTTGCGGACGTAGCGCAGGATGCTCGTCGCACCGTAGCGCGAGCCACCCATGCCAGAGAACTTGAAGGCCGTCTTCTCCCCGTCGAACATCATGCCGCGTTGCAGTTCCGTGTCATTGATGCTGACACCACCGGCTTCCATCTTCGTCGCGAAATCGCCGGCGGTATGCGTATCCGGACCAAAGACTGCACCGCTGAGGCCATAGATGGAGTCATTCGCAAGGCGCACTGCCTCATCTTCGCTGGAGAAGCGCATGACCGGCACCACGGGGCCGAACGTCTCCTGCGTCATCAGGTCCATTGAGTGGTCCACATCGACCACGATGGTCGGGTCGAGCCACACCGCACCGCCGACATTCTCCACCGCACCGCCGGTAACGATGCGGGCACCCCTGACGACTGCGTCTTGCAACTGTGCCCGGACAATTTCCGCTTGGGCGGCATGAATGAAGGGCCCGTAGTGACCCCCGTCCGTGGCTGCCGAACTGCGGCGAAGCGTCTGAACCTGTCGGACCAGTTCCTGCACGAAAGCCTCATGGATGGACTCGTCCACGTAGACCCGCTCGATTGCGTAGCAAACCTGCCCGGTGTTATAGATGGCACTCCGGAGGATGCTGGTGGCGGCACGTTCGAGATCTGAGCCGGCCAGCACCACTGCCGCGTCCTTGCCGCCAAGCTCAAGGAATGCCGGGATGAACCGCTCCGCGGCGGCAACCGCGATCTTGCGTCCGGTCGCCACGCTTCCGGTAAAGACAATGGCGTCGACTTCCGCAAGCAAGGCCCGACCCGTTTCCGCTGCGCCCTGGAGCAGCGTGATCACGCCCTGCAACTCAGGCACGCCTTCAATCGACGCACGCAACGGCTCCACGAAGCGGGGCGTCACCTCGCTTGGCTTGATGACTACCGCGGCACCGGCGAGCAATGCGGGGATGGCATCGATGAAGGAAAGCACCAAAGGGAAGTTCCACGGACTGATGACGCCGACAACCGGATATGGGACCAGGGTCGTCTTGAACACGACATCGCTGTTATTGCGGAACTTGCGGAATGGCTGAGCGAGGACTTCCGGTGCAGCTTCGGAATACCCATGAATGAAATGGGTAACAGCACCGAGTTCTTCCCGGGAGATTCTGGCGCGAGCGGTATCAACTGTCAGAGCACCGGTGATGGCGTCCGCCTTGCTTTCCAAAGCCCTGGCCCAGGACGACAGCGCTTGAATACGGTATTCAAGCCCTTTTTCGTACCACTCCCGTTGCGCGTCCCTTGCCCGCGCTACCGCGTGGCTTACCGTACTTGCATCCGCAGGGATGAATTCGTAATCCAGTTCGCCGGTACGGGGGTTCCTTACTTTGATCACTGCCATGCGTTCCTCGTCGTCAATCGCACCCCGCTGTCGGGTATGGGGACGATCCTATGCGAGGAACACGGCGGGTCGTATCGGGCCCGACCAACGAATGCCGATCGACTAGAAAATGCTGCAGATTGCCAATCTCCGGCCGCGGCAGGGCTTACAGGTCTTCTCCTGCGGTAACGCCCGGCGCGGATGAGGAACGGGCCCGGACGTTGCGCAGGTCGGCCATCCGCCTGGCATCCTTGGGAGCGAAGCCGAAGTAATCGCGGAAAGACGCCGTGAAACTCGTCTGGTGCTGATAGCCCACTGCGAACGCCACCTCGTTGACACTCAGGCGTTGGTTCCCCAGCATCTCCAGTGCCCTGTCCATGCGCGCCCGATGGCCGCATTCAAACACTGTCATACCGTAGAGAAACTTGAAGCCGCGCTTGAGTTTGGATGTGTTGGTCCCCACGGCGCGCGCCAGCTCCGGGATCGTCATCATGTGCCGAAGGTCGCCGACAAGAAGATCTCGCGCCCTCTCAATCAGGCGCAGGTCGCGCGAAGAGAACACCTCGGCGGTATGGTGGCTTTCGAGATAGGCCTGCCACAGATCCAATGATGCGCACATCACCTCGTATGCCTTGGCCTGAGCGAAGAGCAGCCGCCGATAGCCTTCGTACGGATTCTCCAGCAGTTGCTTGACAGCGGTCAGCACCTCGGGATTGACCGGCATCTGGTGGCAAAACACTTGCTCATTTCGCAGCTTCTGCAATTGGTGCCAAAGGGGGCCATCAACACCCATGGAGGCCCGCAGAAAACTGTGGAAGTATTCACGGCTGATATAGAGGCCAACGGAGCGCCAGAGGCCCGGGCCGCACGACACCTGGTAATGCATGTCATCGCCCTGATGCACCACAGTGAGGTTCGGCGAAGTGACTTCGATCCTTCCGGCCTCGGAGAACTCAACGCTCACCGGACCGGCGACCATGAAATGGAATTCGATATAGCCCTCGGGCAGCACGCTCTCACTATGCTGCCGGGTAAGGTAGCCATCCGAGACCACCAGGAGGATCTCATCGCGGATGCTGATCAGCTCCCACTTCCCTTCTTCGGGGTCGTCAGAGACCGGAACGGATCCACCATACAGGCCGGCCTCTCCGTGCGGAGCGGAAGACAAAAACCCCAGCTGATCGCGAAGCGCACTGAATGCCTCGCTGGTACGAGCGTGATGGCCAGCCAGGCGCGTACGGAACAAGCCATCGTTTCCCGGCTCCGGCGACGTAAGATTCAAACTGGCCATCATGTCTTCCCCAAGCAATTTCTGGATTGCGCCGCTAGCGCTTGCGCGGGCGCGATTGACCGGGACGCGGCAACGCCGCGAACGCCAACGATGCCACCGCGGCCCCGGCAAGACGGCGCAATGTCGCCGCATCGCGGCTCATCGTAATGCCCGCCGCTGCCGCCCTGGTCACGCCAAAAGGAATTGAGTTCGGATTTCCTATGTTCCCAGCGCTACCGCACAGGCTCGACAGGTGCCCGTTAAGGTAACGTCAGCCTACCTTCCGAACTATCCGAGAAAACCATGAGGCACTACTTGAGCCGTCTGCAAGCACGCGGCGACCTGGCAATTGTGGAGCGCGAAGTCGATCCCCGTTTCGAAGCGGCCGCGGTCGCGCGGCAACTGCAACGTGTCTCGAACAAGGCCGTGCTCTTCAAGAACGTGCGTGGCTCCGCACTTCCGGTTGTCATGAACCTGTATAGCGACCATGAGCGGCTGCGCGAAATGATTCGTTGCGGTACGCGCACCTTCTGCGAGCGGCTGGACGAGGAAATTGAAGTCGCTGCCACGCTTCAAACCTATGCGGAAGAGGATACTCAGCCCGAGCGCCTCCGGAGCGGGAAGCTCAGCGACCTGCCGATCCTGACTTACCACGAACGGGACGGCGCCCCGTACATTACGTCCGGCGTGTTTCTCGCACGTGACCCTGACACAGGCGTGCCTAACCTGTCGTTCCATCGCTCAATGGTAATTTCCGATAATGAACTACGAATTCGGCTGGGAAGCTCACACGATCTCGCCCGCTATCAGGCAGCTGCCGAACGCCAGGGAAAGGCGCTGGAAGCCGCCATTCTGATCGGCGCCCCTCCCGAAGTCTTCATGTCGGCCTGCGTCTCGCTGCCGCCCCAGGCAAACGAGCTGGCACTGGCCGCCGCGATGCGAGGCGGCCCTTTGCGCACACGCCGGTGCCAGACCATCGATCTTTCAGTTCCCGCCGCGACCGACATCGTGATTGAAGGCCGGATCCTCCCAAACGTGCGCCGCCCGGAAGGTCCTTTCGGCGAATTCATGGGCTATTACGTCGATGTGGGTGACAACCACGTATTCGAAGTCACGCACGTCGCCTGGCGCACCGGAGCAATCTTCCAGGGCCTGATCTGCGGCTCTGACGAAGACCTGCGGCCGCTCGAGGCCGCCACCGCCGCGCGCATCTATCGCGCCATCAAGGGACAGGTACCGGGCATCATCGATGTGTCCTGCAAGCCCACGGTGATGAACACCGTCATCAAGCTCCGGAAGCAGTACGAGGGGCACGCACAGCATGCGCTGCTCGCGGCAATGGGCGCGCATCTTGACTACAACAAGCTTTGCATCGTGGTTGACGAAGATGTCGACATCTACAACCTGGATGAAGTGATCTGGGCTTTCGTGACGCGGGGGCGTGCAGACACCCGAACCATGGTGCTGAACAATGTCCCGGGCTTCTACCGCGATCCGCACAAAGATCACTGGGGCCGCCTTGCCATTGATGCGACTAAACCCTGGGGACGCGAAGCGGAGTTTGAACGAAAGCGCATTCCAGGCGAAGTGGAAATTGAACTTGGCAAGTATCTGCCCGCCTTTGCGTCGGAGGTGCGCTGACATGAGCAAGGACCGCACCCGCATAGTCGTTGGCATCAGCGGTGCCACCGGTGCCATCTACGGTGTCCGGCTGCTGGAAGCCTTGCGGCTGCTCGATGTCGAAACCCATCTGGTGGTGTCGGCGTCAGGCTGGCTGACCTTGCAGCAGGAATGCAGCATAGACAGGCACGCAGCACAATCGCTCGCCGATGTAGCCTACGACATCCGAGACATTGGTGCCGCCCTGGCAAGCGGATCCTTTCGGCACCAGGGCATGGTCGTGGCGCCTTGCTCCATGCGAACATTGGCCGCGGTCGCCCACGGGTTCAACGACAATCTGCTGACCCGCGCTGCCGACGTAACCCTGAAAGAGCGGCGGACATTGGTGCTCCTCGCACGGGAAACGCCACTGACTCTGGCTCATCTCCGAAACATGACTGCAGCAGCTGAGATGGGCGCCGTCATCATGCCCCCGGTGCCGGCCTTCTATGCCCTGCCCAAGACGCTCGATGAGCTGATTCGCTATACCGTATGGCGGGTACTGGACCAGTTAGGTCTCGCTTCGGAATCCGCCTACCAACGTTGGGAAGGTATGCGGACACATGTGCGATCGGTGCGCGCACAATCTGATGACCTCAGCGTGCTGCACGTCTAGCGGCAAATCCTGACTCTCCTTGTCCCAATGGGGCCGTAACCCCGGCCAGGACAACCAGAGCAAACCTGGGCAAATGGCACCTCTCCAAACCTAACGCGCCTGCCTGCGCACCAATGCCTACTCTGGCATGACCCGACCGATCGGCCGGGCATGCCGCTCCAAGGAAGCTCTGTTCCGCTATCCAACATAAAAAGAAGCCGTCCCGAGGGACGGCTTTCAAGTCGCGGATGGAGACACCGCATAAGGAACCAAAGAAGAAACCGTTTTGAGTCAGGCAGCCCGTGCAAGGCGCTCCTGCACCACCTTGCGTGACTTTCCTGGTTTGCGCTTGGCAAGGATAAGAAGTGTGATCAGCACAAAAACCGCAGTTACCATTTTCAGATCCGACGGCTGGAAGCCGAAGGCCAAGACGATCGAGATCAGTTGAAAATACACAACCGAGCCCAACACCGGCGCCGCCACCTGCCGCAGGATCGTCCGGTTCCCGATGATCGCCTCACCGAGCAGCAGCGATGCCAGCCCGTTGATCAGCGTGCCGAAGCCCATATTGACGTCGGCGAAACCCTGGTTCTGCGCCAGCAGACCGCCTCCGAGCGCTGCGATAAGGTTTGCCAACCCGAGCCCTACCAGCACATAGACCTTGATATTGATGCCCTGCGCCTTGGCCATCGCCACACTGGAGCCAAGCGACCGCATGGCCATCCCGTGCTGTGTCCCCAGGAACCAGAAGATCAATGCGATCAATGCGATATCCACTACGGCAAGCAATGCAATTCGGCTTGTCAGGGTTCCGTCGTCACCGGGCAGGTACTGGAAGAGATTTGGGAACGTGAACAAAGCGGTGTTCGGCTGGCCCATGACCCGGATGTCAATCGAATACAGCATGGACAACACCAGGATGCCGCACAAGAGCGTATTCACCTTCACCTTCTCATGAATATACGCAGTGGCGCTTCCCCCCAAGAAGCCTGCCGCGGCACCGATGAGTAGCGACGACACGGGTTCCAGTCCGACGCTCAGGCATTTCGCCGTCACGCATGCACCAAAGGCAAGGGTCCCTTCACCTGTCATATCTGCGAAATTCAGGATCCGGAACGGGATCATCACCGCAATGGCAATCAGGGCGTAGATGAGCCCTTGCATCATGCCCATTGGCACCAGGTTGAGGAATGTATCGAACAGGTTCATGCGCTCACCATGCGAAGGGAGGGGTTCTCGTCGTCGAAAGCGGCAATCAGCTTTTCAACTGTCATGCGCCGTTTCTGCTCCAGGGACAAGTCGGCAACAACAGCGCCATGCCGCATCATGATTAGCCGGTTTCCATACTGCAATGCATGGTGCATGTTGTGCGTGACCATCAGCGTAGTCAGCCCGGCCTGGTCAACCACTTGCGAAGTCACTCGCATCACGGCTTCGGCGGTCCGCGGGTCCAGCGCCGCGGTATGTTCATCCAGCAGCAGCAACTGAGGCTCACGGAGGACCGCCATCAGCAGCGAAAGCGCCTGGCGCTGTCCGCCTGAGAGCAGGCCTGCCTGTGCCTTCATCCGATTTTCCAGGCCCAGACCGAAGGTGCCGAGCCTCTGCTGAAACTCGCGAGCCTGCGCCGAGGTCAGGCCACGGCCGAAGGTCCTGCGCTGCCCGCGCAAGGCGGCAACAGCAAGGTTCTCTTCGATATTGAGCGCCGCGGCAGTACCGATCGACGGATCCTGAAAGACTCTGGCGATGTACTTTGCGCGCAGGTGCGTGCCGAGCGGGGTCACATTCACGCCGTTGACGCGGATGCTTCCCGAATCCGGCAGGACTTCACCGGCGAGCATGCTGAGCAGCGTCGATTTTCCTGCCCCATTCCCTCCTACCACCACTACGAAATCGCCCTGGTTCAGTTCGAGGGAAACGCCGTCGATCGCAACCCGTTCGTCAGCTGTGCCGGCATGGAAGGTCTTGTGCAAACATTCGACTTGCAACATGGTGGAAGCAGAATTTGGAGTTGACTGTGGCATGTTGCGGGCTCGCCGGGCAGCTAGTTGATAAAGCATTGGCATGACTCCATCGCGGGCGGAATGGTCAGCCCGAGTTGCTTGAACTTGGTGGTATTGATGGTGGAAACGTAGTCGTTGGGCGAGGGCGTCAGCACGGGAAGCGCGGCCGGCGCCGTACCCTTGAGCACGCGCGTTGCCAGGGTCGCGGCATTGACGCCAATGGAGCGAAGCGAAACGGCATAGTTCGCTGCCGCGATGCCGCTCTTCACAAACTCTGTTTCCGAGCTCAGGATCGGCACTTTCAGCCGGTTCGTCACAGAGGCCACCGCCGGCATTGCTGACTGCACAAGATTTGAGCCAGTCGCGTACATAAAATCGGTGCCGCGCAGCATCTCTGCTCGCTGAGGGATATCAGCGGTAGTATCGACACTGATCGCCTTGAATGTCAGCCCTGCCCGCCTGGATGCCTCCTCGAGCTTGCGGGTAGTGGTCACGTCATTCGCTTCGCCAGGGTTGTACAGGGTGCCGAATGACTTGGCGTTCGGAAACAGCTTCTTGGCGAAGACCAGGACCGCGTCAAAATCCTGGATATCCGAAGCCCCTACAAAGCGACTGCTGCCATGGTCCCATCCTTCAACCAATCCTGCGGCAACCGGGTCGGTCACCATGGCGAATACCATCGGAAGTTTTCGGTCGGCCACGGCAGATAGCGCCGTCTGCGAGACCGATGTAGTCAGCGTGAGAATAACGGCGGGCTTCCTCGACGCAATCTGCGTAAGCATCTGGGGCATCAAGGCTTGCGTGAAGTTTGCGTCCCCGTAGACATAAGTGGTGTTCTTACCTTCCACGTAGCCGCTGCGCGCCATTTCCTCCTTGAATCCGGCAATAGTTTGCGAGATGGATGGGTGTGGGCCAAGGTTGGCAATCCCGATCACGGTTTGCGCATGGACAGCGGGCACGAGACCCAGCACGGCACCAACAACGGAGACGCAGGATAAGGTATGCAGCAGGAATCTCTTGTGACGGGGCATGGGTATCCTAAGGCATGGAAAGGACATCGGAGCTGTATGAACAAGGCGTGCAACGCCGTGCCAACCAGGAACTTTTTAGCACCGATTCCGCCTGGTTTCCGCCGCCCCGGCGGACAACTTCCGATCAACTTAATGTTTCAGTCGTTTCGCCTCAATTTTCCTGGACCGAACGCCTGGGGTACTGGCCCGAGCAAGGGAAAATGCTGACCTCAACCTCGGCCACGCACGCTGTCAATGCTCCCAATTGTGGCAATCGAATACCGATTGCTAGGAATTCCGCTCTGAGCCGTCCGATCCGCTTGTCCCCCCTCTTGCCCTGGCCTAGGCTGCGCTAGCCTCGTGCTGCCCGTGTTGTCAAGCCCGGCTCCATTGCGCCGGCACCGGACCGCGACCTGGCACAAAAAAGGGGAGAGTCAATGCAGTCAAAGCGGGGAAAAAGCACTAGCAAAGTGCGTAAGGTATGGCAAGTCACGTTGGCGGCCACCATCCTGAGCGGATGCGCGGAAAGCGCGCTCGCCCAGAGCAGCGTCACGCTTTATGGCTTCCTCTATAGCGGGGTGCGATATGTCAACAACAGCGGTGGCCATCACGTGACGGGATTGGCAACCGGCCCATCGCGATGGGGCCTGAAAGGCCACGAAGACCTGGGGTCCGGATTGCGCGGCCTGTTTACGCTTGAGAGCGGCTTCGATATGAGCACGGGAAACTCACGGCAGGGTGGCAGGCTGTTTGGCCGCCAGGCGTATGTCGGGCTCTCTGACCGTTCGGCGGGTACCGTGACACTTGGGCGCCAGTACGACCTGGTAGCGGAGTGGATCGCGCCGTTCACCCCACCTGGCAAGTGGAATGGCTATATGGCGCACGTCGGCGACAATGACAATACGAACTGGCAGTTCCGCATCAACAATGCGGTCAAGTACGTGACGCCAAACTTCGGCGGCTTCCAGGCCGGCGCCATGTATGGTTTTGGCGAAGTTGCAGGCGACAGCCACCGCAATTCGACCATGAGCTTTGGCGTTACCTACGCCGGCGGCCGTTTTCGCGCCGCCGCCGCTTACTTGCACATCGATAATCCTGCAAGTGCAGTTCCGGAGGGCAACTGGAATACCATCCTTTTCCCGGCCGTTTCAGCCACGTCGCCACTGCAGCCGAATCGCATCGCCCCGTCGAGCATGTCGGTTGCCGCGCTTGCAGGCCAGTACGATCTCGACAAACTTAAGCTCGCCGTGTCATTTACCCAGAGCCGCTACAAGGACTTGGGCGATGCCGCGGACGGGCTTACCAACGGTGATGTGCGTTTCAACAATATCGACGTCAATGGCTCCTACAGCGTCGCGCCCGCCTGGCAGCTCGGCCTGGGGTACACGTACACAGCCGGGAAGGTGCAACCGACCGGATTCACGCCGAAATATCACCAGGTCAATGCGGTAAGCAATTATTTCCTCTCCAAGCGAACCATTCTCCAGGCCGCCGTTGCGTACCAACGCGCAGCGGGGGACGCACAGAACGCCTACTTGCTGTTCGGCAGCAGCGGCGCGTCCAGCACAAGCGGGCAGCTCATGTTGCTGGCGGGTATTTTCCACGTCTTCTAACCGGGCCCCAGGCATCGCGGCACGGCGGGGAGATGGCCCCCGCCTTGCCGCAGCCTCGCCCAACCTGTTGCACTACTTGTGATGAATCATGAATCCGTGCCGGCCCGCTCAGGGGCCGCTGTTCTTGCCGACCTGATCCGAGAGTATGGGCACCGGCATGTCTTCCAGATCCCTGGCGAGGGCATCCTCGAGCCACTGGATGCCCTCGCTACCCGCCATCCCGAAATCAGCCTCGTCACCTTCCGCCACGAGGCAGGCATGACCTACGCCGCGCAGGCCTACGCGCGGCTTGGCGACCGGCCTTCCATCTGCATGGCGGGTCGCGCTCCGGGCGCCCTGAACACAGCCCTGGCGCTGCATACCGCCGATACGGATAGTGCGGCGATGATTCTTGTCGTCGGGCAGCCGGCAGCCGCAGAGGCTGAGCGCGACCCGATGTCAGGATTTGATTTGCAGCAGGCGTTACGCCCGCTCGTCAAGGACGTCATCACTGTCACCACCGCCACGAGACTGCAGGAAGGGATGATGCGCGCATGGTGCAAGGCCAGCAGCGGCCGGCCCGGGCCGGTGGTCCTGGTTGTCACCGAAAATGTGTGGCGCGAGGATGCCACCTGCGCTCCGCTGCCTGCGCCCTCCATACCAGAGCCCGGTCCGGCGCCAGGGCAAGCCGGTGCGGTTGCGGGCCTGCTCCGCGAAGCCCGTCGCCCACTAGTGCTGGTAGGCGGCAGTGGCTGGAATGACGCAGCGCGACTACGCCTGCATGCCTTGGCACAAGCCCACAACTGGCCAGTCGCCGCTGGCTATCGACGAGCAGATCTGTTCGACAACGACGACCCACACTATGCGGGCGAACTCGGCATCGGTCTCAATCCGCTGCTGGCAGAGCGGATAGTGCAAGCCGACCTGATACTCGCCATCAACCTTCGCCTCGGCGAGATCAATACGTTCGGGACCGGTGGCTTCGGTGGATTCCGTCTGCTCGATGCCCCGCGGCCGGCCCAGCGCCTGGTTCATGTGCATTCCAGCGCCGACGAACTCAACCGCATTTATCGCGCCGACGTGGCGATCCAAGCTGCTCCAGCGCCCTTTCTTGAGGCGCTTTCAACTGCCCTTTCTGCGACTTCTTGGTCTTCCCCTGATTCCGACTGGCCCGAGGGCTTTCGCATCGCGCGCGCGGCGTTCGTCGGGAAGGGTGACTGTCCAGGAGCTGTCGACCTGCGAAAAGTCTTTATGACGCTGCGAGAGCGCCTCCCTGACAACACCGTCTTTACCGCTGGCGCGGGTGCCTACGCGATCTGGCTACATCGCTATCTTGCATTCCGCCAGCCCGGCACCATGCTTGGCGCCAAGAGCGGTGCCATGGGATACGGATTGCCGGCCGCCATTGGCGCAGCGATGGCGCGGCCGGATCGGCTGGTTGTGGCCGTGGCCGGCGATGGCTGCCTGCTCATGCATGGTGAAGAACTGGCGACGGCAGTCCAGCAAAATCTGCGCATCATCATTATCGTTATCAATAACCAGGGATATGGCGCCATCCGAAGTGCCCAGATCCGGCAGTTCGGGCGTGCTGTCGGCAGCGCCTTGCGAAACCCGGATTTCGTAGCCTATGCAAGAGCCTTCGGCGCCCTCGCGGAACGCGTTCAGACGACCGCGGAATTCCTGCCGGCGCTGAAGCGAGTACTGAATGGAACCGGGCCGGCGCTGATCGAGATTGCCGTACCCGACACCGTAGCGAAGCCCGAATGAACCAACCTATCTCCATCGTCGTCGTTGGTGCCGGTATTTCCGGACTCACCGCAGCTTACCGGCTCACGGCTGCCGGCTTCACCGTCCAGGTTCTGGAAAGCCAATCGGCCGTGGGCGGGCGAATGGCACAACGGCGCGAGGGTCCCATTTCATACAATACCGGTGCGCGCCTGATTTACCCGTTTGGCCAGGCGTTTCACTCCTTGCTCGCCGAACTGGATCTGACGCGTGCGCTTGTACCGCTACGCAAGCTCGGCGCAAACGCCGCAATCGGCGGCGATCGTTACCGTGTCGAGCTGATGCCTGGCCCGCGCACCCTCATGACGCCCGGGCTGGATTGGCGCAGCCGGATACGCATGGTCGCGGCGGGAGTAGGTCTCGCGCGCCTGCGCTCGCGTACCGATCCAGACGCTGCGGCCTCATACCTGGAAGGCGACACCGAAACCCTGGCGGATTACATCAGCCGAACCACCACACCCGCCGTACTGAAGCAACTCATCGAACCCATCTTCCGCGGAACGCGTAGCTGGAATCCGGAGGATATTTCGGCGGCATTCTACGTCAGTACCATGCCGCATCTGCTCGGCAAGGACACCGTCTACACCCTGGCAGAAGGCATGGGGCAGGTGACTCAGGAACTGGGCCGTCGGGTGCCAGTTCTTTGCGACGCAAGGGCCTATGCCATCGAACGACACGCCGAGGGCCAATGCATCGTACGCTATCGGCGCCTCGGACAAGAACATGAGCTGCGCGCGAATGTTGTCGTCTGCGCCACGGAGGGCGCCCAAGCCGGCAAGCTTATCGTCGATCCTCTCGACGCGGAGCGCTCGATGCTCGAAGCAGTGCGATATAACAAGCTGGGTGTCGTTCACTACGCGCTGGAAGGGGATATTCCTGCCGAGCTGGAGTTCTCAGGCCGTCAGTCAACGACTCGCATTGCGACCTGGCAACAGTTGCCGGCGGCACCGATCGCAGGACGTTCGCACGCGCAACTCTACTGTCAGCTGACACCCGAGGCAGCCGAAGAAGCGGATCGCCTCGGCCTGGCCGATTCGCTCGACACCCTTATCCGGTCGGAAGTCAGGCAGCGCATTCCCCGCTTCGATAGTCGAGTGCACACTATTGTCAACCAGTGGATTCCGTACAAGCTGCCGATCTTCTACCCTGGCTATTGCCGGAAGGTGGCCGACTTTCTCACCTGGCAGTCTGCCGCGAGACGATCCGTCTACTACTGCGGGGATTACCTGTCCCAAGCGCTCCTGACCGGAGCTTGTGCAAGCGGCGACTCAATCGCAAAAGCAATCCTGGCGCACCACGGTTAGCTCATGGTTCACCAAGGACTGGCTTGGCAAGCAGGATTCAGGCATATCCGGTGCCGCTGATGAGAAACCCCGGCCACGTTGTGATCCGGGGTATTTGGAAGAACTGCTCACGGCCCCGCGAACCTATTTGTTCGCGGAACGCGCAGAAGACCCGCTAGCGGTCACGAAATACCCTGAAATTTAGCGAGCCAGACTTTCAGCTGCAACGGTCAGGAGATGTTTCCCGCGACTCGCATCTCCTTGTTCTCCTCGCTTACGAATTCGTCATCACCTTGCAGTACCCGGCGAGCTTGCGTAAGGTCGAGGTGACCTTCCCACGCTGCGATTGCTACCGCACCTACACAGTTTCCGATCAGGTTGAGCGCCACCCGGAAGAAGCCCATCAGCTTGTCCACCGACAGGATAAGCGCCACACCCAAAACGGGAATTGCGGGGATGGCAGTCAACGTCGCTGCGAGCACGACAGTCGCCGACCCGGGGATGCCATGCGCGCCCTTGGAAGTCAGGAGAGAGACCAGGAGAATCAGGGCGAGGGTTCCACCTTCCAACGGCGTGTTGGTCGCCTGTGCAATGAAGATGACGGCGCACGTCAGCCAAATCGAGAAACCGTCGAGGTTGAACGAGTATCCCGTCGGAATAACAAGCCCCACCGTAGTCTCTTTCACACCAAGGTGGCGCAACTTTGCCATCACCAGCGGCATCACGGCATCCGATGAACTCGAGCCCAGGGCGATGAGCAGCTCGCTCTTCAGGTAGCCGATGAACTTGAACAGGCTAAGACCGGAAAGCCGCATCACCACACCCAGCACAAGGAACAGGAAGATTGCGCATGCGGCATAGTAGGCCAGGACCAGTTGGCCAAGCTGCTGGATGGTGGCAAAGCCAAACTTTCCGACGGTGAAGGCCATCGCCCCTGCAACGCCGAGCGGCGACAGACGAACAATGAAGCCAATGACACGAAAAAGGACTTCGGAAAGGCTGTCCATCAGCTGACCCACCATCTTTCCTTTTTCACCGGCGATTTGAAGCGCGCAGCCGAACAGGACTGCAATCAAAAGCACCTGCAAAATGTCGCCCTTCGCGAAAGCCGAAAGGAAAGTGGACGGAATGATGTTCAGCAAGAAGCTCTTTACGTCCGAAACGTGTGAGGCATTCTCGACGAAGGTTTGTATCGACTTCGGATCCAGCGTGGATACATCGATATTCATGCCTACGCCAGGCTTCAAGACGTACGTGACGAAGACCCCAATCAGTAGCGCAATTGTCGTGACAATTTCAAAGTAGATAATTGTCTTGAGCGCTACACGCCCCGCCGTCTTCAGATCCCCTGCATGCAGGATCCCAGTCACGACGAAACAGAAAACAATGGGCGCAAGCATCATCTTGATGAGCTTGATAAATGCTTCCGCCAGTGGCAGCAGTTGCACCCCAAAGGACGGGTACACGAAACCAATAAGCGCGCCAACTGCAAAGCCCAAGAGGACCTGGATATGTAACTTCTTCAGATACTTAAACACAATTTTTCTCCACCATCCGCCTTCGAAGCCATCGTTGATTCCGACGGGTTCTTCGCTGTTACTTACTTCTCTGCGGTGCCGCAACCGAGAATTGCATGTTCCATTTCCTGCCTGAACGCGGGAATCACCGGCCGCACCTCCTCTGGAAGCACAAACTTGTCGCAGTTCGGACCGGCGCCGATCCGGTCAACCACAACGAAGTCACAAGCTTCGGTGGGCAACAGCACGTGATGCCAAACACCTGGGGCGTAATTGATGCCTTGCCCTGGTTTGGCGATGAAGGCGCGGACCTTGGCCGCATCCACCGAAACTCCCCGGGGAGCGACCACTACGATAAAACTGGTCGGCTTCATGGGAATGAAGGCTTGGCTCGACAATGGGTGACGTTCGAGGAACACCACCTCCAACGGCAATACGTACGGCTTTGCGCGCATGATGCTGATGCCAGCCTTACCACCAAGAGCCAGAGCATCAACCACGGCGAGGTCATGGTAGCGCTCAACCATGCCTTCGTTGATGTGATGGAAGGCGCCCGGGGAAGCCTCAATGACCTCGCCGAACGGCGAAAAGGCCGCCTTGGTCAAGGGCTCCAATTTCAGGGTGATACGCATAGGTCTCCTTTTATGCTTATGACTTTGTCAGGTTCCGGCCATACTGGTCTGACCAGTAATAACTGTAGACTTGCCAGAAAGCTCGGTCAAGTGCTATATGTGATAATTATCAGACCAGTATGAAGTGTCACCTACACAGACTATGAAAGCGACTTCCGCTGCATTGGCACCCAAGGCGCCGCTGACTGCTCCCGCGCCACCAGGGCGTCGGCCACCTATCGCATTGCGCACGCCTGTCACGCAGCACGCCTTGGAGCGCATGCAGACATCCATCTACAGCGGCGAATGGGCGGCGGACAGCCAGATCCCCTCACAGCGTGAGTTGGCTGAGCTGCTCGGCGTAAGCCGCTCTTCCTTGCGCGAGGCAATTTCCTCGCTGGAGGGAATGGGGCTGGTGCGGGTAGAGCCCGGCAGAGGCGTGTTTGTAGCATCGCTCGAGCAGCAGGCTGCCGTCGGCAGAAACTCTGAAGTTCATCAGATCGACCATACACCGAGTGAACTTTATGAGGCACGCCTGTTGATGGAAGGTTGGGCCGCCGCCCTCGCATCCATCCATATCACCGATGACGACATCGCCGCCCTACGAAAACTGCTGGGGGAGATGGAAATCACGGTAAAGGACCACGATGTCACACGGCTGAACCAGCTGGATTTCGAGTTTCACTCGCTGATAGCTTCTTGCTGCGGCAATCGCCTGATTCGTGCACTACTTGCTCCGATTTTCTCGGAGGAAGAAATGAGCGCCCCGCGCCTTTCCGACACGGCATTCCTGAGCAGCCGCGTCAAAGAGCACAAGGAAATCGTGGAAGCCTTGGCAACGCGCAACCCTGGCCTCGCTCAAATGGCCATGCGTAACCATGTCCTGCGCAGCGCAAAGCGTGTCCAGGTAGAGCTGCCTGAGCACGTACATCAGCTGCCTTGATGCACCACAACTGCATGCCGTTGGCGGGACCGTCGCCTGCCAACGGCCGCAGCATGCGTCAGAAGGTGAAATCGCGATTCACGTTCTTGTAGAGCAGGTATGTCGCCTTGGACCAACCGGTGGCATAGAAGAACTGCGGACAGAACGGTGCCATGTAGATGAAGTCCTCCGCCCAGCACTCGTGCCAGTCATTTTGCAGTAGGTACATCCCCTGCCCTTCCAGCATATAGAGCCCATGTTCCATGACATGCGTTTCCACCATGGGAAAGTAATTGCCAGGCTCGAAGCTCAGGATGTTGATGGCAAAGTCGAACGCCGGATTTTCATCGGGCAACAGATGCTGCCAGGTTCGGCCCTTGGTGTGCTTGTTCACCTTCTCGACATTTTGCTCGTGTGAAACCAGGGCTGCCGGGGCTTCCACGCCTTCGAGGCGTTCATAAGGTTTCTTGATCCATACGACGCGCGCTTCGTCGGCGCCCGGGTTGTACACACGTACGCCAGTTCCCGCGGGCGCGTATGCGAAGCCCCCTGCCTTGAGCTCGTGTGTCTTGCCCTCCAGTTCGAGCGACACATTGCCTGAAACAACGTAAAAGAAGGCCTGCATACCGTCGTTTCGCAGGGTCGTCATTCCGCCGCCACCCTGGATCTGCAGCAGCAGCTGGGCAAACTTCGCGCCCAGACCTGGCGTAGCTTGAACGCTGATGGTGGTCTTCTCAATCCCCGGAATACGGCTTTCCAGAATGCCCTCAGGAGGCATCACCGCATAGTGAGTCGTTACGGCCGCACGATGATGAGCGAACACACCGGGGGGCTGAATTTGCCGCTTCGTCATTTTTTTGAACTCCTTGGGTAGGTGAGGGAAGCACCATGGCATGGTGCTTGAGGTTAGAAGCGATGGCGCAATCCGACAGAAGCGCCGAATGGGTCGGCGCCAGCGGCCGCTCCGGTGCGGCCGTTGGAAAAGTCATACTTGGCCGCCGCCTGATTGAGAATCTTCGATATCGTTGTGCGAATCATTGTTCGCTTACTCAGGTTGTAGTTGTAGCCGAGCGTCCACAACTGTGCGCCGGTCTGGCTGCTCGAACCACAGTTGACTCCGTTGCCTCCCGTGTCCCCTTGGCAACGAACATCATTCGCACGCCCGTACATGGCGTAGATTTCGTGGGCTCCCCAGTCATATTCGGTAACAAAAGCCCACGCATCCCGGCGCAAGCGGCCGTCACCATTGGAGAACTGGCCATCGCTGACCGAACGGTCATACAGACCGCCGATGAGCCACCGCTCTGTCACCTGGTACTTCACGCCGACGCGATGTTTTTGGTCGTGGCCATTGGTCTGTGCCAGGCCGGCCTTGTTCTTGTCGTGTCTGTCCTCGTACGCATAAGCGACGTAGAAGGGACCTCTTGCATAGGCAAGCCCGGCACCAATGACGTGGTCGTTGCGGCCGGTCCCGTCGGCGCGGGCCTCTCCAAATCCATACTGCGCGCCTACCTCGATCCCATAGAAGGACGCCGAACGGTAGCGCACCGAGTTTTGCAACCGTGAATCGTGGTCGGTCGAAATGCCGTTCATGCTCGAAACCAACGACTGCAACGCCCCGATGCCCGTATTTGCGCCTGGCGTAAGATCAAGGGCGTTGCCCAGTGCGCGCACGCTGGTAGTGTTCACACCCAGCGTGAGAGCCCCCACCGGCCGATGGCGCAGTCCTACGAACGTATCTCGATTAAAGAAGGGCGTGCTGGACGCACCAGAATCAATCGAAAAGTTGCCTTCCAGCTGGAAGAAGGCGTCCAGACCGCCGCCTAAATCTTCTGAACCCCGGATACCCCAGTACGACCCTTGCGAACTCAGTCGGGTAGTTCCCGGCTTGTCAGCCGCCGGGCCCGCAGTCGCGCCCTTGGCGCTTACATAGTCAATCGCAGCGTCAGCCACGCCATAGAGCGTCACGCTACCCTGCGCTGCGGCGCCGGCCGTGAGTGCCGATAGGACTCCGCCCACCAGTATACGTTTCACATCTCTCTCCCCGTTGTTATTATCATACTGGTCATACCAGTATGATACGATACTCACACGTGTTGGCAGAGTCAAGCACACTTTCGAGGAGAGGCTGATGAACGGCTTGGGTGGGTTAAATCAGACTGAAAACGGGGTCATCGTGGGGCTGCTGCAGCTTCGGAAAGCGGATATCGCAACGGCGGAGGACCTGCGCCTCTCTGCCGAGAGGCTCGCCTCGTTTGTGCACCAGGTAAAGGCGGGGCGCCCAAATGTCGACATCATTGTCTTTCCCGAGTATTCGCTCAATGGCGCCTCGAAGGCGTTGAGCGCTGATCTCCAGTGCACTGTGGATGGACCCCATGTTGGCGTGCTTCGTGACGCGTGTCGCCTGGCAAACGTATGGGCATGCTTCTCCTTCATGGAACTCAACCCGGGCGGCAACCCGTACAACTCAGCGATTCTGGTCAACAATGAAGGCCAAGTCTGCTTGCACTACCGCAAACTTCACCCGTGGGTTCCTGCAGAGCCGTGGGCGCCGGGGAACCTGGGCATACCGGTGTGTGAAGGACCCAAGGGTTCCAAGATTGCCGTCGTCATCTGCCATGACGGGATGTTTCCCGAGGTCGCTCGGGAGTGCGCTTACAAGGGCGCCGAGTTGATGATTCGCATCGCCGGCTACTCTTCGTCACTGCGTCATCAATGGCACCTGACCGCACAGGCCGATGCCTTTTGCAACCTGATGTACACAGCAAGCGTTTGCGGATGCTCAGCCTCTGGCCCATTTGGTGGAATGGGCGAGGCCATCGTCGTGGGTTTCGATGGAGTACCAATCCGCCACGGCAGCAACAAGGAAAATGAATTGATTACTGCCGAAATCCGACCGGACCTGGTACGCGAGGCACGCCGAACCTGGGGTGCTGAAAACAATATCTACCAGCTGGGCCACAGAGGCTTCGTGGCCGTCAGCGGCGGCGCGAACGACTGCCCGTATACGTACATGCAAGACCTGGTCGCTGGGCGGTACAGTCTGCCGTGGGAAGATGAAGTCCTCGTAAAGGATGGCACGATGGCCGGACACCCTCCCCCACGGCGAACGTGACGACCGGTGCCCACTTCGCCAGGTTGGCGAAGCGGGTTTCCAAATGGCTACGGTCAGCGCGCAATCAGTCCAGGCGCTCCCAGGAGCCGGAGTCTTGTCACTCCGCCGTCGGGGTAGATATTCAGTCTGACATGGGTGACGAGCGTATCCCGAAGCGCCGCGCTCAGCTCGACAGCATTCTGGCATCCGCCCTTCAGGTTACTGCGCCCTACCAGTTCCGGCCAGTACATCGCCTGGTTCAGAACCACCTCGTCGGTGGCACTTTCGAGGCATGCGCCTTGCAGCGAAAAGGCGGCAGGAAAGTTGCCCGTGTAGTAGGTCGTATCGACCAGGACGCGCTCCAGCGTCCCCGGTGCCGCCAAGGCAATCACGGCCCAGTCATGCCCCGGCTTCCTCAGACGCCTGGTTTCCCAGCCCTTGCCCCATTCCACTGAGGGACCTGGCGCAATCATGGCCCGTACCGCGCCGAAGTGCGTATCACTGCAACCTACAATGCGGGCACCGTTTTCCAGTGCCGCCAGATCGCACTGGCCAGCCGGACCGAGCGCCTCCGGCAGTTGGACCAGCCCAAAGACACGAAAGCGAGCCATCCCGCCGTCCGGAAAAATGTTCAGCCGGACATGTGTGAAGACCCCTCTTGCGTCGACTGAAACCAGTCGTTGGCTGTCCCCGGCAAGCTCGGTCGCGGGCACGAGCGCGGTCCATTCGACATCGGCGATATCGTCATCCGCCGAAATGGCGCAGGCTTGCACTGACGCGGCCAAAGGATAGTTGCCGGTGTAGAAGCTGGTGTCGAATCCTATCGCGGTGATCTGGCCTGGCCGGCCAAGCTTGATAACACACCATTCGTTGCCAGCCTTGCGTCGACGAGACGTCTCCCATCCATCTACCCAGCGCATCCCTTCGTCATCGTGATAGTAGTAGTTCGCCGCTTTCGGGTTGAGCATGCGCGATGCCGGCGCATACCACTCGTCGGACGCCGCTACGACTGTCGCGCCCAGACGCTCATCCGCCAGATCCACGTACGCCCGTTCACTGCGAAGGAACGCTTCCGAAGGTTCCGAACGCTGCCGAATCATGGTCCTGTCATTACTTCCGCCTGCCATCATCTGCCTCCCTAAATTGTCCGCAATGCAGACTGATTGAATCCGCCGCACCCCAGCCAGAGCTGACATGCGGCGATACCTGACGGCGTTAGCTCCAAGGCCTGGAACAGCGCCGATATGAAATGGAAAGGCCTCCCCGCTCATGAATGAGTGCGCCGAGATCGGCGAGCCGCTCTTGCCCTGTCGTCACCGTAAGCACGTGGTGGCCAGACAGTTCGCCGCTGGGGCAGGCAAAGCGCGTAGGCCCGTAAGGAATCAAGAGTTCTCCGCCTACATCGTCATTCCCTCCATAGAGCAGAATCTGGCCCACGGCTGGCCGCGATATGCCTCCATTGCCGATATGCTTTGCGGTTCCTCCCAGGCGAGCGAAAACCGCATGGCCGCTCCAGCGCCCTTGCAGGAACTCCCATTGAGCCGGCAACCTCTCCATCAACCAGTCACATGCTGCCGGCGAGAGGTCTTGCTCAAGTCTTGCCAGAAAGGAATAGGGACCCGCCTTCATCTCGATATCCATAATTTCTCCGATTCGCATATAGGCAATGCAGGGGCCTGGCCAAGCCAAGGCCATTGAACAACATCAACCGCGGAAACGCATGGCGGTTCCGATGGCACACGCGAACACGATGGATAGGCACGCAGCGATGGCTATCATGGCGTTCGCCAGGCCCATCAGCCCTGCCACATATCCAACGAGCAAGCCACCCACGGCAGCGCCGGCGCGAAACGTCATGACGTGGAGCGCGACTACCCTGCCCTTATGCGTCTCAACGGCTTGCATTTGAGCGAATGCACTTGAGCAGATGTTCACAGCGGCCTGACCGAGCGCAAAAATCCCGATGGCGAAATAACCGCCTAGTTCCGAGGACGATAGCGAAAGCATTGCGGTGCCTGAGGCGAGAAAGACAAGCGAAATCACCTGGACCTTCAGCAGCGTCCGAATGTGACTGACAAGCGAAAGCAAGAGGCCAGCCGCAATAGCAAGGACTCCAAACAATGCATTGATATTGCCGAGCACCCTTGCATCCTGTCGCAGGATGCTGTCGACGATTGCCGGCAGCATGTCGATAACGGGGCGACCCAGCATCGCATACGCAAGGTAGACCAGGAAGACCAGGCGCATGGATCGGTCGTCAAGGACTGCGGTGAATGCACCCTTCAGCGTTACGAGGAAGGATTCCCGCCTGGGCGGCCGTACTGGCTTGGTCTCACCGTCATTTCCGGAGAGAACTCGCACAAACATGGCATCTGCCAGTGCGGTGACGCCACTCAACGCGAACGCAAAAAACGAGAGATTGTTCGTTATCAAGTACGCCGCCCCAAGCGGGCCGACAGAACGTGCGATATTCATCGAGACAGAGTTCACCGACACAGCACTGGCGATTTCGGTCTTCTCGACCAGCTTGGTGAGCAATACCTGGCGGGCCGGCTGCGAAAAGCTTCCGCATATCCCGACGAGTAGCGCACACGCAAGCAACGCGAAAATCGTCAGGTTTCCGGTGACGGCAAGCGCCGCCAGGACTAAGGACGTCAGACCACAGGTCGCATCAGCGATGCGGACGACTTGCCTGACCTTGCCTCGGTCGACCAGTATCCCCGCGAGCGGGGATACGACGAAGGATGGTGCAAACTGGACGAAGATCAGAATGCCGAGCAGCAGTTCAGAATGAGTTTGCTCCCATGCGTACCATCCCACGACCACCTGCTGAACCCATGTCCCAATCTGGGCCGAGGTATGAATCAGGTAATAGGCAGCAACCCGCGGCTGGCGAAGAACTCTCATGCTCGCAAAGTCATGGACTCCACACCCATGTCATTGCGAGAATAAGTATCCTGCATCAAAGATGAATCGGCCTCGACCAGCGAGTTCGCGTAATGGCACCGGACAGCACGCCCGTCCCCATACTCGCTCAACGCCGGCCGTTCATTGCACACGTCCGACCGATACGGGCACCGCGGGGAGAAGCAGCAGCCTTCCGGCCTTTGCATTGGGTTCGCAACGCCCGCCAGGATTCGATTCGCTTCATCCTGTTCCCGCCGCACCAAGGTCGGCGTACTTGCGAGCAGCGCTTTGGTATAGGGATGGGCCGGATTTCCCAGAACCTGCTCGGCAGGTCCATATTCGACGACTTCACCCAGATACATCACGGCAATCTCATCTGCCATATGACCCACCACAGCGAGGTCATGGCTGATAAACACCAGCGTCAGCTGAAACTCCTTCCGAAGTTGCAGCAGAAGGTTCAGGATCTGAGCTTGAACCGAGACATCCAGCGCCGACGTCGGCTCGTCGCAGACCATCAATGCCGGGTTGGTTGCAAGGGCACGTGCAATTGCAACGCGTTGGCGCTGCCCACCGGAGAGCTGCCCGGGTGAAGCGTGGTGAAGCCGGGTTGGCAGACCGACCTTCCCGAGCAAGCTGGTCACGTGCGCGTCACGTTGTGCCGCGGGCATGGCCGCAGACAGGTCAAGCGGCCGCCGTACAATCTCGCTCACACTGCGACTCGGATTGAGCGATGAGTAGGGATCCTGAAATACGGTCTGCACAAGGGCTGCCCGCTGCGCGGGCTCATACGCTCCAATGGGACGTTCATCGAGCAGCACTTCTCCTGAAACTGGCTGCTCCAACCCGAGAAGCATCCGAGCAAGCGTGGACTTCCCGCATCCCGACTCACCCACGATGGCCAGTGTCCGGCCCTTCTGAAGACGCAAGGACACGTCAACCACAGCCTTGAGCGAGAGCCGTGGCTTGAACAGGCCGCCGCGGACCTGGTACGTCATGGAGATGTCCTTTGCTTCCAGCAGTACATCTCCCGCCGGCCTCCGCAACATAGCCATAGGTGTCTCGACTTCCTCCGGCTGCGGGGCGCTGGCAAGGTGACATGCACCAGAGTGCTTCTTGTCGTAGGCACGAAGCTTCGGCGCTTCGAGACCGCATCTGGCGAATGCGTACTTGCACCGACGCTCGAAGACGCAGCTGGCTGGCTGGGAATAGAAAGACTGGACGGTGCCCGGTAGTGTAGGAAGCAGAGTGCCGGCCTCATGCTTCCCAAGGTCCGGGATCGACCGTAGCAGGCCCTGCGTATAGGGATGCCGCGATGCGGCGAAGAGTGTGCTCGTCGGTGCGGCTTCTACGATTTCTCCGGCGTACATGACGGCAACGTTGTCGGCGACTGATGCTACGGCCCCCAAATTGTGGGAGATCAGCAGCAATCCCATGCCGAGCTCTCGACGCAGGTCATCCAACAAGTCCAGGATCTGCTTTTGGACCGTGACATCCAGGGCCGTAGTGGGCTCGTCGGCGATGAGCAGCTGCGGGCGATTCATGAGCGCCATGGCAATCATGATGCGCTGGCGTTGCCCACCGGAGAACTCATGCGGGAACGATGTCATACGCTTGGCCGGCGAGGCAATACCCACCCGCTCCAGCAGCTCAATCGCGCGTCTGCGGGCATGGTCGCCGGCCACCGCCTGGTGGCGCCGCATTGTCTCCGTCAACTGCCTGCCGATGCTGTAGACGGGGTTCAAGGCCGTCATTGGCTCCTGGAAGATGTATCCAACCTGAGTCCCTCGCACGGTGCTCGCCAGGTCGCGCTCAGACATGCTGGTCAGGTCCAGGCCATTTACGCGCAGCGTGTCAGCCGAGCACTGTGCGCGCCGTGGCAGCAATCGTGGAATCGAAAGCGCAGTTAGCGACTTGCCGGAACCTGACTCACCGACTACTCCGAGGCACTCTCCCTTGTCGATTTTGAGGCTGACGTTACGGACAGCATGCAATGTGCGCCTGTTCTCCAGCGGCAGCTTGATGCTGAGATTCTCTACTTCAAGAAGCATGGCGTTCAATCCCGAGTCTGTGGCTGGATGACATCGCGCAACCCATCGCCGAGCAGGTTCACGCCTATCACGAGAAGAAAGAGAGATGCGCCGGGCAGCAAGACAATCCATGGATTGAGGAACATCACCGCCTTGCCTTCCGAGATCATCAACCCCCAGGACGGGATGGGCGAAGGCACTCCGACGCCAAGGAACGACAGCGACGCTTCTGCCAGGATAGAAACCGCCACTTCCGCAGTGAATACGACCAATAGCGACCCAGCCAGGTTGGGCAGGATGTCCCAGACGATGATTTGGCGAGCACTGGCGCCAGCCAATTTCGATGCCTTGACATAGTCCAGTTCTCGAATCCGCTGCGTTGCGCTGCGCGTCACGACCAGATAGAGCGTCCAGTGCATCAGCCCGATAACGCAGACGACGGTCGTGAGCGACGGCTGAATGAAATAGATCAGAGTCATCGCCAGGAGCAAGCTCGGAAGCGCAAGCTTGCACGTAAGGCCGAACATGACAGCGTGGTCAACCAGGCGCCCGAAGTATCCGGCGATCGAACCCAACGTTATTCCGATGACGGCGCCGATAGACGCGGCGCAGAAGCCAATGGTGAGCGATACTCGCGCGCCCTCGAGCAGGCGCGCAAGAACGTCTCTACCCAGCGGGTCCGTGCCGAGCGGATGCTGGAGTGCGCCCCTGGCATCCCAAGCCGGCGGGCGCAGTCGCATCATCAGATCCTGCGCGTATGGGTCTGTCGTCCAAATCAGCGGCCCGAAAAGCGCAACCATGATGTAGGCAAGTACCACCCCACCACCAATGCGCACGCTTCGGTTGCGAAGGATTCGTTTTGGCAGACTGTCGCGCCTTTCAGCATTCGATGAGGCGCTTACTTCCGTAGTCAGAGCAATATCGGTCATCTCATGCAAGCCTAATTCGTGGGTCAAGCCAGGCGTTGAGGACGTCTGACACAAAAGTCATCAGCACAAACATCACCGCGAAGACAAGCACCAGCATCTGTAAGGTAGGGATGTCACCGGTAAGCACTGAATTCAGTGCCAACCGGCCCAATCCATTCATGGCAAAGACGACCTCGGTAACGACCGATCCTCCCAGCTTGTTCCCCAGTTCGATGGCGAGCACGCTCACCACCGGAAGAATCGCGTTACGCAAGGCGTGGCGACGCAGAAGGCTCCAGCCGAAGAACCCTTTTGCCCGGGCGGTCCGGATAAAGTCCGCCGAAAGTACTTCCATCAGCCCCGACCTGGTCAGCCGCATGACATTCGGGACCGCACCTTTGCCGAGAATCACCGCCGGCATGATGTAGCTCTGCCACGAGTCGTCTCCGGACACCGGAAGCAAGCCGAGGTGAACGGCGAAAAACAGGATGAACAACAGTCCTACCCAGAAATTCGGGGCGGCCTGTATGGCGGCTGCGACTGAGAGCGCGGTGCGGTCTATCCAGCTGCCTGGCCGCAGTGCGGCAGCGACACCAAGTGGCAGGCCGATCAGGATGGTGACCAGCATCCCGCTCAGCGCCAGTCGGATGGTGACCGGTGCATGCTCGAGGATAATTTCCATGACTGGCTGCTTCATGACATAGCTGACGCCCAGGTCACCTTTTAACAGCCCGCCCACCCATGTCACGTACCGCTCTGAAGCGGGTCTGTCCAACCCGAGGTCTGCGCGGACTTGCGCGATTACGGCCGGGTCATCGGTATCGCCAACGATAGCCGCGGCCGGGTCGACGGCAAAGTTGAGCAGCGCAAAGGTGACAATCGACGCCGTCAAGGCGACGGCGATTGCCAACAGGATCTTCTGCGTAACGAATCTAAGCACGATGTCGTTTCCCTAGTTCGTTCACTTCTTTGCCTTCCACGTGGCTAGATACAGCCGTGGCATGCCGTCAGCAGCCTGCGGAAAATTCAGATCCGGCGCCAGGACGAAGTTCTGGGTGAATTCAAACAGAGGTACCCAGTAGGCTTGGTCAAGAATGCGACTCACCGCCTCCCGCCCGAGCTCCTTACGTGCTGGGATGTCGGTTGTGGACAGGAACTGTTCGAGACTCGAATACAGTCGCTGGTCGTGATGGAAGTCACTGGGCGAGCCCTTGCCGAACAGATTGGGCAAGAGCGCGCCAGCATCCGCGACGCCCAGGGAGCCGTTGTTCTCGAAATATGCTGAGATCTGGTTTTCATCGCGCGCCTTGAGCACAGCGGGCGATTTGGCGACGCGCAGATTGGCGTTGATTCCGGCCTTTCGCCACATCGCGACGACAGCTTCCAGCGTTTCCTTTTCACGCGATGCCCACAGATCAAACTGAAGTCCGTTCGGATAACCCGCCTCAGTAAGAAGTTGCTTCGCCTTTGCGATGTTGTAGTTGTACTTGGTGACGTCCTGGGCGCAGCCGAACTGTATCGGCAAGCAGGGGGTATAGGCAGGAGCCGAACGTCCGCGAATGAGCTGCCTTGTCAGAGCCTCCCGGTCCACCGCGTAGTTGAGGGCCTGACGTACCTTCAGCTTGGTAAAAGGATTGTCCTTGCCGGTGCGCCCGGCCGCGTCCAGCACGATGAAGCC
Source organism: Cupriavidus sp. FW305-3-2-15-C-LB2 (assembly GCF_058787575.1). Classification (NCBI taxonomy): domain Bacteria; kingdom Pseudomonadati; phylum Pseudomonadota; class Betaproteobacteria; order Burkholderiales; family Burkholderiaceae; genus Cupriavidus; species Cupriavidus sp. FW305-3-2-15-C-LB2. The sequence goes on from NZ_JBYSZW010000011.1 coordinate 109,150, forward strand.
GATGCGCATGGACGGCGACGCCACAAAGACTGCTTGCTTGGTACTTCCAACCTCATCGGCAATGTCCGTTGGAATGTTGTATGTCCAATGAACGCCGCCGGAAAGAACCTCCGCTACCTGAGTTGCGTAGTCTGGAATCACCTTGATGCGAATGCGCGGGATTTCTGGCGTGCCTTTCGGGGATTCCTTGCGATAGCCGGCAAACTTTTCCAGCACGACTTCTCGTCCGGGCAGGAACGAGGTGACTTTATAGGGGCCAGTCCCCACCATTTTTCGCGACTGCGCCTCGACATCCAGGCCGCTGGGCGTCCCCGCTTTGTCGTACGTTCCGCTCTTGACAACCCGACCTGTCGTTGCCAGAAAATGCAGCGCCAGAGGATTCGCGCCCTTCATTCTGAACACCACGGTACCAGGCGCTTCCCCCTTCTCTACTTTCGCCAGCCATCGCTTGAACTGATCCCCCTTCTTGGCAGTGCTTTTGGGATTGATGATGGACTGGAATGTATAGATGACGTCGTCGGCTGTCACTTTGCTGCCGTCATGGAACTGGATGTCCTCACGCAGGGTGACTTCAAGAACGGTCGGTTCGAGATATCGGTAGCTCTTTGCCAGCAAGGGCGTCGGCTGCTGCGTCGCCGGGTCGATGTAGAAGAGAGAATCGTCAATCAGGAGACTGAGGATTTCGTTCTCGCGAGAGGTGGAGTTGAAATTGTCCAATACCAATATTTCTCTCGCGACCGCTGCGACAAGCGTGCCGTCTGCGGGCTTGGCGTCCGCGGCAATCGGTGAGAAACATCCCCATAGGATGGAGAGGCCTGCCAAGCTGCTGCGAACTCGTTTCATGCTCTGTAATCCCCCTGAACATACGATTTTTTGCCGTTCTGGTCATACTGGTATGACCAGTGTCGAGACACTATAGTCGGGGGGTTGAGCTACTGTCAAAAGAGGGTTTTCCCGCAGTGGCAGCGCCCGATTGCCAACTCGCTGGCGTGTGCCGCCTATACTCCGCATGCCACCTTTCATCCGGAGCCAAACCATGGATTACACCCCGGGCATCAGCCACCTCGCCGCCCTGCTCGCCGATCCCGGCCGCGCGGCCATGCTGTGGGCGCTGATGGACGGCAGCGCCCGGCCCGCCGGCGAGCTGGCGCTGATCGCCGGGCTGTCGGCCTCCTCCACCAGCGGCCACCTGGCCCGCTTGACCGAAGGCGGGCTGCTGGTGGCCGAGACGCGCGGGCGCAACCGCTACTACCGCCTGGCCGCGCCGGAGATCGGCGTGGCGATCGAGGCGCTGGCGTCGGCGTCGCTGGCCAGCCAGCCGCCGCGGCTGCGCGACGTGCCGGCATCGCGCACCGCGCCACCGGCGCTGCGCCAGGCGCGCACCTGCTATGACCACCTGGCGGGCGAGCTGGCCGTGGGCCTGTTCGAGCGGATGACGCATTCGGGCTGGCTGATGCTGGACGGACAGCGCGTAGACCTGAGCGGCGACGGCGCGCAGGCGCTGGCGGGGCTGGGTGTCGACGTGGAGGCGGCGCGGCGCAAGCGGCGCCAGTTTGCCTGCACCTGCCCGGACTGGAGCGAGCGCAAGCCGCACCTGGGCGGCGCGCTTGGCGCGGCGCTGTTGGGCAGCCTGCTGTCGCGCGGCTGGGTCGAGCCTACGCGCACCTCGCGCGCGTTGCGCGTGACACCGGCGGGCCAACGCGAGATCATTCGCATCGCGGCCTAGGAGACCGCAGCAAGCAACAGGAGAAAACAAGATGGCCACACCCCTGGACGACGACACGCAGGACGCGATTGCGCGTTTCTTCGCCCTGATCAACCTTGGCGACAGCGCGCAGACCTCGGCGCAGCTGTCGATGTTTGAAGATGCCCTGCTCGATGCCGAGGACGATGACACCGATGGCCAGGAACTGCTGTGGGTGATCCGTGAGGTCATCGACTGGCAGTCCGGGTTCTTTGTCGACTGGAAGGATGCCCAGTCCTTTATCGGCTGCCTGAACCAGTTGTGCGAACGGATCGACCTGGAAATCGACTGGGGCAGCGACGACCCCGAGGAAGAAGCCTTCCTGGAGACCACCAGCGTGCCGGAACTGATGGAGCTGGCGCACAACCAATTGCGCGTGGCCGGCTATACGCTGTGGAACTGGGATACCGGCGGCGACGCCTACGGCGGCTGGATCACGCGCAGCGAGGACGACGAGGAGATGCTGGATCTTGCCGAAGTGCTGCACTTTGACGTGCGGCCGGCCGAGCAGCCTTATTGACCGATGCCCACAAGCGGAGGCCGCGGCAGCTAAGCGTTCTCCCTCCGCTTGCCGTACGGGCGCCGCGCCTCCGGCACCCCCAGCGTCTGCTCCAGCATGTCCAGCAGCACCCGCACGCTGGCCGGCATCAGCTTGCGCGCCGGCATCAGCACGTAGACCTTCAGCGGCGATGAGGCATAGCCCGGCAGCACCCGCACCAGTTGCCCCTGACCGACCGCATCCTGCACGAAGCGCGGCGACAGCCGCGTCACGCCCAGCCCGTCGAGCGCCGCCTTGAGCCGCAGCTCGGCGTTATGGGTGCAGATGCGCGGCTCGACATCCTGGCGTGCAATCTCCACGCCGTCGCGCAGGAACTCCCAGTGGCGGTCGTCGGCATTGCCCAGCGTGGGCCACCCCTGCAGGTCCTGCGGCGTGCGCGGCAGCCCGCGCGTCTTGATCAGTGCCGGCGCGGCATAGAAGGCGCGCTCAACCAGCACCACGCGCTTGCTGGCGAACGAGGTGTCGTGCAGCGCGGTGTCGGTCATCACGAACGCGAGGTCGTAGCCGTGGCGGATCAGGTCGGGCTGGTCCCAGCTGACATCGACCTGCACGCGCAGGCCGGGGTGGGCGCGCAGCACGCGCGTCAGGCTTTCGGACAGATGCTGGGAGCCGACTTCATAGGGGGTGGAGATGCGCAGCAGGCCGCTGACTTCGGCGCTGTCCGAGGTGGCCTCGGCACTGATTTCATGGAGTTCGGCGAACAGCGGCGCCACGCGCTCATACAGGCGCTGGCCGCGTTCGGTCACGCGCACGCGGCGCGTGGTGCGCTCGAACAGGCGGATGCCTAGCTGGCCTTCCAGCCGTGCCACCGCGGCGCTGGCGGAAGATTTGGGTACCTCTGCCAGCTCGGCCCCCTGGGTGAAGCCGCCGCCTTCCACCACGCGGCAAAAAATCTCCCAGTCCTTCCATTCGATTGTCTTCATGCGGCGCCTCGTCATTGCGGTGCGCCGCGATTGTCCCACAGCGCGAACCATGGCGCTGTGGGCGGCGGCCCTTAATCGAACAGGATCACCGAGCGCGCCAGCTCGCCGCGGCGCAGTTGGTCGAAGGCATCGTTGATGCGCTCCAGCGGCAGGCGCTGCGCGATCAGTTCGTCCAGGTGCAGGCGGCCGGCCATATAGAAGTCCACCATGCGCGGCATGTCCACCGGGAAGCGGTTGGAGCCCATCAGCGAGCCCTGGATGCGCTTCTCGCCCAGGAAATCGCTGCCCTTCAGTTCAATCTTGACGCCCGGCGCGATCATGCCGATGACCGTGGCGGTGCCGCCCCGGCGCAGCATGGCAAAGGCCTGCTCGGTGGTCTGCTTCAGGCCGATGGCCTCGAAGGCATGGTGCACGCCGCCGCCGGTGAGGGTGCGCACGGCATCCAGCACATCGGCATTGCCGGCGTCGATCACGTCGGTCGCGCCGAACCTGCGCGCCAGCTCCAGCTTGGCCGGCACGCGGTCGATGGCGATGATGCGCCCGGCACCGGCGATGGCGGCGCTGTTGACCGTGGCCAGCCCGATGCCGCCGCAGCCGATCACGGCAACGGTCTCGCCCGGCTGCACCTTCGCGGTATGGATCACCGCGCCCATGCCGGTGGTGACCGCGCAGCCGATCAGCGCGGCGCGGTCCAGCGGCATGTCGCGCCGTATTGCCACCAGCGCGTGCTCATGGATCAGCATCTGCTCGGCGAACGCCGACAGGTTCAGGAACTGGTTCATGGGCCCGCCCTGGCGGGCCATCAGGCGCGGCTCTTCGCCTTCGCGGCGGCGGGTATCGGGCTCAATGCACAGCGACAGGCGGCCGGTCAGGCAGTGTTCGCAATGGCCGCAGTAGGCCGACAGGCAGGTGATCACGTGGTCACCGGGCTTGACCGTGCGCACTTCGGCGCCGACCTGCTCGACCACACCCGCGGCCTCGTGGCCCAGGATTGCCGGCATCGGGTACGGGTAGGCACCGTCCAGGAAATGCAGGTCCGAGTGGCACACGCCCACGGCGGCGGTGCGCACCAGCACCTCCCGCGGGCCGGGCTTGCCGATGGCAACGTCTTCGATAATCAGCGGGGTCTTGGGTTGATACAGGACAGCGGCCTTCATGAAGCTCCTTTGCGGCAGGCAACGAAGCGGAAAACCATACGCCCAAACCCGGGTTCAGGAAAGGCGCGGTGCAGCACCGCAGCCAGGCTTATAGCTCTTCCTTGATCGGGAGCACGCGCAGCACGCCGATGCCCAGATGCTGCAGCGGACCCATGCCGGGTTCGCTGTCATAGACCATGAGCTGCCCCTTCTCGCGCGTGGTCCAGGTCAGGCGCCGGTTGCCGCCGTCGCCATCGGTCTGCATGCCGACGCGATAGGCCATGTCGAGCAGCCCGTGCTCGGTGGACTTGATCATGCGCTCGGCCAGCGCCGGGCTGTCCAGCACGACGCCCATCTCGGTATTGAGCTTGGCCGAGCGCGGGTCCATGTTGAGCGAGCCGATGAATACCAGGTGCCGGTCGACGATGTAGTTCTTGGCATGCAGGCTGGCGCGGCTGGACGACAGCCATGAGCGCGAGCGCGAACCGCGCGCGGCCTTGCCGCTGCTTGCCAGTTCGGCGTAGGCGCTGGGCTTGAGCTCGTACAGCTCGACGCCCGCGGCCACCAGCGCCAGCCGGTGCGGGGCGTAGCCGGCATGCACCGGGCTGACATCGGTGGCGGCAAACGAGTTGGTCAGGATGCGCACGCGGATGCCGCGCTTTGCCAGGGCGATCAGCCAGGCCTCGCCGTCGTCGTCCGGCACGAAGTACGGCGAGATCAGCAGCACTTCCTTCTGCGCGCCGTTGATCATTTTCTCGAGCCGGGCGGTGGCGTGCCCGGGGTCGTCGTCGGTCTGGTGCGTAATCTTGGCGGCCTTGTCGGAGACCACGACAGCCTTGCCGCTGTAGGCAGGCATGCGGCCGCTCTCGATGCCCTTGGCCAGGCCGGACTCCAGCAATTCCTTCACGTAGGGGCTGGCGACGGCCTGGTCGCCGCGTGCTTCCAGGCCCTTGCGCAGGCTGCGCATCTCAACCGGCGCTTCCTTGCCTGCGGGGATCAGCGCCACCACCGGGTATGAGGACTGGTCGTTCCAGTATTCGTCGAACACCGCCGATACCTGCGGCACCGCCGGTCCGGCAATCAGCACATCGAGGTCGCTGAAGTCCATGTCGGCGCGCGCGGAGAAGTAGGCATCGCCGACATTGCGCCCGCCCAGCAGGGTCATCTGGTTGTCCACCGTCATCGACTTGTTGTGCATGCGCCGGTCCAGCCGCTTGAAGCCGGCCAGCATTTCCAGCCAGCGCACGCTGCGGTTGGCAAACGGATTGAACAGTCGCACCTCGATATTGGGATGCGAATCGATGGCCGACAGGATCTTGTCCATGCCACCGGTATGCAGGTCGTCGAGCAGCATGCGCACGCGCACGCCGCGGTCGGCCGCGTCGATGATGTCGCCCAGCACGGCGGCGCCGGTGCCGGTGGTCTCGAAGATATAGGTCTGCAGGTCCAGGCTGCGTTGCGCCGCACGCGCCATCGCCAGCCGCGCAGCGAGCGCGTCGGGCCCGGACTGCAGCGGATAGAACAGCGACTCGCCTGGGTGCTGCGCCAGGCGCGGCGCCAGCACCTTGCCCAGCGGGGTGTCGGCGGTACTGACCGGGGCGCTCGAGGGGGTGCGCTGCGCCGAGGCTGGCAGGCTGGCGCACCCTGCCAGCAACCCGGCCGCCAGCGCCGACCCGAGCATCGCCGCCGTCAGCCGGCGCAGGCCCCGGCTGGCGCCCGCGTGCCTCGCGGCACGGCTTGGCCGGGTATCGAACGGAACATGACAGAGCGTCTGGAACATCCGTGAGGTCTCCCTGCGGCGGGATGGGATGGGGCTGGCCCCGCGCGCCGGCCGGCATGCAGCGCCTGCTACCTCGCACGATATACCGCGCGCCGCTGCCGTGGCAGCGGTGCCATTCCTGTTCCGCGTCGGGTGTTTGTCCTACATCGCATGCACAGGCAATGCGGTCACGCGGCCAATGCGGCACACCGGGCGGCGCGCGGCTCGCGCAGCGGCTTTCCCTGCACAACGATTTCTCTTATGATGCCGCCCAATATACCGGCCGGTAGAACCGGGAGGAGGCACTGGCGGCGGGCCGCCGCGACCCGTGCGGCTGGCGCTTCGGCGCAGCTTGCCGCCTCTCGGCGATGCCGGCATAGTTGCGCGCCTTCGCGACCTTTTGTCCTGGCGCGCGCCCAGACCGGATCCTGATGTCAAGCCAACCTTCCCAGCCCACCTCTTCCGGCGCCCCCGCGCCGACGCTGCGCCGCACCCTGCGGGCACGCCATCTCACCATGATCGCCATCGGCGGCTCGATCGGCACGGGGCTGTTCGTGGCCTCGGGTGCCACCATCGCACAGGCCGGCCCCGGCGGCGCGCTGGCCGCCTATATCCTGATCGGGGCGATGGTCTATTTCCTGATGACCAGCCTGGGCGAGCTGGCGGCCTATATGCCGGTGTCGGGCTCGTTCGCCACCTATGGCGCGCGCTATGTCGATGAAGGCTTCGGCTTCGCGCTCGGCTGGAACTACTGGTACAACTGGGCGGTGACCGTCGCGGTGGAACTGGCCGCGGCCCAGCTGGTGATGCAGTACTGGTTCCCCGACACGCCGGGCGTGCTGTGGAGCGCGCTGTTCCTGGGCCTGATGTTCCTGCTCAACGCGATCTCGGTGCGCGGCTTCGGCGAGGCCGAGTACTGGTGCGCGCTGGTCAAGGTGGTGACGGTGATCGCCTTTATCGGCATCGGCACGCTGATGATCTTCGGCATCCTGCGCGGCGACGTGTCGGCCTCCCACGGACTGGCCAACCTGACCACCGGCGACGCGCCCTTCGTCGGCGGCCTGCCGGCGCTGATCGGCGTGGCCATGATCGCCGGCTTCTCGTTCCAGGGCACCGAGCTGATCGGCGTCGCCGCCGGCGAATCGGCCGATCCGGCCAAGAACATCCCGCGCGCGGTGCGCCAGGTGTTCTGGCGCATCCTGCTGTTCTATGTGCTGGCGATCCTGATCATCGGCATCCTGATCCCCTACACCGACCCGAACCTGCTCAAGAACGACGTGCAGACCGTGGGCGTCAGCCCGTTCACGCTGGTGTTCCGCCATGCGGGCCTGGCCTTTGCGGCAGGCGTGATGAACGCGGTGATCCTGACCGCGGTGCTGTCGGCCGGCAATTCTGGCATGTATGCCTCCACCCGCATGCTGTACAACCTGGCCACCGAAGGCCGCGCGCCGCGCATCTTTGCGCAGCTCACGCGCAACGGCGTGCCGCTGATGGCGCTGCTGGCCACTACCGCGGTGGGCGCGCTGTGCTTTCTCACCTCGTTGTTCGAAAGCAGGTCGGTCTACCTGTGGCTGCTGAACCTGTCCGGCATGACCGGATTTATCGCGTGGCTGGGCATTGCGGTCAGCCATTACCGCTTCCGCAAGGGCTTTGTCGCGCAAGGGCTGGACCTGGACCGGCTGCCTTACCGCTCGCCGTTCTTCCCCTACGGGCCGATCTTCGCCTTTGCGCTGTGCCTGATCGTGACGCTTGGGCAGAACTACCAGGCTTTCACCAGCGGCAAGATCGACTGGGTCAGCGTGGCCGCCACCTATATCGGCATCCCGATCTTCCTCCTGATCTGGCTGGGCTATCGCATTGCGCGCAAGACGCGCTTCGTGTCCTATGCCGAGATGCAATTCCCCGCCCTGCCGGCCAGACGCGATGCCGCCCCGGCGCGCGCCGCCGTGCCGGCAATCGGTGAATAAGCGCCATTCCCGCGCGCTTCACAACCAGCAGTACACAAGAGCAAGAAAGCACAAGCACAACAACAACAAGGAGCATCGCTTTGAAGAGAGCAATCCGCATGAGCATGCTGGCGCTTGGCGCCGGCATGGCACTGAGCCTGTCCGCGCACGCCGCGCCGACGCTGGTGGAATCGGTGCAGGGCTACACCCTGAAGCAGGACAAGATCACCAGCTTCACCGGCCTGGTGTTCGACCAGGGCAAGGTGCTGGCCACCGGCGACGCCGCCGCACTGCGCGCGCAGTACCCCGATGCCAAACGCATCGACGGCCAGGGCAAGACCCTGCTGCCGGGCCTGATCGACGCCCACGGCCACGTGTTCCGCCTGGGCTTCAAGACCACCGAGATCTCGCTGTCCGGCACCAGGACGCTGGCCGAGGCGCAAGGCATGATCCGCGCCTATGGCGACAAGAACCCGCAGCGCAAGTGGCTGCTGGGCTATGGCTGGAACCAGGTGAACTGGAAGCTGGGCCGCTTCCCGACCGCGGCCGAGCTGGACGCGGCGGTGTCGGACCGCCCGGTGCGGCTGGTGCGCGTGGACGGCCACGCCGCGTGGCTCAACACCAAGGCGCTGCAGGCCGCCGGCATCACGCGCGACACCAAGGACCCGGCCGGCGGACGCATCGAGCGCGATGCCAACGGCAACCCCACCGGCGTGCTGGTCGACAAGGCCATGGCGCTGGTCAACAGCGTGATCCCGCCGTACAGCGACGATGACCGCCGCGCCGCGCTGGCCGCCTCGCTGGCGCACATGAACGCGCTCGGCCTGACCGCAGCGGGCGACGCCGGCGTGACCGTTGCCGAGGACAAGATTTACCGCGAGTTCGCCGACCAGGGCAAGCTGACCACGCGCATCTACGGCATGATCCGCGACACCGGCGACGACTTCAAGGCGCTGTCGGCCAAGGGGCCGCTGGTGGGCTATGGCAACGACCGCTACTACCTGCGCGCGGTCAAGCTGTATGGCGACGGCGCACTGGGCAGCCGCGGCGCCGCGCTGATGGCACCGTACTCGGACGACCACGTGCATAGCGGCCTGCTCTTCATGAGCGATGCCGCCATGCAGACCGCGGTCAAGACCGCGATCAAGGCCGGCTACCAGGTCAACATCCACGCCATCGGCGATGCCACCAACCACCAGGTGCTGGATGCCATGGAAGCGGCCTACAAGGACGTGGGCGGGCGCCAGTTGCGTAACCGCGTCGAGCACGCGCAGGTGATCGCGCTGTCGGACATCCCGCGCTTCAAGACGCTGGACCTGATCGCCTCGATGCAGCCCACGCACGCCACCAGCGACATGAACATGGCCGAAGACCGTGTCGGCAAGGATCGCATCAAGGGCGCCTATGCCTGGCAGACGCTGCTCAAGCAAGGCACCGTGATCGCGGGCGGCTCGGACTTCCCGGTGGAATCGGCCAACCCGTTCTACGGCCTGCACGCCGCGGTCACCCGCACTGACCATGAAGGCCGCCCGATCCGCGGCTGGCATCCGGAAGAGGCCATGACCCTGCCGCAGGCATTCCGCGCCTTCACCCTGGACGCGGCCTATGCCGAGCACCAGGAGAAGACGCTGGGCTCGCTCGAAGCCGGCAAGTGGGCCGACTTCATCCTGGTCGACCAGGACCTGTTCAAGGCCAAGCCGGCAGACATCTGGAAGACCCAGGTGCTGGAGACCTGGGTGGCGGGTGAGCGGGTGTACGCGAAGGACGGCAAGCGTTAAGCCGCCATCCACGGCATGCCGCCATTCGCGGCGGCTTGCTGTCCTTGAAAAAAAGCGCGCGGCACTGATCGTGCCGCGCGCTTTTCATTTGCTGGCGGTCTGGACTGCGCGTTACATGGCCAGCTCGCTATGCGACCCAAGCCGGACAAGTTGCAGTGTCCAAGGGTCTGGCTTCCGATAGATCAGCAAAAGGTCTGGCCGAACATGGCAATCCCGGAAGTCCTTCCACTGGCCGCCAAGCGCATGGTCGCGAAATTTGTCCGGCAGCGACATGTCACTCGCCAAGGCAGTCAGGATTGCAAACCAGTCACCAGCCGGGCTTTGCAGCAGCGCCTTGAACGGCCCTTTGAGTTCGCGCTTGTAATCGCGCTTGAATTGGGTCGTCCGTTCAATCGTCCTCATCGTTGAGATCCGCCATCAGGTCGCTCACCGACCCGAACTTGCGGAGGCCACCGGCCCGCGCCTCTTTTAGCGACGCAATGGTTGCTGGATTGGGAGTCATCAGTTCCACAGGCAATGCCTTTTCACGTGCCACGCGCGTCAAAAGCATGCGCACGGCGTCTGAAACCGTCAGTCCCATCGCTTCCAGAACGATCGCGGCCTCTTCCTTGATTTCAACGTCGATACGGGCTCGGACAAAGGTCGAAGCGGACATGACAGGCTCCTGCGAACAATAGCGAAGTGGAGAACGGATAAGTGGACACTCGACCAGTTTGAGATTTGTCCACGCCAATTGTATTCACATTGTAGCTCATATGAGCTACGTCGCCCAGTTTGATGCCGCCCCGTTGTTTTCAACCACAAGGCTCATGTGGCGTCTTGACGCTCCATCCCAACGCTAGCATCATTCGGTCTTTTCATAAATGCGAATTATTCGCATTTGTATCTACATTTACATACAGTTTTGCCTGTCTCCTGCCCCTGCGGGTCCCCTCATGAATCGTCGAGTCATTCGCGCCGCGCGCCTGCGCGCACCCATGCCCCGCCATCTCGCCGTGCTGGCACAACTGGCTGTCGTGGTCGGCTTTCCGGCAACCGCCGCGCTGGCACAGCAAGCCGCGGCGCCGGCGGATGCGCAGTCGCTGCCCGCGGTGACCGTCAGCGCCTTGGCGGTCGACGATTCCGGCCTGCAGCTTGAGAAAAAGGCCAGCACCGGCGCGCTGGGCTCGCGCACGCAGCTCGACACCCCGTACTCCACCACCATCGTCACCGGCGAAGACCTTGCTGAGCGCCAGGTGGCCAAGCTGGGCGATGTGTTTGCGATGGATGCGTCGGTCAGCGACAACGGCAACGGCTACAACAGCTGGTCCAGCTACCTGAGCGTGCGCGGCCTGCAGATCGACTGGCAGAACGGCTTCAAGATCAACGGGCTGCCGTTCGTGGCCTACGGCATCACGCTGCCCTACGAGCACATGGAGCAAGTGGAACTGCTCAAGGGGCTGCCGGGCTTCATGTACGGCTTCGCCACCCCGGGCGGCATCGTCAACTACGTCACCAAGAAGCCGACCGACACCTTCTCCGCCTCGTTCGAACTGGGCTACCGCGCCGCCAATGTCTGGAGCGAGCACGTCGACCTGGGCGGGCGCGCCGGCCCGAACAATATGTTCGGCTACCGCCTGAACGTGACGCACGAGGAAGGCACGCCCTACAACGCGCGCAATATCAAGCGCGACAGCGCCTCGCTGGGCCTGGATGCGCGCCTGACCAGGGACCTGACCTGGACCTTCGACTCGATCTACCAGGACCGTCGCGCCACTGGCCAGATGCCGTCGTTCAGTCTGTGGAGCTACGGCGACACGGCCCTGCCGGCCGCGGTGTCCGGCCGCATCCGCAACTTCGCCGGTGCCGACCAGCACCTGAACACCAACCTGCAGCTGTACAGCACCGGCCTGCGCTACCAGATCAATCCGGACTGGGCGGTGAGCACAAACTACAGCTTCACCAAGGTCAACCGCAGCCGCAACGAAAGCACCTACAACCTGCTGAACCAGGCCGGCGACTACAGCGACCAGCGCTACGACACCGCGCAGAACCAGCAGGTGGGCCAATGGCAGGCGATGCTGGAAGGCAAGTTCCGCACCGGGCCGTTCGGGCACCAGCTGGTGGCGGGCCTGTCGTGGCAGAAGCAGATCGACCGCTATGACAACAACGGCTTCGGCGCCGTCATCGGCGCCGGCAATATCTTCGAGCCCAACACCAACACGTACTTCAGCTCGACCGCCTTCAACAAGGTGCGCAACAGCGACATCACGCAGAAGTCGGTGTTCGCCAGCGACACCGTCCAGCTGAGCGAGCGCTGGTCGGTGCTGGCCGGCCTGCGCGTGACCAACTTCGAGCAGAACGGCTACGTGCCGGTGAGCTCCAGCTACAGCAAGAACGGCGTGGTCACGCCCACGCTGGCGCTGATGTTCAAGCCCGTGCCCACGGCCACGGTCTACGCCAGCTACGTGGAAGCGCTGGAGCCCGGCTCGATCGTGCCGGATGGCTACACCAACGCTCGCCAGCTGCTCAGCCCGATCCGCAGCAAGCAGTATGAAGTCGGCGTCAAGGCCGACCAGGCCGCCTGGAGCGCCACCGCCGCCGCCTTCCGCATCGAGCGCGGCGCCGAGTACGACAGCATCAACGGCGGCGTGCCGACGCGCCAGCAGGACGGCACCTCGATCTACCAGGGGCTGGAACTGGCCGGCGTGTACCGGCTGGGCCCGCAGTGGGAATTCGGCGCGAGCGCGATGTACCTGGACTCGTACTACGACAAGGGCCTGGCCAACAACGGCAAGCGCGTCGCCGGTGCGCCTGACCTGGTGCTGGCCGGACGCATCAGCTACCGCGTGCCGTTCGTGCCCGGCCTGCGCCTTGGCGTCGATGGCAAGTACACCGGCAATACCAAGCTGAACGCGGGCAATACGCTGGAGGCCGGCGGCTACACGGTGTTCAATCTCGGCGCGAGCTACAACACCCGCGTCGCCGGCAAGGACCTGACGCTGCGCGCCGCGCTGAATAACGTGACCAACAAGCGCTACTGGGGCTTCCAGTACGAGAACTACATCCAGCCCGCGGATCCGCGCAGCGTGAGCCTGACGGCGAAGATTGCGTATTGAGATTGGCCGGACTGCAAGGCCGCCCGCAGAAGCCCCGCTTCTGCGGACGCCTGCCTTCAGTCGACCTTGACGTCCAGGTCTTTCACGACGCCAGCCCATTTGGCCAGCTCGGCGTTGACGAAGCGGCTGAGCTCGGCCGGGGTGCTGCTTGCCGGCGTCGCCCCCTCCCCGTTGAAGCGCTGAATAAGCTTCGGCGATGCCAGTGACCTGGCGACGGCCCGGTTCAGCGCATCGATCACCGGCTGGGGCGTATTTTTCGGTGCCAGCAATGCATTCCAGGTATTGATCTCGAAGCTGCCGAAGCCCGGCACTTCACGCATGGCGGGAACATCCGGCAGCTGCGGCGACCGCTCCCTGGTGGTCACGGCGATGGCGCGCAGCCTGCCGGCCTTCACCTGCGGCAGGGCGCCAGGCAGCGTGGCGAAGCTCAGTTGCGTCTCGCCGGCGATCACCGAAGTATTGGCAAGCGCTCCGCCCCGATACGGCACATGCACCAGCTTGGCATTGGCGCTCTGGGCAAACATCGCACCGGCCAGGTGGACCGGCGAACCGTTGCCGCTGGATGCGTAGTTCAGCTCTCCCGACTTCTTCCGGGCCAGCGTCACCAGGTCAGGCACGTTCCTGGCGGGCAGGTTCGGGGTCGTGATCAGCACGAGTGGGATCGAGGCGACCATGCTGACGGGCGCAAAGCCGCTGACCGGCTCGTAGCCCAGCGTTTTCTTGTACAAGGCTGGGTTGATGCCGTGGCTCGACACGGTTGCCATGAACAGCGTATAGCCATCCGGCGCCGACTGCTGTACATAGGCGGCGGCCGAGTTGCCGGCCGCGCCGGGCTTGTTCTCGATGATCACCGACTGCTTCAGCTCGCTGGCCAGTTGTTCGGCCAGCGCCCGCGCCAGGATGTCGGTGGTGCCCCCGGCCGCATAGCCCACCACGATACGGATGGGCTGTTGCGGATATTGGGCCGCCGCGTGCCCTGCCAGGCCCAGACCGGCCACGGCCATCGCGAGGACAAGCCTCTGCTTCGTGTTCATGCCATATCTCCTCTCTTTTGTATGTGTCCCCACGTCATGCGTGGCGGTATTGCCGATATTCCCGGATCGCCGGGATGTAACGCTTATTGGCCCTTGAAGACGGGGCTGCGCTTTTCGGCGAAGGCGCGCTTGCCCTCGCGGTAATCGTCGCTGGCGAAGCACTGCATGACGAGCTGCTGCATGCCCGCGATATCGACCTGCGGGCCCAGCTGCTGCAATTGACGAATCATGCGTTTGCCGGCGCGCAGCGTGAGGGGCGCATTGGCGGCAATCTGGTCCAGGCGTGTCTGCAGCGTCGTGTCGAGGTCGGCCGCATCGGTCACGTGGTGGACCAGGCCAAGGGCCTTGGCGTCCGCCGCCGCATAGCGGTTGGCGGTCAGGAAGATTTCGAGCGCATTGGCGGCGCCGACCGTGCTGACCAGATTCCGGATTGCGGTGAGCCGGTAGCCCAGGCCGAGCTTGCCGGCCGGAATGGCAAAGGTGCTGTCGGACGACGCGATCCGGATGTCACAGCACAGCGCGATATTCAGGCCGCCGCCGATGCAATAGCCCTTGATCCTGGCGAGGGTCGGCTTGGCGTGGTCGTAGAGAGCCAGCTGGGCGGCCTCTGCCACTTGCTCATAGGCCGCGACGGCCTCTTCGCCGGAGCGCAGGTTGTCGAACTGCGCGATGTTCGCCCCGCTCACGAAGGCGCGCTCTCCGGCGCCAGTCAGCACTACCGAGCGCACTTCGTCGTCCTGCTCGAACGCTGCGAGCGCCTGGGGCAGTGCCGCCCACATGTCGAACGAGACGGCGTTGTGGCGGCCAGGGTCGTTGAAGGTAATCCAGCCGGTGCGGCCGCGTTTTTCCACCAGCAGGGTATCGGTAATCTCGCCTTGCAGTATGCGTGTCGTGGTCATGTTGTCTTTCCAGGCGCTCGGGCCTTATGTCTTTCAATACCGTTGGTCAAGTGGTAGCGCATGGCGGCGCGCGCCTGGTCGGCGTTCCCCGCGGCAATGGCGTCGAAGATCGCGTGGTGCTCCTGCTCGACTTCCGCGATGCGCGTGGTCCCGGTCGAGGTGGAACGCAGCGTGCGCACGGAGTCGTGGAGCACATGGCTCAGATGGGCCATCAAGCGGATGAAGTACGGGTTGTTGGTCGCGTTGCCCACAGCGAGGTGAAAATCGAGCGCGGTGTCCGCGCCCTTTTCCCAGTCTGCGCCCGCTTCATCGACCTTCGCCAGCGCCAGTCGCAGCGCCTCCAGCTGCGCGGGCGTGCGGAACCGCGCCGCCAGCGCGGCCGCGCCCGATTCGATCTCGACGCGCAGCTGGAAGACATGCTCGAGCGCATCCTCATGCAGCAGCTCGTCGGTGACGATCTCGAAGTTGCGCTGCCCGATGCCCTGCGCCACGAACGTGCCGGTGCCGCGCCGGGTTTCAACGTAGCCGGCCAGCTTCAGGCGCGCGATGGCCTCGCGCACGACATTGCGGCTCACGTCGAACGCGGTGGCCAGCTCGTTCTCCGTGGGCAGCTGCTGCCCGTGGGCCAGGGTGCCGTCCAGGATGCGCTGGCGGATCTGGTGCGCGATCTCGTCGGGCAGGTTGTCCGGCCGGCGCAGGCTCGTGAATCCGCGAATCTCCATGCCAAGTTGGGCCTTCATCAGAATCTCCGTCATGTCCGTGGCCCCGGAAGCGGGGCAATCATGGCGGATATGGTAGCGCCCAATCAGATGACCCCCTGCGCTGCAAGCGCTTCGATCCGCGCGGAATCCAGGCCGAGCAGCGAGCGGTACACGTCGTGGTTGTGCTCACCGCTCTCCGGTGCCGGCGCCAGTTCGCCCAGCGAGGTCCGGCTCAGGATCACCGGCTGGCCGACGACGGAGATCGTGCCCAGCCTGGGGTGCTCGATGGGCTGGCTCATGCGCAGATGTTCGACCTGCGGATCGGCGAAGGCCTCGTTCATGCTGAGGATGGGGCCGCACGGCACCCCTTCGCGATTCATGCGGGCGATCCATTCCTCGGTGGTGCGGGTGCGCGTGCGCCCGGCGATCGCGGCGTTCAGCGCCGGCCGATTGCGGGCACGCAACGGCACCGTCAGGAAGCGCTCGTCCGCGATGAGTTCAGGCACCTCAAGCACCTTGCACAGCCGCGCGAAGATGTCGTTGCCCATGGCGGCAATATTCATGTAGCCATCCTGCGTCGGGAACACGCCGGTCGGGCTGCTGGTGGGATGATCGTTGCCGCTCTGGCCCGGCACCTCGCCATTCATCAGCCAGCGCATGGCCTGGAAGTCCATCATCCACAGCTGCGATTGCAGCAGGGAGGTCTGCACCCACTGGCCCTGGCCGGACACTTCGCGTTCCAGCAGCGCCACCATCAGGCCGATCGCGCAGAACAGACCGGCGGTCAGGTCCGCAACGGGAATCCCCGCGCGCATCGGTCCGCGCCCGGGTTCGCCCGTGACCGACATCATGCCGGAGATCCCTTGCGCGATCTGGTCCAGACCCGGGCGCTCGTGGTACGGACCATCCTGCCCGAACCCCGATACGCTGCCATAGACGATGCGCGGATTGACCTTGCGCAGCGACTCATAGTCGATGCCCAGCTTGAACTTCACGTTGGGCCGGTAGTTCTCCACCACCACATCGGCCTTGCGCACCAGCTCCAGGAACAGCGCGCGCCCCTCCGGATGCTTGAGGTTGAGCGTAATGCTCTGCTTGTTGCGATGGGTGTTCTGGTAGTCGGCAAACTGCGCCGAACCGCCCGGCTTGTCATCGGGCGCCTGGCCCGGCTCTTCGATCTTGATGACGGTCGCCCCCCAGTCGGCGAACTGGCGCACGGCGGCCGGACCGGAGCGCACGCGCGTGAGGTCGAGTACGGTGAATCGGGAAAGCGGACCATGCCCCACAGTTGTCTCCAATTTTGTCTCTTTGCCAGGCCATCTACAGATGGGATGTTGGACATCCTATATTCAGGATTCGCACGAATCAAGCCGGGGGTAAACCCCTGAGGACATTCCGGATTGGGCGAGAAGACTTCAGGGAAAGCGAATGTTGACAATCACGAATCCGTGATCTACAACATCGTCTACACACTAAATCAATTTTGTAGACAATTTTGTAGTCAATAAAAGCAGCTTTCCACCGGCGCACACCAAAGAGCCCAACGGCCGCATGTCGCCTATCGTCAAGACACACATCTGCCAGGAGACTCAGATGATGCAAACCACCGCAACCCCCGCCGACGCCCCGCAGGCGCAGGCCGGGCATGCCGCACACGGCAACGCCCTGATCAAGCCGGGGTATGACGAACGCCTGACCAATGAGGACCTGGCGCCGCTGCGCAAGCAGACCTGGGGCACCTACAACATCTTTGCCTTCTGGATGTCGGACGTGCACAGCGTGGGCGGCTATATCACCGCCGGCAGCCTGTTCGCGCTGGGGCTGACCAGCTGGCAGGTGCTGGTGTCGCTGCTGGTCGGCATCCTGATCGTGCAGTACTTCTGCAACCTGGTGGCCAAGCCCAGCCAGGTGACCGGCACGCCTTATCCGGTGATCTGCCGGGCCTCGTTCGGCGTGCTCGGCGCCAATATCCCGGCGGTGATCCGCGGGCTCATCGCAGTGGCGTGGTACGGCATCCAGACCTACCTGGCTTCCAGCGCCTTCCTGGTGCTGGCGCTGCACTTCTTCCCCGCGCTGGCGCCCTATGCCGACGTGAAGCTGCACGGCTTTGCCGGACTCTCCACGCTGGGCTGGGCCGCATTCATGGTGCTGTGGGTGTTGCAGGCGCTGGTGTTCTGGACCGGCATGGAGACCATCCGCAAGTTCATCGACTGGGCCGGCCCGGCGGTGTACGTGGTTATGATCGCGCTGGCGATCTGGCTGGTGAACAAGGCCGGCTGGGAGAACGTCAATTTCACGCTGAGCTTCGTCAAGTACACCGGCTGGGAAGCGGTGCCGGTGATGCTGAGCGCGATCGCGCTGGTGGTGTCGTATTTCTCCGGCCCGATGCTGAACTTCGGCGACTTCTCGCGCTATGCCAAGGACTTCAAGTCGGTCAAGCGCGGCAACTTCTGGGGCCTGCCGGTCAACTTCCTGGGCTTCTCGCTGCTGACCGTGATCACGACCTCGGCCACGCTGCCGGTGTTCGGCAAGCTGATCACCGACCCGGTGGAGACCGTCAGCCATATCGACAGCACCTTCGCCATGCTGCTGGGCGCTTTCACCTTCATGACCGCCACCATCGGCATCAATATCGTCGCCAACTTCGTTTCGCCGGCATTCGACTTCTCCAACGTCTCGCCCAAGCACATCAGCTGGCGCACCGGCGGCATGATCGCGGCCGTGGCTTCGATCTTCATCACGCCGTGGAACCTGTACAACAACCCGGCGGTGATCCACTACACGCTGGACGTGCTGGGCGCCTTCATCGGCCCGCTGTTCGGCATCCTGATTGCGGACTACTACCTGGTGCGGCGCCAGCATGTCGACGTCGACGACCTGTACACGCTGAACCCGCGCGGCCGCTACTGGTACCGCAACGGCTTCAACCCGGCGGCGGTGGCCACCATGATCCCGGCGGCCATCATCCCGATCCTGTGCGTGGTGGTGCCGGCCTGGCAGTCCGCGGCCAACTACAGCTGGTTTATCGGCATGGGCATTGCGCTGGTGCTGTACCGGCAACTGGCGCCGCGCATGATGCCCGGCCACTTCGGCAGCCGTGCCGCCAGCCAGGCCTGAGCCCCGGAACCATTCTTTCGACTGCACGATTTCGACCGCACTTAGCAGAGCCGCGTCTATGAAGCTGAAGATCATCAACCCCAATACCACCCAGAGCATGACCGACAAGATCGGGCAGTGCGCCGTCGCCGTGGCGGCACCGGGAACGCGCATCAGCGCGGTCAGCCCGCGCATGGGACCGGCTTCCATCGAAAGCCACTATGACGAAGCCCTGTCCGTGCCCGGCATCCTCGACGAGATCCTGGCCGGCGAGCAGGAGGGCGTGGACGGCTACGTGATCGCCTGCTTCGGCGACCCCGGCCTGTACGCCGCGCGCGAGGTGGCACGCGGGCCGGTGATCGGCATCGCCGAGGCCGCCATGCATATGGCCAGCGTGGTCGGCAGCAGCTTCAGCGTGGTGACCACGCTGGCGCGCACCTGCAATATCGCCTGGCACCTGGCCGAGCGCTACGGCATGAAGCGCTTCTGCAACAACGTGCGCGCCTGCGACCTGCCCGTGCTGGAACTGGAGCGCCCGGGCTCGGACGCGCGCCGCATCATCACCGAGGCCTGCCGCCAGGCGCTGGTTGAAGACCGCAGCGAATGCATCGTGCTGGGGTGCGCCGGCATGACCGACCTGTGCGACGAGATCGCCGACGCCATCGGCGCACCGGTGATCGACGGCGTGGTGTGCGCGGTCAAGATGGCCGAGGCGCTGGTCTCGGTGCGCCTGGGCACCAGCAAGCGCGGCGACTGGGCGCGGCCGCTGCCCAAGGCGTATGCGGGCATGCTGGCCCCTTATGCGTTGAACTGAACCGTATGACTTCCCGATCCAATTCCGACTCCACCACCATGCTCCAGTCCCGCTATCCACGCGATCTCATCGGTTACGGCGCCCGGCCGCCGCACGCCCGCTGGCCGGGCGGTGCGCGCGTTGCGCTGCAGTTCGTCCTCAACTACGAAGAAGGCGGCGAAAACTGCGTGCTGCACGGCGACGCCGCCTCCGAGCAGTTCCTCTCCGAGATCGTCGGCGCCGCGGCCTACCCCGACCGCCACATGAGCATGGAGGGCATCTACGAATACGGCTCGCGCGCCGGCGTCTGGCGCCTGCTGCGCGAGTTCGAGAAGCGCGGCCTGCCGCTGACCATCTTCGGCGTGTCGATGGCGCTGCAACGCCATCCTGAACTGACCCGCGCCTTTGTCGAACTGGGCCACGAGATCGCCTGCCACGGCTGGCGCTGGATCCACTACCAGGGCATCGACGAAGCCACCGAGCGCGAGCACATGCGCATCGGCATGCAGATCATCAAGGACCTGACCGGCGAACTGCCGCTGGGCTGGTACACCGGCCGCGACAGCCCCAACACGCGCCGCCTGGTGGTGGAGCACGGCGGCCTCCTGTACGACTCGGACTACTACGGCGACGACCTGCCCTTCTGGACCGAGGTGGAAGTCACCGGCGGCGAGAAGAAGCCGCACCTGGTGGTGCCGTACACGCTCGACTCCAACGACATGCGCTTTGCCACGCCGCAGGGCTTCAATACCGGCGAACAGTTCTTCCAGTACCTGAAGGATGCGTTCGACGTCTTGTATGAGGAAGGCGACCCGAGCGGCCAGGACAGCCCCAAGATGCTGTCGATCGGCATGCACTGCCGCCTGCTCGGCCGCCCGGGCCGCTTCCGCGCGCTGCAGCGCTTTCTCGACTATGTGCAGGGACACGACAAGGTGTGGATCTGCCGCCGTGTCGACATCGCCCGCCACTGGGCGCAGGTGCACCCGTTCCAAGCCGCGGGCGATGCCGCAGCCGTGGGCACGATGCCCGAGGAAGTTGCCCCGGCCTGACAAATGCCGTCCGTGTCGCCATATTTGTGTACGATATAGCCGTCTTTCGTCGCCAGTTCCGGCGACAGGCTGAAATGTCCGTCCCCTGATATGGCAACCACATCGAAGAAGGCGGCGCCCGGCGCGGCAGCAAAAACGCCGCGCCGGCCCGCATCCAAGGCAACCCTGAAAACAGCACCCAAGGCCGCCGCCAATGCCGCACCGGAGGAAAGCGCCGGCCCGGAGGCCGCCGCCAGCGAAGCTTCCGCCACCGAGGCCATCTACCTCAGCCTGCTGACCGCGATCATGGAGCATCGCCTGCTGGCCGGCACCAAGCTGGTCGAGGAACGGCTGTGCGAAGTAACCGGCGCCAGCCGGGCCCGCATCCGCCAGGTCTTCGCGCGCCTGGCGCATGAGAAGCTGGTCACGCTGGTGCCCAATCGCGGCGCCTTTGTCTCCAGCCCCACGGTGGACGAGGCGCGCGAGGTGTTCCAGGCGCGCCGCGTGGTCGAACCCGCGCTGGCGGCCGAACTGGCCCAGCGTGCCACGCCGGCCAAAGTCCGCAGCCTGCGCCGCCATGCCATGGAAGAAGACAACGCGCGCGCGCGCGGCGACCGCGCCGCGATGATCCGCCTGTCGGGGGAATTCCATATCCTGCTGGCGGAGATGGCCGGCAATGCCATCCTCGAAAAGCTGATCCGCGAGATGGTGTCACTGACCTGCCTGATCATCACGCTGTATGACCGCCCCGGCGCACCGGCCTGCGCCGAGCATGAGCACCGCCAGCTGATCGACGCCATCGAGCAGCGCGACGCCGCGCGCGCCAGCGCGTTGATGGCGGAACACCTGGAACACATCGAGGGTTCGCTCGACCTGAGCGTGCCCGACAGCGGCGCGCCGGACTTCTACAGCATCTTCAGCAAGGGTTGAAGCACGGTGCGGGGGCGCCAGCGCGCGCCTCATGGCCGGCATTGCACTCCGCGCCCGGCAACCTAGACTGGCTGCATAACAATGCCGCGCGCAATGCGCCGCAGGGAGGTGCGCCATGGCTGTCGCTGCAGAACCCGTCACAACCGCCCGTCCACCGCTGGCCTTCGAACGGCTTTACGCGGATGCCGCCGGCGAATCCCACTTCGGCCCCATTTCCGTTGCCATCACCGAGCGCCTGTTCGCGCCGCCCGCGCGCGCCTTCTGGGTGTCGCCGCTGGACGAAGCCGCGCGGCAGGGCTTCCTGCTGGTGCCGGCCGGCTGGGTGGGCGCACTGCACCCGTCGCCGCTGCGCATGTGGATTTTCGTGCTGGCTGGTGCGATGGAGTTCGAAGCCAGCGATGGCGAACGCCGGCCGCTGTCGGCGGGCAGTGCGCTATTGCTGGAAGACACCACGGGCAAGGGGCATGTCAGCAGGGTCGTCGGTACTGCCGATGCCACGCTGGCCGTGGTGCAGTTGCCGGAGAACCGAAGCTGAGCCCGCGGCGTGCCGGCAGGGCTGTGGCCACGCAACACGATCACGGAGCCCCATGATGATTGCTCCCGAGCCAGCGGCTCCGCCCAAGCCCGCGCCGCAACTGGTGCCCAACGGCTACCGCCAGGGCATCATCACCGCGATCACGGTGCTGCTCGGCTTCTCGCTGGCGTTCTGGCGGTTCTGGGGCTTCGAGAGTCCCGGCCACTGGAACCTGCGCGCGCTGTTCGCCGCGGTCTCGCTACTGGCCGCGGTGTCGCTGCAGATCGTGGCGCTCTACCGCGCGCTGCGCATCGAGGACGATGCAGTGGATGAATACCGCAAGACCGTGCGATGGTTCATCGCGTCGGCGCTTGCGCTGCTGGTCGGGCTGGCCGTGGCCATGATAGACGCGGCACTCGGCCCCTAGGCCGCCCGGCAGTCACGCTATCCGGCCCGGGAACGAACCTGCGCCTGCTCCTGGCTGGCGTCGCAGATAGCGCACCTGCAGCACCGCCCCCGCCAGGAATACCAGGAACAGCACGCCGACGATCCCCTTCAGTTCCGGCGCTTCCGCATTGGCAAAGACCGGATTGCCCACCGGCAGGCGCGTGCCGGTCTCGGTCAGGCCCGGGATGAAGTGGAAGAACACCGTCAGCGACAGCGACACCACCTCCACGTAGCGGCTCATGCGCCCGAATGCACCGCGTGCCGCGCAGACCGCGACCGCCAGCACCAGCAGCGTGACGATGCCCAGCACATGGGGCTTGCCGAATCCGCCGTGCTGGAAGATGCCAAACCCGGTCAGGCAACTCAGCACGGTGCCGATGACATAGGCCAGTCCGAGCCGGGTATGCAGGCGCACCATGCCGGTGCTCGAGAGCGCCACCAGGCCGCAGGCCAGTCCCGCCAGACTGATCAGGGTATGGATGATGCCAAGCTGCGTGAGTCCGAGCATGATGGTGCCTCCAGCCGGGTGGGTGCCGCAATGGATCTGGACAGGCGTGGCGGCGCGCAAGACAAGGCGAGTTGCGTGGGGGCGGGCCGCAACAGCAAGCCTTCATGTAAGGCGAAGCTTGCGGGGATTGCAAGGATGGCGGCAGCCGCGGGGCACCCGCCTTTGCCGATGTCAGAGCATCGGGGCACCGGCCCTTGCAGACTGCGCCATGGCCTGGCGCGCCACCGCGACCTCGGCCCTGCCGCGCCGGTGCGATCCCTGCAGGCGGCGCAGCGCCGCAGCGGCACCCGCCTCGATCATCACGCACAGCACGAAGTAGAGCAGCGCAACCGCTGCGAACACTTCCGCCGCATAGCTCATGCTGCGGCCATTGACCTGCGTGGCCAGTGTCGACAGCTCACTGACGCCGACGATATAAGCCAGCGACGTATCCTTGGTCAGCGCCACCCAGGTGTTGGCCAGGGACGGCAGCATGGCGCGCAGCGCCTGCGGCAGCACCACATGCCAGAGTGCCTGCGTGCGCGACATGCCCAGCGCCAGCGCCGCCTGGCGCTGGCCCGCGCCGATCGCGGCAATTCCCGCGTGCAGGCTCTGCGCGATAAACGCGGCGCCCACCAGTGCCAGCGCCAGCACCACGGTCAGCACTTCGCTGACCTGCACGCCGGCCAGCATCGGCAGCAAGAAGTAAGTCCAGAAGATCAGCATCAGCACCGGCACCGCGCGCAGCAACGCCAGCACGGCGCGCAGCACGCGCGTGACGCTGGATGGCGCAAGCTCCAGCAGCAGCGCCAGCGCAATGCCCAGCACCGTGGCGCCGGCGCAGGCGAGCGCCGCTATCCACAGCGTCAGCGCCGCGCCGGCCAGCGGGCCCTCGGGGAAAGCGCCTTTGAGCAAGTAGGGCAGCTGGCCCCATACCAGCGCCAGGCCCGCCGGCAGGCTTGCCATCCCATCAGGCATGACGTGCTCCGGTCCAGCCGAGGCGCCTGAGCAAGGCCGGCGCCACCGCCTGCAGCGACAGGATCAACGCCGCATAGAGCAGCGTGGCAATGCCGAAAGCCTGGAAGGCCATCAGCGTATCGGTCTCGACCTGGCGCGCGGTGTAAGAGAGTTCGGCAAAGCCGATCGCCATGGCCAGCGAGGTGTTCTTGATGGTCTGGCAAAACTGCCCCACCATCGGCCGCGCCGCAATCCGCAGCGCCTGCGGCAGCACGATGCGCCACCACGCGGCACGCGGCGCGAAGCCCAGCGCCAGCGCCGCGGCGAACTGCCCGCGCGGCACCGCGGCGATTCCGGCTTCGAGTTCCTGCGCATAGAAGGCGCTGGCATACAGGGCGATGCCGAATACGCTGGCCAGCGCTTCCAGCGACGGCGCGGGAATGGCCACGGCACACATCTGGAGGCCGCGCCAGTCCGAGATCGCGCCGATGGCCGCATCGCCCAGCAATTGCGCGGCACCGAAGTACCAGAAGAACAGCTGCACCAGCAGCGGCGTCTTGCGCAGCAGCCCGATCACCGCATTGGCCGCGATGGCCACGGGGCGCCACGGCACCCTGCGCAGCGCCAGCCAGGCTGCGGCCAGCGCGCAGCCGAGCAGGAACACCGCCAGCGACAGCGCCACCGTCATGGCAAAGCCGCCGAGCAGCCAGTGCAGGTATTTGGCCGGCAACGACTGCCAGAGAATGGAAACCATGGGTCAGGGGCGATCAGGCTGTGGCGTGCTTACTTGACCGTGCTGCCGATGGTGAAGTCGCGCGCCAGCGGCGCCTGGCTCTTCGGCCCGAAGTACTTGTCGTAGATGCGCGCCGCCGTGCCGCTCTTCTCCAGCTCCAGCAGGATCTGGTCGATGGCGGCCTGCAGGCGCTCCTCGCCCTTGGGCACGCCCACGCCCATGTATTCGCGCGTCAGCGTGAAGGGCGAGATCTCGAACTGGTCGCGGTTGGGCAGCGTGGCCAGCAGCGCGCCGAGCTTGGCGCCGTCCTGCGCAAAGGCCTGGATCGCGCCGGTGCGCAGCGCCTGCAGCGCCAGCGGCGAATCGTCATAGGCGATCACGCGCGCGTCGGGGTAGCGCTGGCGCAGCGTGGTTTCCTGCGTGGTGCCCTTGTCCACGCCCAGGCGCCAGGCCTTCAGTTCATCGGGCTGGCGCAGCGCCCCCTTCCTTGCGATGAACTGCAGCCCGCTGGCAAAGTAAGGCGTGGAGAAGCCGATCTGCTGGCGGCGTTCATCGGTGATGGTGAAGTTGGCCGCGACGATATCCACCTTCTGCGAGGCCAGCAGCGGAATGCGGTTGGCGGGGTTGGTGGCGCGGAACTCCGCCTTGACGCCAAGGCGGCTGGCAATCTCGTTGGCATAGTCGACATCCAGGCCCGCTGGCGCATGCGTCTTCGGATCGACAAAGCCGAACGGCGGGTTGGCATCGAACACGCCCACGTGCAGCACGCCGGCCTTGCGGATATCGTCGAGGCGATCCGCCAGCGCGGTACCGGAGGCCATGACGGCAACGCCGGCGACGATGGCGCCGCGCAGCAGGAAGGAACGGAAGGACATGGAAGGCACTCACTGAAGTCTGGATGGGCAGACGATAGCGGTGCGCGCCCCGATCAGGAACGAATGGTTTCGCAGATGGATATGCCGCCATGCCGGGCGGCGCGCGCTCAGGCGCCGAGAATCTCGATGCTGTCGACGCGGTCCGGGTAGAAGGCCAGGTGCGAGGCGATCGCCGCCACCGCGGGGTAAGGCGTCTCGTAGCTCCACACCGCATTGCGCGCGCGCTCGCCGCCGGCGGGGATGGAGAAGTAGCTGCAATCGCCCTTGTATGGGCAGTACGTCGTGTGCGCGGTACGCTCCAGCTGCGCCAAGTCGACATGCTCGCGCGGGATGTACTGCACCGGCGGGTAGGTCGCCTCTTGCAGGGTCAGCGCCGCGTCGCTGTCCGCAATGGCAATGCCCGCCACCCTGACCACCACCCTGCCGGCCGTCGGCGTGATGGTGATCGGGTGGTCGGGGCCGGGGATCCTGACTGGCTTGTCGGTCATGGCGCGTCCTCCTGCAGGGCATCGTCACGGGGGCGATGCTGCATTCTAGGCGTTCGCCGCGCGGCCTGCAGGCCGCGCCCGATGGTTCAGCCCAGCCGCCGCTATTCGACCTTGACGTTGGCCTTCTTCACCAGTGCGGCGTAGCGCGTGGCCTCGCTGCGGAAGAAGCTGGCGGCCGCCTCGGGTGTGCCGGGCTCGATCACGGTGGCCTGCTTCTTCATGGCCTCCAGCACTTCGGGCGAGGTGAAGGCCCTGGCAAATGCGTCATGCACGCGCTTTACCTCTGCCGGCGGCATGCCGGCGGGGCCGACCACGGCAAACCAGCCGGCGACGTTGTAGTGGGGCAAGCCTTGTTCGGCGATGGTGGGGATCTCCGGCGCGGCGGACGAGCGCTTGTCGCCGCACACGCCGATCGCGCGCAGTGTGCCGGCCTTCAGGTGCGGCGCCACCGCGTTGAGCGCAACCACGCCCAGTTCCACCTGTCCGGCGATCAGGTCGTTCATCATCGGGCCCGTGCCCTTGTACGGAACGTGGCGCGCACTCACGCCGGCCTCGTCCAGGAACATCTCCCCGGCCAGGTGGATGATGGTGCCGTTGCCGGACGAGCCGTAGTTGTAGCCGTCGGGCCTGGCCTTGAGCAGCGCCACCAGTTCCTTCACGTTCCTTGCCGGCACCTTGGGATTCACGACAAGCACCAGCGGCGTGGTGCCGATCACGCTGATCGGGGTGATGTCCTTGATGGCATCGAACGGCATGGTGCGGAACACGCTCGGGTTGATGACATGGTTGTTCGAGACCAGCCCGAGCGTGCTGCCATCCGGCTGCGCCTTGACCACGGCCGCGGCCCCGGTGATACCGCCGGCGCCGGGCAGGTTCTCGATCACCACCGGCTGGCCAAAGGCCTTGCCCAGGGCCGGACCGGCCGCGCGCGCGATGGTGTCCACGCCGGAACCGGCGCTGATCGGCAGGATCAGGCGCACCGGTTTGCCGGTATTGCCCTGCGCGAGCGCGCCGATGCCGGGCGCGGCCAGCGCGGCGGCCACGGTGGCGGCCAGCGCCAGCGCTGACTTGAGAAGGATGCGACGGGGGTGCATGAGGTTGTCTCCGTATCGTTATCGTAGGATCTTTGCGGGCTGCCGCTGTGCCGCGGCATGCCCGTCGTGGTACCGGTCAGCCGGCGCGGCCCTGGCCGAGCTGCAACAGGATCTCTTCGTTGTGCTCGCCGGCCCTGGGCAGCGGCCGGCGCACGCCCGGGCGGCGCCCGCCCATCAGCAGCGGCAGCAGCACCGTGGGCGTGGTCGAGCTGTCGTCGGCCTGCATCGGCACCAGCCCGCCGCTGGCAAGCAGGTGCGGATCGTCGAGCAGCTGGTCCGGGCGCACGATCGGCGCATAGGGGATG
Organism: Cupriavidus sp. FW305-3-2-15-C-LB2; assembly: GCF_058787575.1. NCBI lineage: Bacteria > Pseudomonadati > Pseudomonadota > Betaproteobacteria > Burkholderiales > Burkholderiaceae > Cupriavidus > Cupriavidus sp. FW305-3-2-15-C-LB2. The sequence continues at coordinate 136,474 of NZ_JBYSZW010000011.1, forward strand.
CCGGCGGCTTCGAGCCTGGGCGCCAGTTCTGCGCTGCGGTGGTGGCGCAGGATCGCGCCCAGCTCATCGAGCAGTTGCGGACGCACCGCCACGCGCGAGGCATTGCTGGCGTACTCGGGCTTGCCGAGAAGCTCCGGATGCTCCAGCACCTGGCACAGCGTCGCGAACTGCTTGTCGCTGACCGCGCCGATAAACAGCTGCTCGTCGCCGGCCAGCGTAAAGACGTCATACACGCTCCACGCCGACACGCGCGACGGCATCGGCGGCGGCGCCTCGCCGGTCATCGCAAACTGCTGCATATGCTGCGAAGCCAGGAATACGCAGTTCTCGAACAGCGCGCTCTGGATCTCCTGGCCGCGCCCGGTGCGGTCGCGCTCGCGCAGCGCGGCCAGCACGCCGATGGCGCCGAACATGCCGCCCATGATGTCGTTGACCGAGGTGCCCGCGCGCAGCGGCCGCCCGCTTGGGCCGGTCATGTAGGACAGCCCGCCCATCATCTGCACCACCTCGTCGAGCGCCAGCCGGTTCTCGTACGGGCCGGGCAGGAAGCCCTTGTGCGAGACGTAGATCAGGTGCGGGTAGTCGCGCGACAGTGTGGCGTAGTCCAGCCCCAGCTTCTGCATCAGGCCGGGCCGGAAGTTCTCCAGCAGCACGTCGCTCTGGCCCGCCAGCTCGGCCGCGGTGGCACGCCCTTCCTCGGTGGTGATGTCCAGCACCACGCTCTTCTTGTTGCGGTTGAAGGCGCGGAAGAAGCCGATGCCCAGGCCCGGCAGGTTGCGCGTCTTGTCGCCGCCGGGCGGCTCTACCTTGATCACCTCGGCGCCCAGGTCGGCCAGGATCATGCCGCAGGTGGGGCCCATCACCATATGCGTGAATTCGACCACGCGGATGCCGGCCAGCGGCAGGGAGTTGCTGTTGTCTTGGGTCATCTTGCGTCTCAGGCAGCGGCGCCAGCAGGCTGGGCCGGGAAGGTCTTGGGCAGGCCGGCGCGCCACAGCGTGCCGTGCAGGGTTTCGTCCTTGAGCCAGCCAGCCACGTCTTCACGCAGCGCCAGCAAGCGGCCGATATCGATGCCGGTGTCGATGCCCATGCTGCCGAGCATGTAGGCCAGGTCTTCGGTCGTGACATTGCCGCTGGCGCCGGGCGCGTGCGGGCAGCCGCCGATGCCGGCCAGGCAGGCGTCAAAGCGGGTCACGCCGGTTTCCAGCGCCGCGTGGACGTTGGCCAGGCCAAGCCCGCGGGTATCGTGGAAATGGCCGCACCAGAACCGATCGCCGGCGATATCGACGGCGCGCGCAAACAGCTCGCGCACCATGTGCGGGTCGGCATAGCCGACGGTATCCGCCAGGCTGACGCGGTCGGCGCCGGCATCGAGCAGCGCCTGCATCAGGCGCAGCACTTCATCGGGATCGACATGGCCCTGCAGCGTGCAGCCGAACGCGGTGCCGACACCGCCTTCGATCAGCGTCTTCGCGCCGCTGGCATCGCGCGCGGCGCGGATGCGCGCCACTTCAGCCACCACTTCATCCGGCGTCTTGCGCAGGTTGGCCAGGCTGTGCGCATGGCTGGCCGACAGCGGCACGAGCATCAGGTCCGCGCCGCTGGCCAGCGCATCCTGCGCGCCGCGCAGGTTCGGCACCAGCACCGAGACGAACAAACCCGGCAGCGTGCGCGCGAACGCGACCAGCTGCGCGGTATCGGCCAGTTGCGGCAGCAGGTGCGCGGGCACGAACGAGCCCACCTCCAGCTCGCGCAGACCGGCCGCGTACGCGCCGCGGATCCACGCTTCCTTGCTGGCCGTGGGCAGGATGGTGCGGATGCTCTGCAGGCCATCGCGCAATCCGACTTCGCGGATAACGGCGTGGCGGGGAAAGGGAACAGACATGATTCAGGGGCTTCCGGTTTGCGCCCCGCAGTGGGGGCGACGGAAGAACTCTATGAGTTTCTGCCCAAGAGCTGAAGCGGTGATTCGCGCACGATAACATTCCGAACCGGAATGTCTGCCGGGCGCCGCACAACTACATCCAGAAATTCCCGGATGAATGACTACCGGCAACCAAAGGGGCTTAACATTCCATTCCGGAAACACGCAGCCCCTTACCATGCGAGACCTCGACCTCACCACCCTGCGCCTGTTCGTCGCCGTCTGCGAAACCCGCAACATGGCGCGTGCGGGCGAGCAGGAGCACATCGTGGCATCGGCCATCAGCAAGCGGCTGGCGCAACTGGAAGGGACGGTTGGCGCAACCCTGCTGGAGCGGCGCCGCCGCGGCGTGATCCCGACGCCCGCGGGCGAAATGGTGCTGGCGCATGCGCGCGCCATGCTGGCGGCGGCGGACCGCGTCGCGCGCGACATGGCCGACTACGGCGCAGGCATACGCGGGCAGGTGCGGCTGCTGGCGACGGTGTCCTCAATGGCGGAATCGCTGCCGGACGATATTGCCGCCTTCCTGCAGCAGCCGGCCAACCGCGATGTGCGCGTGACCATCGAGGAAAGCCTGAGCAGTGACGTGGTGCGAGCGCTGCGCGAGGGCTCGGCGCCGCTGGGCATCTGCTGGGACGCGGCCGACCTGGAAGGCTTCCAGACCCGGCCCTACCGCACCGACCAGCTCGCGGCAGTGGTCCACGCCTCGCATCCGCTGGCGCAGGCCGAGGACTGCCGCTTCGAGGACACGCTGGACTACGACCATATCGGCATGCCCGCCCAGACCGCGGTGCAGACCATGCTGACGCGCTATGCGGCCATCCTCGGGCGCGGCATTGGCTACCGCGCGGTGGTCTCGACCTTCGACGCTGCGCTGCGCTGTGTGCGTGCCGACCTGGGCATCACCATCATCCCGGCCGAGATCGCCGCGCCGATCGCGCCTACCTTCGGCCTGCGCGTGATCCCGCTGCGCAACGACTGGGCGCGGCGGCGCTTTGCGATCTGCTTCCGCGACCTGGAACTGCTGTCGCCGGCGGCGCGGCTGCTGGTGGCCTTCCTTGAACAGACCGCGGCGGCGGAAGCGGCGGCCGCCCCCGCGGACACCACGCCAGCGCGCAAGCCACGGCGCAATCGGCAATGACGCGGCGTGGCGCGCAACTTCCTGTGCCGTTCAAGGGTTAGCCCGAGGCAATTTCGCAAGCAAATGTTGGGGAGCGGTGCGTAGACTGGCTTGCGTTTTTCGCCCCGGCCCACGATGGTAAAAGCCGGCCCCCGGGCGATGCTGACCCGACCATGCGCGCCACGACGGCGCAGGAGCACGCAAATGAACTTCAACGGCAAGAACGTATTGATCACCGGCGCACGCGGCAACCTGGGCCGCGCCGTGGCACAGGCCTTCGCGCAGGCAGGCGCGCGCGTGGTGCTGCTGGACCGGCATGCAGCGCCGCTGCCCGAAGCGGGCACCGGCCACCTCACGCTGCAGGCGGACCTGCTGGATGCCGCCAAGCTGAGCGAGGCCGTCGCGCAAGCGGTTCAGTCATGCGGCCGCATCGACGTGGTGTGCAACCTGGCCGGCGGCTTCGCCATGGGCCCAAGCGTGCATGAAACCAGCGCCGAGGCCTGGAACCACGTGTTCGACATGAACGTGGGCACGGTGCTGAACATGGCGCGCGCGGTGGTGCCGCACATGCTGGCCGCCGGCGGCGGCGCCATCGTCAACGTGGGTGCCAACTCGGCGGCGCGCGGGCTGGCGCAGATGAGCGCTTATTGCGCCTCGAAGGACGCGCTGGCGCGTGTGACCGAATCGATGTCGGCAGAGCTGCGCGACCAGGGCATCCGCGTCAACGCGGTGCTGCCCAGCGTGCTGGATACGCCCGAGAACCGCCAGGCCATGCCGGATGCCGATGCCGCGCGCTGGGTCAGCCTGGATGCGCTGGCCGACGTGATCCTGTTCCTGGCCTCGGATGCGGCGCGCGCGGTGCAGGGCGCGCTGCTGCCGGTGGTCAACCGCGCCTGACGCGGGGCTTGCGCGCGGCCGGCTCGGCCGCGCTGATGGCGCTGGCCGCCTCCTGGATCTGCTGGCGCAGCCAGCGCCGCAGCCGGTCGGCATCGGTGCGCGCGTGCCAGATCTGCATCATGTCGACGTGGGGCAGCGCGAACGGCACCGGCAGCAGCACCAGATCAGGGTCGCGCGCCACGGCCTCTTCCGCGACCGAGCGCAGGCAGGTCAGCAGCAGTTCCGTGCCGCGCACCAGCCGGCTCGGCGCAAGGAAGCTCGACAATCCCGCCACCACCCTGCGCTTGTGCCCCTGCCGGGCAAGCGCACGGTCAACCACGCCGTTGAGGTCGCCGGTCAGCGTGGTCAGCAGGTGTTCGCACGCCAGGAAGGCGTCGAGATCCAGGCCATCGGCGATGCGCGGATTGGCGCGCGAGGCCAGCACCACGAAGTCCTCGCTGCACAGCCGCTGCTGGTGGAAGGTATCGGGCAGGTTCTCATAGAAACCCGCGATCGCCAGGTCGCAGGTGCCCTTCTCCAGTTCCTCGCGCGGCAGCTCGCCGCGCGTGTTGTGCGTGACCAGCACCACGCCCGGCGCCTGGCTGCGCAGCCGCGGCAGCAGGGCGGGCAGCAGCAGCTGCTCCATGTAGTCGGTGGTGTAGATGTGCAGGTGCTCGCTGCGCGCCAGGTAGTCGTGGCCGGCACAGGCATCATAGAACGCGTCGAGATCCCCGATCAGCCGCTGCACCTGTGGCGCCAGCGCGTGCGCACGCGGCGTCGGCGTCAGGCCGCGCGGCGCACGCACGAACAGCGGATCGCCGAGCTCGTCGCGCAGGCGGTTGAGCTTGTGGCTCAGCGCCGGCTGGCTCAGCGCCATGCGCGCGGCCGCGCGCGAGGCATTGCCCTCCTGATACAGCACGTGGAACACGTACAGCAGGTTCAGGTCCTTGCTGCCGATATTCATTTTTTGGATAGCAGAGATCGAATAATAGAAGTTTTCGAATCATAGTCCGCTGCCTAGGATGTTGCCAGTGCCGAGGCATTTCTCGCCCGGCTGCCTGTGAACCGACATGGAGCGGAACAATGAAAATCCTGATGGTGCTGACATCGCACGACCAGCTGGGCAATACCGGCAAGAAGACCGGCTTCTGGCTGGAGGAATTCGCAGCGCCCTACTACGTCTTCAAGGACGCCGGCGCCGACATCACGCTGGCCTCGCCCAAGGGCGGCCAACCGCCGATCGACCCGAAAAGCGACGATCCGGGCGCCCAGACCGACGCCACCCGGCGCTTCCAGGGTGACCCGGCCGCCAGGGCCGCACTGGCCAGCACGCTGACGCTGGACCAGGTGAAGGCGGAAGACTTCGACGCCATCTTCTACCCGGGCGGCCACGGCCCGCTGTGGGACCTGGCCGAAGACAAGCGCTCCGCCGCGCTGATCGAGCAGTTCGACCGCGCCGGCAAGCCGGTGGGAGCGGTATGCCACGCACCGGCGGTGTTCCGCCATACCAGGGGCGCGGACGGGGAACCCTTGGTCAAGGGCAAGGAAGTGACCGGCTTCACCAACAGCGAGGAAGAAGCCGTGCAGCTGACCAAGGTGGTCCCGTTCCTGGTGGAGGATATGCTCAAGGCCAATGGCGGGCGCTTCACGCGTGGCGAGGATTGGGCCAGCCATGTCGTGATCGCGGGGCGGCTGGTGACGGGGCAAAATCCGGCATCGTCTGATGCTGCGGCGCAGGCGCTGTTGAAGATGTTGAAGTAAGGGAAGGCGGCAAACGCGCCGCCGCCGGTTTGCACCCCTCGCCCGCTTGCGGGAGAGGGGTGCGTACGCCGAGCTTGATGGCTACTTCAAACGCATGGGTTGTCCCACTTACTGCGGCACCAACTCCAACCGCTCCCGGCTGGCCTTCTCCACCGCCTTGCGCGTATACACCAGCGGGAAATACTCCCCCTTGGCCCACAACGGCGCCAGGTCGCGGTAATGCGGGCTGGCGGGATTGCCCGATTGCCCCGGCGTGTTGATCACGCGCGAGGCATCCCAGTTGCCCACATCCAGCACCATGCGGAACGACGCGCCCGCGGTCAGCCGGAAGTCGGTATTGCGGTAGCTGGTGTTCATCGGCGTGAAGGCCGAGCCGCCGATCGGACCGGCGTTGACATTGAACTGCTGGCGTTCCGCGTCGCTCAGGATCGGGTCCATCGGATGCGTGAACACGGCAGTGTGAAGCTTGCCCCATTGCCATGCGCGCGGGTCGGGGCCGAGCTTGCCTTCCGCTTCCGCCATGGCGGCCTTCAGCGATTCGAGCATCACCGCATTGCGGCGCTCCACCGGCATCCACGGACCGGGCTGCTCCAGCACCGCCACCACGCGCGCGGCATCGCCGGCACCGACCAGGCGTGCGGCTTCGGGCGTCAGCGCGGCGCGCACCACGGCCTGGCGCAGGTGTTTGCTGAACCAGACTTCGAACAATGCCGCTGCGGCGCTGTCGGCACGCTCGTTGCCGTCCCAGCCGCGCAGCAGGTCCAGGCCGCGGGCCAGTTGCGGGTCGTCGCTGCGCACGTCCCTCAGCAGCGCCACCACGCGCTGGGCCGGCAGCGAAACGGTGTCGTTCTGCCACGCCATCGAGTCCTGCGCCGAGCTGCGCGCATTGGCGCCCACCACGGCCTTGAGCCGGCGCGCGCGCGAGCTGTCGCTCCATTCATAGCCCACGCCAAGTTTCGCGGCCGGGTGCTCGGGCGGGATGTTGTTCTCGTTGGCGGTGACGATGTAGCCTGGCGCGGGGTTGTAGGCCCACGGCAGCTCGTCCATGTTGCGGTAGCCGGCCCACTCGTAGCGGCCATCGCCCGCCACCGGCGTGAGGCCGTCCCAGTTGGGCCGCTTGACGGTCAGCCCGCCCGGGATCCAGCCGATATTGCCGCTGCTATCGGCATAGACCTGGTTCTCGCCGGGCGCGCCCCAGCGGTTCATGGCGGCGCGGAACTGGTCCCAGTTGCGCGCGCGCATATAGTCCATCGAACCGAAGTACGGCGCCATGCCGTAGTCGAGCCACGCGGCGCGCAGCGCCCACGCCTGCGCGCGGCCGGCATCGGCAACCAGCACCGGGCCGTGGCGCGTGAAGTCGATGGTGACCTTGCGCGGCGCGGACTCGCCCTTGACCACGATCTCTTCGGTGATGCTCTCCATCGGTTCCCAGCGGCCCTTGTACTTGTACTCATGCGGGTTGGCCGGATTGAGCTCGTAGCCGTACAGGTCTTCCTGGTCCATGTAGAAGCGCGTCAGGCCAAAGGCAATGGTGCCGTTGTGCCCGATCGAGATGCCGGGCAGGAACGGCTCGCCCGCGCCGATCACCGACATCCCCGGCGCGTTCAGGTGGCTGATATAGCGCAGGCTGGGCGCGCCGTGCGAGCGGTGCGGGTCGTTGGCCAGGATCGGGCGGCCGGTGGTGGTGCGCTTGCCGCCGATGACCCAGTTGTTCGATCCGAGGCTGCGGCCGGCGTCGCTGTTGGGGTCCACCAGTGCGTAGAGCTGGTCGAGCGGGATGCTGGCGGCCTGCGCATTGCCCCACGCCTCTTTCGGGAAGCGCGCTGCGGCGGTGGCCAGTTCGTAGGCGCGGCGCAGCTCGGCGGCGGGAACCGTGCAGGGGTCGATGCCGGGGCTGAGCCTGGGCTCGATCTGCGGGTCGAGTTCGCGGCGCAGCCAGTCGGCACGCGGGGCGTCCTGTTTGGCCTGGCAATAGAGCTGGGCGCGTTCGACTTCGCCGGTGAAGTTGAGCGTCAGGCCGTGGTGACGGATGCGCACGATATCGTCGGCGCGCCAGCGCGCAGGCTTGTAGTTGAGCTTGCGAAATTCCGGCGGCAGCAGCTCGGGCTTCTGCTCGGTCAGCGCCACATAGGCGTTCACCCCGGCCACGAAGGCCTCGGCCACGCGCTTGGCGTCGGAGCCATAGGCCAGCCATTCGCGGTACATGTCGCCGCGGAACAGCACCGCGCGCGCCATGCGGTCGCCATCGGCATAGGCCGGGCCGAAGTCCCTGGCCATTTCGCCGAGTCCGCGCTTGCGCCACAGGTCGATCTGCCACAGGCGGTCGCGCGCGGCCATGAAGCCCTGCACGAAAAAGGCGTCGTAGAGCGTGCCGGCATAGATATGCGGCACGCCCCAGCGGTCGACCAGCACGCTGGCGGGCTTTTCCAGGCCGGGCACGGCCAGCACGTTGTTGCGGACGGGGGCTTCGGCCATGGCGGCCGGGATGGTGGTGGCGAGCAGGGCCAGCGCAGCGGCCAGGCGGCGGGGGGTGCGTAACATCAGGTCTCCTCGGTGTTGTGATTGGCTGCAGATGTCTTGCAGTTCACACCGAAGATAGTGCATCGCCGGCCAGCGCGCGAGCCGCGCGGCCGATCTCCGCACGGCGTGTGCCGCTGCGGGTTCGCTCAGTAGACGTCGCGCCGGTAGCGGCCGTCGTCGGCAAGCCGGCGCAGCGCGTCTGCGCCGAGGATCCCGGCCAGTGCGTCATGGACGCCGCCGGCCATGCCCTGCAGGCTGCCGCAGACATAGATGGCGGCGCCGTCCGCCACCCATTGGCGCACCGTATCGCCCTGCGCGCGCAAGGCGTCCTGCACGTAGCGCGGCGCGCCGCCGTCACGCGACCAGGCATGGTCCACGCGCTGCAGCGTGCCATCGGCCTGCCATGCGGCCAGGTCCCCGGCAAAGAACGCATCATGCTGCGCCGAGCGCTCGCCGAACAGCAGCCAGTTGCGGCGCCGCCCGGCCGCGGCGCGGGCCTTGAGCTGGGCGCGCAGCCCGGCCAGCCCGGTGCCGTTGCCGACCAGGATCAGGGGCCGGTCATCGGCCGGCGGGTGGAAGCTGCGGTTGGTGCGGATGCGCAGCGCGATGCGGGTGCCCACGGCCGCGTGTTCGGTCAGCCAGCCGGAGGCCAGGCCCAGGCGGCCGTCGTCGTAGCGGGTCTGCCGCACCAGCAGTTCGAGTTGCCCGTCCCGCGGCAGCGAGGCGATCGAATATTCGCGGTGCGGCAGCGGCGGCAGCGTGTCCACCAGTTGCTGCGGCGGCAGGCCCTGCATCGCCGCGAAGTGCGCCTCAGGCAGCGGCATGCGTGTGCCCAGCGCATCGGCGAGCGTGGCGTCGCGGCCGTCGCAGCGCACCGGTGTGGCGCCGTCGAGGCCAAGCCGCGCCAGCAGCCGTTCAACCTCGGCCGGTGCGTGGCACGGGCCGATCTCGGCGATGTCGCCGGCTTGCCAGTCCATTGCCGCATCGCCCTGCGGCGCCAGCGACAGGTGGAATGCCGGCGCACCCTGGCTGCCGGGGTTCAGATGGTGGCGTTGCGCGAGCCGCCAGCTGTCATAGCGCGGGCGTTCCCAGTCGGCAATCTCCGCGCCGCCGCTCAGGGCCGACAGGTGGTTCTGCCAGTAGCGCAGCGCGCCGGCATCGCCGTTGTCGACTTCGACCAGGTCAAACAGCGGCTGCGCATGGTGGCGCTGCAGCCAGCCGTCGAGCGCGTGGCCGAAGGCGCAGAAGCGCGCGTAGCTGCTGTCGCCGAGCGCGAGGATGCCGTAGCGCAAGGACTGCAGGCCATCCGCGCCGGCCAGCAAGCGGCGCGCAAAACCGTACGCGCTGTCGGGGGCGTCGCCCTCGCCGGTGGTGCTGACCAGAAACAGCGCCTGGCGGCATGCCTGCAGGCGCCGCGCATCGACATCGGCCAGCGACAGCAGTTGCACCGGCACCCCCGCACCGTGCAGCGCGTTGGCGGTCTGCAACGCCAGTTGTTCGGCAAACCCGGTCTGCGAGGCGTAGGCAACCAGCGTCGCGCCCTCTTCCGTGCCAGCCGGTGCCACCACGCGCACGCGCCGCTGGCGATGGTGGGCAAGCACCGCGCTGCAGAAGCCCGCGTAGGCGGCCACCACGCCGGCCGCCATGGCCATGCGCGACGGCCCCAGCACGGACAGCGCGACACCGCCGGCAACGGCAAGCCAGCTTGCGCCGGCGATGGCGGCCGGCATGGCCTTCGCGCTCATGCCAGCATCGCGGCAAAGGCCGGGGAAAGCTGTTCGTCGAAGCCGCCCGGCGTGCGCACCAGGAAGCGCGCGGCAATGCCGTGGCGGCGCGCGTGCGCCATGCCTGCCTGCGGGCCCAGCACGGTCAGCGCGGTGGACAGCGCATCGGCCAGCATGCACTGCGCGTGGATGACCGTGACCGAGGCCAGCGCGTGGCTGGCCGGATAGCCGGTGCGCGGATCGATGGTATGGGCGTAGCGGCGACCGTCACTGTCGAAATAGCGGCGATAGTCGCCGGAAGTGGCGACGGACAGGCCGTGCAGTGCCACCAGCGTCTGCCCCGCGGCATCGCTGCCCAGCCCCGGCGGGGCCTCCAGCGCGACCCACCACGGCATGCCGTCGGGCTTGACGCCATGGCCGCGCAGTTCGCCGCCGATCTCCGTCAAGTGGTGGTCAAGGCCCTGCTCACACAGGTAGCCTGCCACCGCGTCGACGGCAAAGCCCTTGGCGATGGCGCAGAAGTCCAGCGACACGCCGCCCGGCTGCCAGGCGCGCCGGCCCGTGGCATCGACTTCGATGCGGGCCCAGCCGCAGCGGCCGCGCGTGGCCTGCACCGCGTCTGGCGACGGCGGCGCGGTGCGCGCCGGTGCTGGGCCGAAGCCCCACAGGTCGACCAGCGGACCGGCGCTCGGGTCATAGGCGCCACCGCTGTCGCGCGCCACCAGCAGCGCGCATTGCAGCACCATGAAGCAGTCTTCAGGCAGCGCGTGCCAGCTGCCGGGTGCCGCGCCGTTGAAACGGCTCAGATCGGAATCCGCTTCCCAGTTGCTCATCTGCGCGATCACGCCATCTAGAACGGCCTGGATGCCGGCGGCGATGGCGTCCGCATCCGTGGCCGGCGGCAGCAGTGCCGCCACCGACCAGGTCGTGCCCATGGTCGCGCCGCCCCAGCGCTGCAGCCGCATATCGGCTGCGGGCGGCTGTGGGGGCGCGGTCAGCGCAACAGGTACCAGGACGCGGTTCAAACCCGGCAACCGGCTTATTGCGGCAGCACCTCGACCGTCACCGCATAGACGGCACGGCGCGATTTGGCCTGCTTGAAGGTGGTCTTGTCATCCTTCACCTCGGCTTCCATCCAGTACATGCCTGGGGCCGGCCACTTGACGCTGAACTTGCCGTCGGCGTCGGTGGTGGCGCTGAACTCCTGCAGCTGGTCGCGGTAGCGGATGCCGCCCGGCACCACCGAGACCTTCAGGTTGCTGGCGGGCTTGCCGTCGAGCAGCATGCGGAAGCTGGCGGTGTCGCCCGCGACCAGGTCGTTCGGGTGCGTGATCGGGGCCAGTTCCAGGCCGCGGCCGGCGGTGCGCAGGCCCTTGTCGCTGGGCTTGCCGGCGGTGATGAAGGATTCGATGCGGCCTTCGGCCTGGGTGACCTGCAGGTCCTGCGCATTGGCCGGGACTTCCTTGGCGAAGTTCTCGGCCGAACCCCGCCAGCGCTTGGCCTGGCCGTCGACCTTGTAGCTGGCGAACAGGCCGTTGTTGACCACCGCCACGCGGTACGTGCCGGGCTGGGTCAGGTGCAGGTCGAAGGTGCTGCGGTACTTGCCGGTGGCAGCGTTCTCGGCCTTGACGGCGCTGCCATCGGGCGCGGTCACCTGCAGGTTGTCGAGCCGCATCGGCACGTGCTCGAAATAGAACAGGTCGTTGGAGACAGCGGCGTCCACGGTCACCCACGGATCGCTGCCTGACAGCACGGTAGCCGACGGCAGCAGCCACTGGCGGTGAGCGTGCGCGGCCAGCGGCGCCAGGGCGGCCAGGGCGAGCACGGCCACGCGGGTGGCGATGCGGGTAGATGCGGCGGACATAAGGGAAGGTTTCATCGTCTGGCTCCGGAAGGATTACGGCTTCAGTTCGACGGTCACGCCGCCGAGTTCGTGTTCGCCCTTGGCGCGGGCGGTCTGTGCGGCTTGCGGCGGCCACGTGAACGGCACGCGCAGCAGCTCGCGCCCGCCCACTTCACGCGCGGCTTCCACCACCAGCTGGTAGTTGCCGGCGGGCAGCTTGCCCAGCGGCGCCTTGTCGTCGCTGAAGCTCACGCCGTGCTCGCCCGGCGCGCGCGTGGCGCCGGAGATGCCGTCGGCCGGCATGTGCAGGTCGCGGCCGGCCTTGCGCCACCACTGGCGCATGTCCTTGAGCCACTTGGTGCCTTCGCCGTCCCTGAGCTTGCCGTCGTACCAGACCGCCAGGGTCTGCACCGGGCTCTGGTCGGCGCGCTCGACCCACATCGCCACATAGGGGCGGTGGTACTCGGCCACGGTCAGGCGCGGGATTTCGACCTTGATGTTCAGGTCCGCGGCCAGCGCGGGGCCGGCCAGGGGAACCGCGGCCATGCCGGTCAGGGTGACGGTGAGCAGTCGGCGCATATCGGAGAAACCTCGTCAGTGGGATGCAGGAAGGAAAACGGTTGGAACGGTTGACTCAATGGATAAACAGGAGCGCCAGCAGCACCGGGACCACCAGCCCCAGCCCCACCAGCGGCCAGGTCCCCACGCGCCCGGCCGCATGCAGCTTGAGCAGGAACAGGCCGGTCACGCTGAAGACCAGGCATGCCAGCGCGAACACATCCAGGAACAGGCTCCACGCGGCGCCGGTGTTGCGGCCCTTGTGCAGGTCGTTCAGGTAGGAGATGGCGCCGCGCGTGGTTTTCTCGTACTGGGCTTCGCCGCTGTCGAGTTCCAGGCTGACCCAGGCGTCGCCGCCCGGACGCGGCAGCGCCACGTAGATCTCGTCGGCGGACCATTCGGCCTCGCGCCCGCTGGCGTCGATGTCCAGCGCCTGCGCCAGCCAGTCGGCCAGCACCGGCGGCACCGGCGCCTTCTTTTCACGCCCCTGGGCATCGCCCGCCGGCGCTTCGGCCCGCACCTTGTCGAGCACGCGCGTGGGCATGGTGGCGTGGCGCGTCTCGACCGCGGGCCTGGCCTCGATCTGTGCGGCGTGGTTGAGCGTGAAGCCGGTAACGGCAAACATCAGCATCCCGATCAGGCAGATCGCGGAACTGATCCAGTGCCACTGGTGGAGATGCTTGAGCCAGAAGGAACGGCGCTGTTGGCCGGAGGCCGGCTGGGTTTCGGTCATTGCGGTTGGTCGGCGGGCGCGGCCCAAGTGGCGGCCCGGTCTTGCCTGTGTACGGATAGCTGGAGCGTCCCTTGCGCGCATCACACGGGCTCAGGCGTGCCATTGTCTGCACAATGGTTGGCGCAAGAGAGAAGGATAATCGTTCGCATTTGAAATCGCAAACGGTCCGGGACGGCGCTGGATTACAGCGCATTACAACGTGAAGCAGCGGGACGGATCACTTGTCCGCGGCGCTCTGGTTCGCTGGAAGAGATGTGCAACGCACAAGCAAGACGGCACATGTAAGCCAATCAACCATATCACCCGAAGGGGTGAAATTACCCAGTCAAGTTAGTTGCCTCCTGCGCCGTTAAGGCGATGACTCACACGCATGCGACAGGCGCCACCGATGCATGACGCCGCCGGCGTGTCGCCGACAAGAAAACGCGCAGAGCGCGGAATATGGAGGAGTGGAAGCAATGCTGCACAACCTGAGCCTGAAGAAGAAGCTGTTATTGCCGCTGGTGCTGAGCTGGATCTGCCTGCTCGGCATCACGCTGTGGAACGCGTGGCAGATCCGCTCGCTACGCATGGAAGAGCGGCGCCTGGACCTGGCCCACGTCACCGACACCGCATTCTCGGTGGTGGCCGAGTACGAGGCGCTGGCCAAGGCCGGCAAGCTGACGCAGGACGAGGCCAGGAATCAGGCCATCGAGCGCGTGCGCGCGATGCGCTTCGGCAGCGATGGCTATTTCACGCTGATGCGCTCGGACACCGTGGTATTGATGCACCCGTTCAAGCCGGAAATGAACGGCAAGGCCATGGAAGGCACCAAGGACCCCAACGGCGTCTACCTCTTCCGCGAAATCGCCGGGATCGGCAAAGGGCCTGGCAAGGGCTTCGTCGAGTACCTGTGGCCCAAGCCCGGCGCGGATGCGCCGCAGCCCAAGCTGAGCTACGTGGCCAACTTCCGCCCGTGGGACTGGAACTTCATCGCGGGCCTGTACCTGGACGACATCGAGGCGGCGTTCCGCGCCGAACTGATGAAGGCGTTCGGCATCCTGCTGGGGGTTGGCTTGCTGATGTCGCTGGTGATGGTGCGCGTGGCGGCCAGCCTGCAGCGCCAGCTGGGCGGCGAACCTGCCACCACGGCGCACATCGCCGGGCGCATTGCCGAAGGCGACCTCGGCAGCCAGGTAGAGGTGCGCCCCGGCGACGAGCACAGCGTCCTCTATGCGATGCATCGCATGCAGGCGCGCCTGACCGGCGCAATCGGCAGCATCCGCGGCTCGGCCGATTCGATCGCGGGCGCGGCCAAGCAGATCGCCGCGGGCAACGCCGACCTGTCGCGCCGCAGCGAAGAACAGGCCGCGTCGCTGCAGGAAACCGCCGCCAGCATGGAGCAGCTCACCAGCACCGTGCGCCAGAGCGCCGAGAACGCGCGCCAGGCCAGCCACCTGGCCGAAGGCGCATCGGACATCGCGGTGCGCGGCGGCACCATCGTCAGCCAGGTGGTGGACACCATGGGCGAGATCAAGAATGCCTCGGGCAAGGTGGTCGACATCATCGGCGTGATCGAGGGCATTGCCTTCCAGACCAACATCCTCGCGCTCAATGCGGCCGTGGAAGCGGCACGTGCCGGCGACCAGGGCCGCGGCTTCGCGGTGGTGGCCGGCGAGGTGCGCACGCTGGCGCAGCGCAGCGCCACCGCTGCAAAGGAGATCAAGGCGCTGATCGGCAACTCGGCGCAGCGCGTGGACGACGGCGCGGTGCTGGTTGAAAGCGCGGGCAAGGCGATGGACGAGATCGTCGGCGCGGTCAAGCGCGTGACCGACCTGATGGCCGAGATGCGCGCGGCTACCGAGGAGCAGACCGGCGGCATCGAGCAGGTCAACCAGGCGGTGTCGCAGATGGACCAGATGGCGCAGCAGAACGCCGCGCTGGTGGAAGAAGCCGCGGCCGCCGCCGCCTCGCTGGAAGACCAGGCCGATGCGCTGCATCACGCGGTCGGCCAGTTCCGGCTGGCGCAGGCCTGACGGCAGCGCCTGCGCTTGTCACTTGAGCGTCATACGCACCAGACTGCTGCGTGTATCATGAAGCGCAACCGGCCGCCCCTTGCGGCCGGCATGGACTCAGACCACTACCGGGAGAGCGCATCATGATGGCATTCATTGGCACCGTGTTCGTTGGCCTTATCGTCGGCCTGATCGCCAGGGCGGTCAAACCCGGCGACGACAAGATGGGCTGGATCATGACCATCGTCCTGGGCGTGCTGGGCTCGCTGGCTGCAGGCTACGTCGGCCGCGCCATGGGCTGGTACCTGCCGGGCCAGCCGGCCGGCTGGATTGCGTCGGTGATTGGCGCGATCGTGCTGCTGGTGATCTACGGCATGGTCCGGCGCAAGGGCTGACTGGCGCGACGCACGCCGGCGGCGTCCTGCGCGTCGGCCAGGGCGGGTACCTCGGGCGCGGCAGGCGCCTGCGGTACCGCGGCAGTATTGGGCGTGCCGCTGCGCGCCGGCCCCTGGAGGCCCTGGGCCAGCGTGGCGCCAGGCACGGCGTCGGCCGGCGTGGCCATGGCGGGCACGCGCGGCGTACGCAGGCCGGGCGCGGCATCATGGCAACGCAGCAGCGGGCGGTCGCCACCCGGCGCCATCGCCGACACCTGCGGCGCGACCGCCCGCAGAACCCGCACCGCCAGCGCGCTGGTAAAGCTGTAGCGCGCCGCATAGGGTTCTCTCACATTGACCACTACGGTGCCGAAGAAGCGCTCGCCCAGCGTGAACACAAAGGTGGCCGAGCGGTTCACCGAGCGCGACGAAATCAGCCGCCCGCCCGGCCCATAGACCTGGTAGCGCTGGTCGCCGGTGCCGGTCTTGCCCGCCACCGCCAGCGTGGCGCCGTCGCGCCCGGGCACCGTGAAGGCGCCGCGGATCGACCTGGCGGTGCCGCGCTCCACCACATCCAGCATCGAGCGCCGCGCCAGTTCGGCCACTTCGGCCGGCAATACCCGCTTGCCCGGACCCGGCTGCAGCACGTAGCGCGTGGCGTACGGCGTGCCGTCGGCAAACGCCAGGCTGCGCACCGCCGTGTTCTGCGTGACTACGCCGCCCGCCAGCAGGATGCCGGCCAGCTCCGCCAGCGCGGCCGGCCGGTCGCCCGCGGCACCGATGGCGCTGCCGTACGACGGCGTCAGGGAATCGAACGGATAGCCCAGCCGCTGCCAGCGCCGCGCAATCCGCGTGAAGGCGTCTTGCTCCAGCAGCGTGCGGATGCGGTTGTCCTGGCCGGCCTTGCTGCGCGTGCGGAACAGCCATTTGTACACTTCCTGGCGCTCGGCGGTGCTGGCCTTCAGGATCTCTGCCAGCGTCGCGTCGGGGTGCTGGTCGAGGTACTCCACCATCCACAGTTCCAGCGGATGCACCCGTGACAGGTAGCCCCGGTCGTTCAGGTTGAACTTGTCCTTGCCGTACTTGCGGTACAGCGCGCTCAGGTCTTCGCCGGCCAGCTGCTTGTCGCCCAGGCGGGCGCGCATGATGCGGATGTAGCTGTCCTCGTCCAGGTGCGGCCGCGCGCTCAGCAGCGCCACCGACATGCGCACCGCATTCAGGTGCGGCGTAGTCATGCGCACGCGGCCCAGCAGCGTGGCCAGGCGCAGCTCAGAACTCTTGCCGCGGTAGCGCTGGTAGAAGTTCGTCATGTAGGCGCTGCCCTCCTGGTCGGCAAAGCGCTCCAGGTAGGCGCGCCGGCCGGGCGCGTCGCGGTCATCGAAGAGCTCGCCAATGTCCGGGCTGGCGTGGAAGGTCTCGTAGCGCACGATGTCGCGCATCATGCGGATGAAGACCAGGTTGACCGAGTGCTGGAATGCGGTCCGCACCGTCAGGTTGCGCATGCCCGATTCACGCTCGAAATTGCTGAAGCTCTGCAGGCCGCCGCCGGTGTAGAAGGCTTCGCCGGCGCCGCCGGAGTACTTGCGCTCCATGGCGGCATCGAGCATGGCCATCAGCTCGCGCTCCGCGGGCTTGCGCGCCTTAAGCAAGTAATCGACCGCCCAGTGGCTGAGCGCGTCCTGGCGTGCCAGCGGCACCGCGGCCAGCTGTGCGCTGGTCATGCCGGCATAGCGCGCGTGCAGCTCGCTGATGATCTCCAGGTAGGTCACCAGCGTGCGCAGCTTGGCCGTGGAACCCAGGTTCAGGCGCGCGCCGCTGTTGATATCAAAGGGCTGGTCGATATTGTCGGCCTGGATCCGCACCACGCTGGCATTGCCCACGCGCTCATACAGCGTGAAGCTCGTCATCAGTTTCGACGGGTCGTCGTGGTCGCGCAGCAGGTTGTGGCCGTACAGGCCCATGGCGCGCGCATCGGCCTTGTTGTTCACGCGCTGCAGCGTTTCGGTGACGATGCGCTGCGCCTCGCGGTTGACGGTGCTGTCCACGGTCAGGTCGAGCCGGTCCATGTCGTAGCGGCTCTCCACCCCGGTGAGCCGGGTGATATCGGCACGCACCCGGTTGACGGCCTTGCGCGTGACAAAGGGCTCCTGCGGCGGGCTCTGGGGTGGCGCGGCCTTGTCCAGCGGCTGCGCCAGCGCTACGTCGCGCAGCTCGGCGGTGATGACGTTGTTGGCCGCCAGCAGGCGCAGGTAGCTGCCGGTCAGCGCATCCAGGTTGGTGTCGTCGCGGCGCAGGTGGTAGGACGGGCGGCGCTGCGAGATGATCAGCGACAGTGCGCGCTTGAAGGCCTGCGCCTGGCGCGGCTCGGGCGCGTGCTGGTCCAGTTCCTTGAGCAGCCGGTTGACCTCGCCGAAGTCCTCGCCATACCAGACCCAGAGCCCATCGCCGATGCCGTTGATCTCGCCGAAGCCGGCGCGCGCCGACAGCGGCACCGTGTTCAGGTAGTCGACCACGATGCGCTCGCGCGCGCGCTGGGTGTCGGGGCCGTCCAGGTAGGCACGCAGCGACGCCGACGCCATCTGGCGGAATTTCTCCGGGATCGATGCGGTGCGCCCTTCGGGCGAGTGCCGGTATTTCTCGATCTGCGTGGCCAGCGTGCTGCCGCCGGGCGCGTCATGCGACTTGTCGGCAAGCCGGATCACCTGGTCGAGCACCGCGCGCGACAGCCGGCGCCAGTCCAGCGCCGGGTTCATATTGGGGTATTCCGGGTTGAGCAGGCCCTGGTTCTCGACATAGAGCAAGGCGCTCACCAGCAGCGGCGGCACCGTGCCGAAGTCCGGGTACTGGCGCTGCGGATAACGCTCGAACGCCAGCGTCAGCCCGTTGCAGTCGCGCAGCAGCAGGCCCGCCTGGTTCTTCTCGCGGTAGGGCGTGAACAGGCCTTCGTCGATCAGCCGCACCATCTCGGGCGACATGCGCGCCTGTTCGGCGGGAACGTAGCCGCGCTGCTCCAGCCGCTGCGCGAACAGCGGCACCTGGCCGTAGCCCATGCGGGCGTCATAGGGCCCGGAATGCGGGAAACGGATGCTGTCGCTGGCGCCCGGCAGGATCTCGAATGTCAGCCGCTGCCCCAGGCTGCCGATCAGCCGCGCCTGCAAGTGCGAGTTGTGCACTTCGCTTGCGACAAAGCTGTACACAACATAGGCGCCCCCACCAAGGGCGACCGCCAAGCCAGCGAAGATCCAGCCACGACGCGACACGTTTGGGCTTCCCTGTTGGGCCGATGCAGCGCGCAGGGGCTGTCATGCACCGGCTCGAAGCGCAATGTTCTCGCGGCGCGCGCACGCCGCGCGCCGCCTGTCTTGATATTAGTAGGAGTAAAGGCAGCCTGCAGCAAGCGCACGCGCGGGCATTGTGCCGTTGCATACAGGCATCACTCCAGGCAGCGCCTGAGCCACATTGCGCCCCTGTCCGAAACGGTCATCAGGCTGCCTGCGCGCGTGCCACGGGCCGCCCCCCGAACGGATAGCCCGGGTCGTTGTAGCCGTGCGTCGAGGCATGGCCCGGCGACACCAGCGCATCGACCATCGATTCTTCCTCGGGCGTGATGACGGCAGCGGGCGCGCCCAGGTAGTCCTCGAATTGCGCGAGCGTGCGCGGACCGGCAATGACCGACGAGATAATCGGGTTGGCCAGCACCCACGCCGTGGCGAACTGGCCCGGGGTCAGCCCGCGCCCTTCGGCATGGGCCTTGAGCTGCTGTGCAATCAGCAGCGACTCTTCACGGAACTCGGTTTCCATCATGCGGCGGTCTGCGCGGCCGGCGCGCGTACCCTCGCCCGGTGCCTGCCCGGGCGCGTACTTGCCGGTCAGCACGCCGCGCGCCACCGGGCTGTAGGGCACCACGCCCAGCCCGTAGTGCTCGCATGCCGGCAGGATCTCCACCTCCGGCATCCGGTTCAGCAGGTTGTAATAGGGCTGGCATGCCACCGGGCGCGGCACGCCCAGCTCGCCGCACAGCCGTGCGATCTCCGCGATGCGCCAGCCGCGGAAGTTCGACACCGCCCAGTAGCGAATCTTGCCGCTGCGCACCAGGTCGCCCATCGCCCGCACCGCCTCTTCCAGGTTCGCGCCGGGATAATCGCGGTGCAGGTAGAGAATGTCGATGTAGTCCGTCGCCAGCCGGTGCAGGCTGTCCTCCACCGCGCGCAGGATCCAGGTCCGCGAATAGTGCCCGTGATTGGGCGCCGCCTGCATCGCGTTGCCCAGCTTGGTGGCAAGCACCCAGTCGTGGCGGCTGGCGGTCAGCAGGCGCCCGACCATCTGCTCCGACGCGCCCTTGGTATACACGTCGGCGGTGTCGATGAAGTTCACGCCGTGGTCGCGCGCGCTGGCGACGATGCGGGCGGCTTCGGCCTCATCGGTCTGGTCGGCGAACATCATGGTGCCCAGGCAAAGTGCCGAAACGCGCAGGTTGCTGGCGCCGAGGCGGCGGTAGGGCATGGTGGTGGCGGGCATGGTGGCTCCTTAGGTGGGGGT